>JBKJSC010000190.1:0-5563 GCA_046593035.1 Limisphaerales bacterium | reverse complement strand
TGCGACAGCGAATAACCCAACTCGCCGCCTTCGTGGATCGAGCCGGGCGTCTCCGGTGCGACGTGGCTGGGAATTCCACCGGGAAACGAGAACTGCTTGAACAGCCGTTGCATCCCGTCCTCGTCTTGCGAGATGTTCGGATAAACCTCGCTGTAAGTGCCCTCCAAATACGCATTCGCTACCAACCCCGGCCCGCCGTGTCCCGGCCCGGTGATGTTGATGACATTAAGGTCGTGTTCCTTGATGACGCGGTTCAGGTGCGCGTAGATGAAATTCAACCCCGGCGTTGTGCCCCAATGGCCAAGCAAGCGCGGCTTGATATGCGCTAGCGTGAGCGGCTTTTTCAGCAGCGGATTGTCGTAAAGATAAATCTGCCCGACGGAGAGGTAATTGGCCGCGCGCCAATAGGCATCCAGCTTTCGCAGCAGTTCTGGGGCGAGTGGATTTGTTTTTGATTTCACGTTTTCGTTTCCTGCGTTGCCCCACTCAAGCTGAAAAGTCGACAGGGGATTTTTGCACTTGCCAGGCTGCGTTCATCGGAAGCAAGGGCGTTCACGGCGGTGTTGCCTTGCGAGGGTTGAAGCCGGAGATCTGGTCAAGTTTTTCCCAGAGCGCGCGTTCTTCGTCGTTTATCTTCTTGGGCAGTTGGACATCGACAACCACATAGAGGTCTCCGGAACCCTCGTTCTTTCCTTTTGGCAGACCCTGTCCGCGCACCCGTAATTGCTGACCGGTATTGGTTCCGGGTGGAATGCGGACGTTCACCTGGCCCTTAAGAGTTGGAACTTTTGCGTTCGTGCCGAGCACACCTTCCCAAGGCGCGAGTTCGAGATCATAATAGAGGTCGGTGCCACGGACTCGGAAATCAGGATGCGCGGCCAGGCGTACTCGTAAATAAATATCGCCTGGATTAGCGCCTCCAAGGCCTTCCCCGCCTTTGCCCGGCACGCGAATTCGTTGACCTTCCTGGACGCCAGCCGGGATGCGGACTTTGAAATGTTGGGTTACTGGTTGGCCGTTTCTTGCGTCCTGACTTCGGAGGGAAATCTCCCGGACGGCACCATTCAGCGCTTCAGCGAGCGTGACGAGAATTTCGCCTTCGATGTCGTTTCCACGAACAGGTCCAGGGGTTTTGCTGAATTGTTCATAGCCGGCCTCGTCTTCATTAAATGAAGACCCTGATCTACCACTCCGGCTGAAAAACTGTTCAAAAAAATCGCTGAAACCTGTGCCGCTAAAATGGGTTTCATGCGCTTGCGCATATCCGGAGTTGCCGTGGGCGTGTCGTTGCTGACCAGACGGGCGTTGACCAGCAGTGCCTTCCTTCCATTGGGTGCCCAGTTCGTCATAGCGCTTGCGCTTTTGTGCGTCGCTGAGGACTTCATTGGCCTCGTTGATCTCCTTGAACTTGGCTTCGCCAGCCTTTTTGTCTTTCGCCACGTCCGGATGGTGTTTTCTGGCCAGCTTGCGGAACGCCTGTTTGATATCGTCATCGCTGGCGTTATGCGGAACGCCCAACGTGGCGTAATAGTCTTTGAATTCAACAGGCATCGTGGAAATTCCTATTGGCTCAGGTCGTTCATGATCACCTTCGCAGTCCGGAAAACCTCTTGGCCACGGCGGTAACCACGCTGGACGGTTTCAAGCACGATGCGATCGGGCTTGAATGGATCGTGCCGTGAACCAATCGCCTCATGGCGCAGCGGGTCAAAGGGCTTGCCCAGGCTCTCTTCCGTATCGACATCGATCTGGCGAAGGATTTGCCGCAATTGTTGCAAGATCATGTCCACTCCCTGGTGAAGTTGTTCGAACGACGTGTTCACATTTACGGTGAGTGCGCGCTCCAGATTGTCAATGACTGGCAAGAGTTCGCGGATCAACGCCTCCTTTTGAGCGCCGGCTCGCCGCTCGGTCTCCTGCGCGGTTCTTTTGCGAAAATTGTCGAAGTCGGCCGCCAGGCGAAGATAGCGATCCTGCTGCACGGACAGCTTTTCTTGAAGGGAATCGGGCGTAATTTCTGCGCCTGCTTTGCCGGCGTGGCCACCGTTGTCCGGCGAGCCAGTGGGTTGTTTTTTTTGATTCATAAAGGGCCGGCTCGACCATGGCATCCTCAAGCGGTGGCGAATGGGAAAAAGTTTTTTCGAGAATCACTTCTGAGATGCTGCTGGTCGGCAACACCTCCCCATTCCAATTGCGTCCCTCTTGTGGAGGAGTTCCGTGGCGCTCGTCTTGGAACTTATTGTCAGCTAATTCAATTTCTGAATGATGATGGAGGCGTTGACGTTTCCCTGGGTGCCGCCGGCCAAAGTCTGGAGGGTAACTGCGGCAACCGAACTGTGATTTCGAAGGGTTAGAATATCGCTGGATCCTACGCTGATGATCGCCTGCCCACTATCTTGCTGAGTGCCGGCACCCGAACCGTAGATCGTTCCTGGAACCTCGACGCCATTGATGAACAGGGCAAATTGGCAAGATTCTACAGCCGACACGGAGAAGGTAATTTTATAGATACCCACACTTGTAAATGTAATTCCAGCGCCTCCGAGTGAGTGCGTTATTCCGGATGTAAGAATGCCATTATTACTGAAGGGAACATCGGCATCTATCGCCACCGTACCCACAGACCCTATGTTGTAAATATACCCGTATTGGGATGATCCACCGGGTCCGGCCGGGCCGGTGGCACCGTCCACACCGTTGGTTCCGGCAGGTCCGGTGGCCCCCGTGGCCCCGGTGAGCCCGGTCGCTCCCGTGAGACCCGTGGGTCCGGCCGGACCGGTGGCACCGATGGGACCAGTGGCCCCCGTGGCCCCGGTGAGTCCAGTCGCTCCTGTGAGACCCGTGGGTCCGGCCGGTCCGATCGCTCCTGCCGGACCGGTGGCACCATCCACGCCATTGATTCCGGCTGGTCCGGTGGCACCCGTGAGACCCGTGGGTCCCGCCGGACCGGTGGCACCGATGGGACCAGTGGCCCCCGTGGCCCCGGTGAGTCCAGTCGCTCCTGTGAGACCCGTGGGTCCGGCCGGACCGGTGGCACCGATGGGTCCGGTGGCCCCCGTGGCCCCGGTGAGCCCGGTCGCTCCCGTGAGACCAGTCGCGCCTGTGCTTCCGGTAGCCCCCTTTGCTCCGTTGGATCCTGCGGGTCCTGCGGGTCCTGGCGTGCCAGCTTGGCAGCAAGGAAGATTAACTTCGGTAGAGCAGTACGAATTGTTACTTGCACTGAAGATGCTCAACAGATACAGGCCTGGAGGGGTTCCGGGCGGCAGAACGGCTACGATTTGCTGTGACGCAAAGTCATACCTGCCAGGAAGAGAAACATTCCCGAATTGAACCACCAAGGGTTCGTTAGGGTACTCAAACAACTGAATAATCAAGTTGGTGCAATTACAATCGCGCGTGGCGGAGATGATGTGCTGCGCTCGTGCGGGCGATGCCAGGGCGAACAAGACCAGCAGGACGAGCAGAACTAGAAGCGACACGCCTCGCTTGGATTTTTCTTGGATTGAAGTTGTCATAGGATTTTTTCTGTGTGGTTCGGTTTGGTTGATCAACTGGAGCTGCGATCGAAGCCAGCTTCAGCCTGCGAGGCTTTCGATTTGTTATGGATAAAAGGCCCGGTAAAAGCGCATAACCTCAGCCGACGACGCGGGGTCGGTGATTAGGTAGGGGCTGATGGCCGGGGTCGGCGTCGAGAGAATCGTCCAACTCACAAGGTCGGTGGAGAACTGGAGCGTGAGTGCGAGACCTGGGGTGTTCGTGATGCTCAGGGTCACGGTGCCATCGGGCGAGAGCGAGGCCGGACCAAAGCTGGGACGTGGCGGCCTCGCGCCTGGAATCGTAATGGTGTTGGCGAGCAGAGTAATGCCGCCAACCCGGGCCAAGGCGCGACCTTCCAGCACCGCACCGGTCTGCAGTGTGATTGACTGTTGAGCCAAAATGTTACCTTTGAAGATGGAATTTGTTCCCAGTGTTGCGGTACTGCCGACCTGCCAAAAGATGTTGGCGGCTTTGGCCCCGCCACTCAGGATCACCTGGCGACCGGAAGTCGTGGTGAGTGTGGTTGCCATTTGGAAAATGAAGACGGCATTCGTGTCGCCTCCGGCGTTGAGTGTGAGATCCCCGGACGAGATCGCGAAGGCCGATGGCGATTTATAAAGCCCCGGAGTGAGAGTCTGGCCGCCGATATTTCCCACCAAAAGCAACGAGTCAGGAGTCAGTGTCCGTCCCGCAGCGTCGTTGTAGGCGATGGTCAAATCAGCTTGGGCCTGGGCCGCGACAGGATCGCTGGCGTGGAGCGTGCCGCTGATCACCCCGGGCGGAAAACCAGTCACCGCAGTTCCAGGACTCGCCCCAAGGTCGCCATTGATCGTGGTGTTACCTGAGTTGGTTACACCCGCGCCAGCCAGGACTGCAAAGGCGGCGGTGGATCCGAGGGATACGGGTGCTTCACCACCCAGGGCGGCGTGGTGCGTAAAAAAAAGGGCCAACGCAAACTCTGCGATTAATCGCGCCCAGCTTGAAGCGCCAACTGCTTTAACAGGGGTTCTTGCGGGTCGTAACATAATCATTCGGTATCACCCGTATAAACAGTGTTCCTGGAGGATGAAACCGACCAATACCTAGTTTGCATCGCGCCCATAGCTGTCGGCTATGGAGCGGTTGTCGGTGACCATTTCCAGGCAGCGGGTTGGTAATTGTCAGATTTCAACCGACATCCGCTACCCAAGGCCGAGCACGCGACTGGCGGAACTTGCGATCATCTGTTCTTCGTCGGTTCGGATGACCCGCACGGCAACTCGACCGTCGGCCGTAGAAATCAGCGACGCGTTCTCCGCGTTGCGCGACTCATCCAGTTCGATGCCGAGGAAGCCGAGTCCTGCGCAGATGCGGGTGCGCACCGGCGACGCGTTTTCTCCAATTCCGCCGGCGAAGACCAACGTGTCGAGTCCGCCA
The DNA here is from genome assembly GCA_046593035.1 of Limisphaerales bacterium. Classification (GTDB taxonomy): domain Bacteria; phylum Verrucomicrobiota; class Verrucomicrobiia; order Limisphaerales; family JAYTXL01; genus JAYTXL01. Next base: position 610 of record JBKJSC010000190.1, on the reverse strand, counting down.
AGCGTAGCGGCATAAGCTCCGATCCACTTCTTCGCCTGATAGCAAAACAGCGCCACCGCTTCCGCCGCGCGGACATCAGTGGCTTCCCGCGCGAGCAATATCCGCATGTCGGAGCTGGTCTCGGAGACTCCGAGCAGCCCCGATTCGTGATTCACCAGGTGATCGAATTGCTCCGCAGTCATCCCTTCGCTGCGCGCTAGAAATGAAACCAGCCCAGGATCAATATCGCCGGAGCGCGTGCTCATCACCAGCCCCGCAGCAGGTGTGAACGCCATCGTCGTGTCCAGGCTGCGTCCGTCCCGCACGGCGACCATGCTCGCGCCGTTGCCCAGATGCGCGAGGATGACACGTCCGTTCGCCGCCTTCGCACCGGCGACCCGTTCGAGTTCCTGCATCAAATAGGCGTACGACAATCCGTGAAAGCCGTAGCGTTGCACGCCCTGTGCCTCGTAGCGGCGTGGAATCGGAAGCAACCTCGCCACGCGGGGCAGGGTGCTGTGAAACGCGGTGTCGAAACAGGCGACCTGCGGCACATTCGGAAATTTCTCTGCGAACAGTTCCATCAGCGCGATTTCGGCCGGAAGGTGTTCGGGGTCGAACGAACGGATTC
>JBKJSC010000167.1:0-8656 GCA_046593035.1 Limisphaerales bacterium | reverse complement strand
AGCAGCGGCACGGCGACGCCGGGGATGGCGGCGGCTTCCATGTACGGGAAGCTGCGCTCGAGCACGCTCAGGCAACTGATGCCGACGATGGCCTCGACCTTGCCGGTCTGGATAAGCGACATGACAATCGCGGAACCTTCGGCGACGAGCGTGGCGTAGCCGAGCTTCTCAGCCTCGGCTTGTAGATCTTGGATCGTGCAGAGGCCGCACTGCTTGCAGAGCAAGCCGAACTCATCGAACGGCGCGGGGCACTTGCTCTCGACGCGCAGGCATTTCGGCAGCAGCAGCAGCCGTCGCTCGAAGGGCACACTCGCGAGTTGCTCGCGCCACATCTCGTTGTTGATGAGCACGCCGACGTAGTCACGATAAATCGCATCGCACTGGAGCATCCCGACCACGCGATCGGCATGAACCTTGAGATCGTCAGTCGGCAGCGGCGGAATGGGATTAAATTCGGCGACGTAGTTGCGAATGACCTGCAGGAAATGATTTCGCTCGATAGAGGTCTGCGGAATGTTTTTCTTCGGCGCGCGCACGCGCTGCTGCACGACGTGCTTGGGGATGCTGACACTGCCCGGGGTGAAACTCCCGATCGGATTCAGCGTGATGGGCTGCATAGTCGCGTGTTTGACGTTCGGTTTTACTACTTATTCTAAAACAGTCTCTGCTGGAAGATTATTCTGCTTGGCCGGGGGAGCTTGGTCTAGCTTTGATTTCAACTCCCGCGCCTTCGCCTCGGCGTCGTGCGCCACGTTGCGATACGCGCCGAAATCGCTGAACCAATATTTTTTCGAGAGCCGATACATCCAGTGTTTCTCCGGGATTTCCTCGCCGGGCAGCCATTGGCTGAAACGCGGCGTCATCGCCTCGAGTTCCGCCATCGCGGTGCCGCGGACGGTCGTGTCGCGCGCGCCGTGTTTCACGACGAGTTCTTTCACGAGGTCGGGGCGTTCGAGCACCACGCAGCCGCGCGTGTGATGCGCGCTGAGTTCCCGGAAATCTTTCAGGAACGAACTGTCGCGCATCGTGGCGTAAATGCCGCGCTCGTCGTGAATCGTTTCCTTCGCGAACTGAATGATCGGGCACGGCTCGATGTCGCCCTTCGGCCCGATGTGATGCGAGACGCCCGTGCTCATCGGGCACAGCGCCTGCCCGCGGTCGTCGTAATAGGCGTCGATCATCGCGATAGGCATCTTGGCGCGCATCTCGACGATGAACCGCCGCACGCGCACGAGCTGGTCAGGGCGCAACGCGAGCGGCGCGTTCATCTTCGGCCCGACGGGGCGGTAGGTGTGATACCACACGTAATGCACGCCGCGGTTGATGAGCTCCTGCAACCAAGATTCGGTGAGCAGTTCGTCGATGTTCGTCTGGCACACGCTCGTCGCGACGCCGGTGAGCAAACCCTCGCGCAGACAATTCTCCAAGCCGCGCAACGTGCGGATGAAGACCTCCTTCTTGCCGCGCCGTTCGTCACTCGTGATTTCGCGGCCCTCGATGCTGACGAGCGGTGTGGCATTGCCGATTTCGCGCAGGCGCTTCGCCGTTTTCTCCGTGATGAGCTGGCCGTTGGTGAAAATCTGAAAATAACAATCCGGATGCGCCGCGAGCAAATCGAGGAGTTGCGGGTGCATGAACGGCTCGCCGCCGAGGATGCCGAAGAAGGCGTTCCCGTGCCGCTTGGCGTCGGTGATGGTGCGGTTGAGCGAGTCGAGGTCGATGGCGTCCTTCTCCTCGACGTCCACCCAGCAGCCCTGGCAGCGGAGGTTGCAGGAGTTGATGATGGAAAGATAAAGGAACGGCGGAAAAACCTCACCGCGTTTGAGTCGGCGCTTGAACTTCTCGACCGACAGCATGCCCTTTACGCCGAAGTTCCAGCAGAATTTCGCGATGCACCGCTTGTTCGCGGAGCGCAGGGTGCGGAAGACAAGGGCGGGGAGCACAAAGGAAAATCGTCAGGCCAATGCGGCAAAACTCCTCGGCTTCGGCACAGCAATGCCGTCCTCTTTTGCCGTTTCAATCCAAAGCTCAATCGCCTCCTCGGCCATCTTCACGGCCTGCTGACGCGTTTTGCCGTGGGCCATGCAGCCGGGCAGGTCGGGCACTTTCACGACGTAGCACTTGTCTTCGTCGCTCCAATCAATGATGAGTTCGTAGGTTTTGGCGTTCATAGCTGGGGATACTCTGACAGAATTTCGCGGATTTGTCTCACCTGATATGCTTTCGCGTGCCGGCCATCGGGTTGAAGCGTGATGCGGTGCCGAACGCCAGACCGGGTGAAAATGTGGTGGCTGCCTTTCGTTCTTTCGCGGAAACCTTTTCGCAGAAGCACCTGCCGGAGGTCGTCGAAATCAATGTTCGCATCAGCTTCGCCGCTGAGGATGCGTTCCAAAGTTTTCTCATGGCGGCTCATTTTACTGCATTGGCGGCGAGTGCCGCCTGTGCCTTCGCTTTCGCCTCCTCGGCGCGGCGCAGGATTTCCTCCGGCGACGGCAGGCTCATCAACACTTCCATCGGGATGTCGCCGCCTTGGGCGAGTTTGGTGAGGCATTTCTGGCGTTCTTGCAGCGCCTTCTTGTCGTCGCGCTCTTTGCTGAAACGCGCCTTCGCCGCGTCGCTGCGTTGGCGGAGCGCTGAATAAACATCGCCGCCGAGCAGCGCGGAGATGTCCACCTTCATCTTCTCCTTGCCCATGTCGGAGTCCTGCACCACGTCGCCGTTGATGGGGCCGGCCTTGTATTTCGGAAACATGATGGCGGCCTCGGGACAGACGCGCGAGCAAGCCGGGCAGTTGGTTTTGCAGTTGTCGTGGTTCTGCGCCTGGATTTTGTTCTGCTCGTCCACGCCATAGACGCCGAAGAGGCAGAAGCTCAGGCATTGCATACAGTTCGTGCAGCGGTCGTAATCTATGACTGGAAACCACGGCTTCCACTCGCCGTGCTTGGCCGCGCCCGTCTCGGCGCGCGTGCTCTCGGCCAACTCCGCGATGCGGTTCGTGTCAAAACCGGTGATGTCCTGGAAGCGCACGGAGTCGCCGCCCGAAACACCTTCCGCGTCGAGCTGGCCGCCGCCGGCGAACTTGCCGAGCACGAGCAACGACCCACGGTCATGCGGCGCGACGCGTCCACCCGCGACAGCGCGGGTGACGGCGAAACCCTTTTCGAGCAGCGCGGTCAGCGCGGAGAAACGGTCGGTGGCTTCGAGCGGTTGCGCATCCGCGCCTTCGTAGAGGACGACGCGGAGAGTGGATTCAGCGGTCAATGGCATACATTACGAAAATACTCATTCCTCGATAATTGTCAGCTTGGAAACGAGCTTCATCGGTCACGCTCCTTACGGTTCGTAGAATCGGTCAAATCCCTTCGCCCGCAACCCTTGCTTCAATTCCTTGTCCTCCGTCCATAAGCGGCCGTCCAAATGGAGCGTGACCGCGATGTAAGGCGTGTCTTTTTCATCTACGTCGTGACAGAGCCGGTGGGCTTCCATCCAGATGCCGATGGCAATGTTGGCCTCGGTGACAAATTCCAGCCGCGTCACCAGCGTGTGCAGCGCCTCCAGCAAATCGTTTTCGTTCACGCGCGCCGTGCGGGCCAGCCGCTCCTTGTGCTTGAACAACTCGACGAACAGGAAGCGGGGGCTGAAGAATTGAAGGTTCGCCGAAGGATTCAACCGGTCGCGCAAATCTCCGCGTCCGGCGGCCAGCGCCTTGAAGGCCAGGTTGGCGTCCACCACGACGCACTCCGCGTTCATGGAACCGGCTTGATGAACCGGTCTTTGTTCGCCGCCCACCAGCCCGCCTTGATTTCTTCGGCCAGCCGCCCGGCCTCCACTTCGTCCAGACTGCTCCGGCGGGCGATGACTTCAAGTCGCAGCCAGTCCAGAAACGAATTCAACCGGTCGGCAGGCACCTCATCTTTCGGAATGGTGACGCGGACGGCCTGGTCGGTGGCTTCGACGGTTATCATGCTTTTAGAGTCCAACATTTGCCGGCTCAAAGCAAGAATCCGTTTCCATCTCCTTGAGCACGGCCAGCACCTGCGACCGTTTCACGCTGGGGAAACCGTCCAAGAAAACTTCGATGGAATCGCCCGCCTTGAGGTGGTCGAACAAACTCTGCACCGGGACTCGCGTTCCCTTGAACACCAAAGTGCCGCCGAGAATCTCCGGGTCGGAATGATAGGCGCGTTCTTTTTTCATGGGCACAAAGTAGCCTTCAGAGTAGACCGAAGCAAGCGTGCGCGCGCGGCACGGCACGGCGAAACGATCGGTGACTTCCGCAGCGGACAACCTGGATGGTGGCTTGTGACGTAAGTGACATGAGAAGAATTACCTAATCAACCTTGAAGCATGCTGCTTTACGAGGCGGATTTGGGTAGTGATACATGCCGTGCAAACGATAGGCTGTGCTTCGTGCCACGTTTCCAAACACCTCACGGAACTCTGCTTTTGTCATCTGGAATGTCCCACTCAACGTCTTTACTCGAAACGCCTCTTCAAGCCGCAAAGGTTCAATCTGGCTCGCCAAAAAACAAAGGCGATCGTGTTCGTAACTGACAGTTGGCTGAGCATTCACGATACAACAGCCTTTGGCACATCGCTCGCTGTGACTTTTCCCTCTGGCAAATTCGCCTTCACCTCGCCGTTGAACAGGGCGGCGCACACTTCCTCGGCGCTCTGCACTCGCATGTTCAGCACCTCGGCGGCGGCGAGCGGGAGATCAGCCTTGGCGGTGTGGAAAAGCCATTTCACGGCGCGTGGGAAACACGCGGCGATTTTCACCGGGCCGCCGTCGGCAAGCCGCTTGAGCGACGCATCCTGTCGCGCGGACATTTCACAGAGGTCCGCCACGGCGTCGAAGGCCACGCCCGACTCGGCCAGCTTGCGCAACACCGCCTCCTTCACCTCCGGCGGCACGACTTGGGCGTATTGGCAGTGGCAGTAAAGGATGCGCGGGGCTGTCGTCATGTTTCGACGGTCAAACTACAACGGTTAAACCCGGTTGCCAATGATTGGTTTTGCCGGAGAAAGCCCGTCCCGCTTTGTAGGAGACGAGGTGACGAGACTCATCTTAATCGGTGATAAGTGAGAGCCTCCTCACGTCGACTCCTACGGGGAATTCACGCCATCGTGGTGATACGATGCGTCGGCTGCGGTTTGCCCGGACGGAAATGCTCCAAGTGTTCCAGTTTCGCCGTGAGGTGCTGGTTTGCCTGGCCGCACTTCTGGACGGCCGCTTCCACGGCCGCGCGCAAAATCTCCGGCGCGGCCTCGGCACGAAGATTGAGGATCACTTGTCCGCCGGTGAGCGGCTCTTCCAGCGATTGCGACAACTCCGGCACGAAATCGTTTCGTACCAGGTTAATGACGGCGAGATCGCCCAAGCCCTCGTCGGGATCGAGCGTCATTTTCAGATGGGCGATTTCCGCGCCGCGTTTGCTCAGGCGTTGCTGCAGGTCATCGGCCAGCGTTTGGAGAAATTTATTTCCGTCGAATGGCTTTTTCGCCGCCAATCGCACCGTGCAATTCAACCACCCAAGCAACGCCTCGCCTTCGGCATAAACTTCATAGTCCACCGTCATCGCCTCGCCGCCCGGTTGCTCGCCGCTGATGATCCGGGCAAACCACGGCTCCAGCCCTTTGCCGGTACGCGCGGAGACGTGGAAGATTTCCTTGGCTGGGAACGTTTCGCCGAGAGCGCACCCCAATTCATGCTGCTGGTTCACGCTCAAGGTGTCGGCTTTATTGATGACGATGAGGTCGGCTTCCTCAAGTTGCTTGCGATAGATGTAGAGCACTTTCTCGGAAAACTTCTGCCCCTGCCCCGCTCCGAAGATACGCCCCGCGCGCGCCGGATCGACAAGCACGCTCAACGGCGCAATGGTGAACTGGTCGCCATACATGCGCCGCAGCGGATACGTGACGGTCGCCACTAGGTCGGTGCAACTGCCCACCGGCTCGGCGATGAAAACATCCGGGCGCGAAACGGCGGTGAGCCTACGCGCCGCATCCACGAGTGAATTGAAGCGGCAACAAAAGCAACCGCCGGGAATTTCTTCGGTGGCGAAACCGCGTGAACGGAGCATCGCGGTGTCCACCAATTCGCGGCCCTGGTCGTTGGTGATGAGGCCGACGCGCAAACCTTGCGAGGTCAAATGCTGCGCGAGCTTGGCGACCGCCGTAGTCTTCCCCGCGCCGAGAAAACCTCCGAGCATGATGTAGCGGGCGCTCGGACGCGCGGATTTCGTGATCCGAGTTTTTGATTTCGAACCAACTCGCACGGCGACCGCACCGCCTTTGGCCGTTCTCCGCGACGACTTTGAACTTCGCTTCGGTTTCGCGCTCATTTGTTTTCGTCACTCATTTGCTTTTCCAGAATCTTGTCAATCGTCTTGTCCAGCAGCTTCACGTAGGCGTGGACGTCGAGGCATTTCGCGTCGGGCATGCCGCGCACGGCGTACAGCCAGCCGGCACCGTAACAGTCCTTGTTCACCAGCGCGACTTTCTCCTTCAGGACGGGATTGCCTCCGGCGAAAGTTCCATCGGCGACACAGAAAATATCCGAGATGGCTTTGAAGCCTTCGAGCCAGCCGACGACTTGCCCGCATTCCACCAGCACGCCCGGCGCGATTTCCCAGCCGTGATCCACCATGTCGCCCAACATGCGCGTGGCGAACTTGGTGATGCCGACGCGCCACGTGCCGTCCGCCTGCCGTGCCAGCCACGCGTGCGATGGACTGTAAAGAAAGTCCACCGGCAATTGCGTTACGAAGCGCGAGCGCCGGTAGTGCAAGGTCTTTGGCTTGGTGGTGTCCACGCGGCAAGAGCCAAACAAATAACGGCGCGAAAGGAAAGGGGTTTGGTGATCCACGCACGGAAGCGTGAAACTTTTTCAGGCAACTTCGCTCACATTGAAGAGCAGGTCCGATTGACCGGGCCGTTTCCGTGGCGCTCGCGTGGGTTGCCTTTTGAGTTCGGACTTGGATTCGGTCGCGCCCTTTTCCAACAAGCTACGCGCCACGTCCACGTAGTCGGAATCAATATCGAAACCGATGAAACGCCGAATCCCGCATTGTTTCGCCGCGAGCGCGGAATGGCCGATCCCCAGAAATGGATCCATCATCACCAATTCAGGATTGCAACCGTGGACTTTGATGCAGTTCACGGCCAGTTCGACCGGAAACGTCGCCGGGTGCGGACGTTGTTTTGACCGGCTGACAATCGTTTGATACGGAATGAACCAGTTGTTGCCCCGGCATCTCAAGTCGCGGCCTTTCGTGTGCGACCACCGGCCAATATTTGATTTGTCGGAGTAAGGCACCCCGACGCCCAGGCGATCCAGCGGAGTGTCGCCGCCTTTCGTGAGGTGGAAAATATATTCGTGACAGTCATTCACATAGCGGTGCGATTGAATCGGCTTGAAGTGGCCCACCGAGAATTGATCGCCCGCCTTGGTTTCCACCGTGATCGACTTGATCCAATGAAACGTATTTTGGAGCGAGAAACCTATTTTTTCTCCTTTCAACGCCACCAGTAATTCGTGAGGGAGAAGCGGGTTTGACGGACAAGCGCCGAGGTTCAGAAAAAAGGATCCCCGATCTGTAAGCACACGTTTGATTTCCGTGGCCCATTCACAGCACCACTCCAAATATTTTTCGCGCGTCTTGTTGTCTTGGTATTTTTTGTATTTGATTCCCAGGTTGTAGGGCGGCGAAGTCACCACGATGTCCACTGACGCCTCTGGCAATTCCTTCATGCCTTCGACACAATCCTGGACTTTCAAATTGAACTCAGCTTCCTGCGATTTCATGTCCCGTCAGCATGCGCAGATTGGAGTTAAACGCCAAGCCTGTTCGCGATATATTATGATTTTGCGCCTTTACTCCTACTGGCCTTGCCCCGATTTGATGGAGAGAGAGTGGATGCATGGGGCATAACCACCTTAATTGCATGGTGCCGACGGAGGGGGTCGAACCCACACGTCTGTAAAGACACTAGATTTTGAGTCTAGCGCGTCTGCCAATTCCGCCACGTCGGCTACGTTTGCAACAGGCTCCCTTGGTAGCAGAAAATCTTCGAAGCACGCAAGCGTCGAATTCTGCGACCCCAATCGGGATGTGCGTTGGGAAATCATCATCGCCGAAATGGGAGGGATTAACCGCATGGCGGAAAACACAAAAACAACTGCTCAGTCCGACAAGCCGAACGGTCTGTTTGTTCGGGGCGTGGTCATGTCGAGCACGGCGAAGGCGTTCAACCGGAAGGATGGTTATGGCAAAGTCATCTGCGTCCGGCATGAACTGGCCTTGCAGCCGGGCTTGGCGGTATTCGAGGAATACCCGGACCTGAAAGAGGGCAAGGTGAAACTGGACGGCGACAACGTCGTGGAGTTTCACAAGCTGCCGGAATTCCAGCAGATCACGCTAAAAGTGATCCGGTGGGAAGAACGGGACAAGCGGCTCGTCATTAAGGAGGCCCAGGTGGTGACCTGAGCAGGGGTGAATGGGGCAGGCCGGATGCGCGCAGCGCGCCGGCCTGCCCCTTAACCTTGTTTAATAGTCTAGGGTCTTTCCTAGTTGAGCGGGTGGGAACCTGCTGGAACACTAGGAATGGCAATGCGAAACAAGTATCTGCGCCGGGCGCGCGTTTTGGAGCGGGA
>JBKJSC010000073.1:0-11994 GCA_046593035.1 Limisphaerales bacterium | reverse complement strand
CACGCCGGGGCCGGCTCAATATTGATGAGATACTTGTTGACGAAGGTGGTCTTGCCCGCGCCCGTCATACCCACGATCAATGTGTGCTGCGGATTGAGGGAAAAATCAGACATCCGTGGCTAATTTTTCGACAGATCGAGACTCTTACCCCGCTCCGCGTCCGCCGCCACGAGCTTGTCCAGTTTCGCATTGAGTTGAAAGTCGCGGATCACCAGATACGTGAGCGCGGGCACGGCGGTGATCACACTCTTGAGCGTGAGCGGCACCTTCAGTGCGTTGAAGGTCTTGGCGAGCATTCCCGGCAGTGACGTGGACAGAGAACGCTTTGAACCGGGCGGGAAGGCAGCCTCTCTCGAAAATTCTTCCACCACCTTTTTAGGAAACTGGGCCTCGACACATTTGCGGCAGATGGCTTCGACGCGCCAGGATTCACCAAGTTCAACGAGTTGCACCGAGACATCGCGGAGGTCCTCAGCACTCCAGCCGAGATCGATAGGGCCAAAGTCACCGCCTTGAGCAACGCCCAACGGTGCAGCCTCGCCTTGCCCCGCGCCCACCGTAGGCGGAGCTTGAGCCGGCAGAGGTGGAGCCGGAGTTGCAGCGGCCTTGACGGCGCGGTCGTCGCGCTTGCGCTTGGCTTCGGCGGCGCGATCGGCGGCGAGGGCTTCGGGAGAACCGGCCTTGAGTCCATCAGCGCGCTGCTTTTTTCCGACGTTGCCGCCGAAGAGCTTTTTCGGAACAGTGTTCGTTCCACCAGCCAGTCCTGGAGTTGCAACGGGCGCAACAACTGGCGCGTGGCCGAGAGCAGGCGGTGTTCCCGGAGACACTCCGGGCATATTTTCTTTGGGGGTATCCACAAGCGAATTCCTTTGCGGCGGATGGGGCTATTCGTCGTCGCCGAAGATCGGCAACGGGCTGAAGCTCGCCCGCCGCTTCGGCGCGGGCGGCGTGGGGATTCTCCGCAACTCCTGATTGTCGCGTTCGAGTTCGGCGGCCCTCATTTCGGCTTGTCTTTTTTCCGAAGCGGTTTCCTCAAGGCGGCGCTCGAGTTCGATTTCTCTCCTTCTCACTCAAAAGCCGCCCACCCCGGCCTGGAAACGCATTTGTGTTGCAAGTCTGCCAGTTTTGCAGGACACTCGCCCCATGAGTGAAACGATCACGTTGCGGCTGCCGGAAGGAACCAAGGCGGAACTCCAGCGGCGCGGCTTGAAGCCTAACCGCTGGATCGCCGGCCTGGTTTCTTCCCAGTTGAAAAAAGACCAGCCGGATCCCCTCCTTCGATTCGCGGGAATTGTGAAAGGCGGGCCGGCTGATTTGAGTTACAATAAAAAATACCGCCGCGCTTGGGGAAAAAAGCCGCGATGAAGACCATTCTCGACGCCGGGCCGTTGATCGCCTTCATCCTGGAGGCGGACGCTTATCATCCTTGGGCGGTGAAGGTGTTACCCTCGCTCCCGCGACCGTTTATTTCCTGCCCGGAGGCCATAACTGAAGCCGCCGCCATGACGGGCCAGCCGGGAACCATCTTGGAAATGATTCAGTCCGGCGAGATTGAACTCGACTTCGATCTGCAGCAGCAGTGCCCCGACGTGCTCAGACTGATTCGGAAATATCCGCAGATGGACCTGGCGGACGCCTGCATTGTGCGGATGAGTGAAATCGTGGCGGATTGCCAGGTGGTCACTGTAGATCGGAACGATTTTTCGTATTACCGCCGCCATGGCCGGCAGACCATCCCCACGATCACGCCTCCTTGAGTTGCAACCACCCTTCATCCGTCTTTTCCAGCAAATGTGCCAAATAACCCTTCGGCCCCGGCGTGAAGGCGCGGTAAGCCGTGGATTCGCCGCAGTTGCCGCGCTTGGCCAAGCGCTTGGCCAGCGCGCCCTTGGTTAAACAGCTTTCCGTCGCAAACGCTTCCTTCAAATCCTCCGGCGACAGCGCGCGCGCTTCGTAGTCTTCCTCCTCCTTGCCCCATTGCTTCGGGTCCGTCTCCTTGTCCGGCACAAAGAACGTTCCCAGCCGACGATGCCACACGCTCGCGCCATACATTGCGCCGTCATTGAGCTTGGGGCAGGCCCAGTAAATGCGGTCGTCTTCCATGTCGTCGCACCAAGGCAGTAGCACATAGACGCAGCGCGCCGTGTTGGGCAAGGCCACGCTGCCCGATACCAGGTAGGTGAGGCCGCGTCCCTTCCGCACGTCTTCGGGGCGGGGTTTCTTCGTATGCGCCACGATGAGCAGGCCGGGGCAGGTGTCGCCCGCCGGGAAGCAACTGCGAATCTCCGCGAGCTTGTCCACGACTTCTTTGGCCGCGTCTTCCGTGGCCACTTGGGACCACGGATCAATCACGATCAAATCTGGCTTGAACTCCGCGATGGCCTGCCGCACGGCCTGCCGAAATTCTGGGCGATGAAACGGGATGCCACCCTCCGGCGGGGATGAAAGGAAAATATGGTCCTCAATGTTCATCCGGGGATGGTTCCGCTTGATCTCCTCGATCACGCGCTTCAAACGCCGCGTGCCGTTCTCCGCTTGAATAATCATCGTCTTGAATTTGCGATGCACCTTGCGCCCCATCCATTCGCCGCTGCCCTTGGCACCGGCCAAGGCCAGCGCGTCCACGGCCAACGATTTGCCACTGCTGCCCGGCCCGGCCAGCACCACCACGCCTTCGTAGCCCATCACGATTTAATTGTCCCCGACAAGTTGAAGGTGTTCCGGAGGTTCGTAGGCTTGCAGTTCCTGGCTTTCCAGATTTTCAGCGAGGGCGCTTTGTCCAGGCTCACGGCGCTGACGGTCATGGCTGCGGCATCGGTGATGAGTTGGCCGGGGTCGGTGTCCTCGTCGCGCGCGCTCGGCAACCGCGAATGGTCCTATGCCGCGCCAGAATTATATCCCGCTTATCGCGACGCGCTCGCCGACTTGTGCGGCGACGGCGTGGCGCTGGCGGACTTGACCACGATGTGGACGGAGTTGTTGAAGCACAAAAAATTCGCGGATCTGACCGGCAACAACGTGAATCATCCCAGCGACTTCGGCCACCGCATCTACGCGCAGGTCATCCTGGGATTGCTGAGCGAAAAGTTTGGCCGGTGAGGAAGATTCGCTGAGAGCCAAACCCATTCACCTCAACTCGCTAGCCGGATCGTACCCAGTGTTTGCTTCATCTGCACCACATCATTTTCCTTTGCTTGAATCACCGCCAGCACACCGGCTGCGGGTGATTCGACGGGAACAATCGCTTTCTCGGTTTCGACTTCCACGATGATTTCACCGCGTGTGACGGCGTCGCCAACTTTTTTCAGCCAACGGACCACGGTGGCTTCGGCCACGGTGAGGTCTTGGTTCGGCATCAGAATCGGCACACCGGACAAATCGCCCGCTCCCGCTTGCTCCACCGGCGCAGCAGGACGAAGCGAAACGGAAGGAGATTGGTTGTTTGTTTGGGTTCCTTTGGGTGATCGACCGAACGCGCGCAACCGTCGCGGCAAAAGCGGCTGGCCTTTCAGCACTGCGCGCGCAGCCGCGATGATCTTCGGAATCGTGACTACAATTTCGTTTTCCAGCGCTGGGCTGAACGGTTGCGCCACCGGATCGGGATGCAGCCGTCCAACAGGCGCTTTCAAACTAGCGAAGCCCTGCTCCATCACGGCCGCGCTGATCTCGGCACCGAGGCCGCACATCGCAAACGCTTCGTCCACGACGAGCAAGTGGCCGGTCTTGACGACGCTCGCCAGGATGGTTTCCAAATCGAGCGGCACGATGGTTCGCAAGTCGATGACTTCGCAGGAAATGTTTTCTTCCGCCAGAATCTTCGCGGCCGCGACACTGCGATGCACGAGTTCGCCACAGGACACGATCGTCAAATCTTTTCCGGCGCGCGCCACTGCCGCCTGGCCAAACGGAACGTAATGCTCCCCCACTGGCACGGGGCCTTTGCTGCTGAAGAGCAGTTTGTGTTCGAGAAAAATCACCGGATCCGAGGCGCGCAGCGCGGTTTTCATCAGCCCCTTCGCATCGGCGGGATTTGACGGCACTGCGACAATCAGCCCCGGACAATGCGCCCAGACCGGGTAATAGGATCCGCTGTGATGCGGCCCGGCGTTTTTGATCGCACCCATGCCGGCGCGCACCACCATTGGCACTCCCAACTGGCCGTTGCTCATGTAGCGCAGCTTGCCGGCCTGCTCAATGATTTGCGACGCCGCCTCGAACATGAAATCGGCGAACATCAAATCCGCAATGGTTCGGCAACCGCTGGCCGACGCGCCGAACGCCGCGCCGGTGAAACCGAGTTCGCAAATCGGCGTGTCGATCATTCGTCCGCCGCCGAATTCCTTCCACAGCCCCTTGGTGTGCGCGAAGGTGCCGCCGCGTTCGCCGGTGCCTTCGCCCAGATATAGGATGTGTGGATCGCGGCGCATCTCCTCGGCAATGCCGTCACGCACCGCATCGAGCCAGCCTTGCTCCACGACTTTGGTTTCCGCAGAACTGGAACCGGCGAAATGCACGGACGGATTAATCGGCTCGGCCCAGACGTGATCGTTTGCCGTCGCCGCTTCGGGCTGCGGCGAGGCTTCAGAAAACTCCACCGCCTGCGCGATGTGCGCGGCCACGCGCTCGTCAATCGCATCCAATTGCGCGTTCGTCGCCTGACCCTGCTCGGTAAGCCGGCGTCGAAACGTCGCAATTGGACAACGTTGTTTCCATTCGTCCAATTCGGCTTGCGACCGGTAAACCCCCACCAGCGGATCGCCCTCGTGGTGGCCGACGGTGCGATACGTCTTGGCTTCGATCAGCGTGGGGCCACCGCCTTGGCGCGCGCGCTCCACGGCCTGCCGCGTCACTTCCCAAACCGCGAGCACATCGTTGCCATCCACGGCGACTCCCGGCAGTCCGTAGGCCGCAGCGCGACTGGCGATCTCCGTGTTTTTGGTCGCTGACGCCAACGGAGTGGCCGTGGCATAAAGATTATTCTCGCACACGAAAAGCACCGGCGCGTTCTGGACGGTGGCGAAGTTGACCGACTCGTGGAAGGCTCCGTGGCTCGTCGCGCCATCGCCAAAAAAAGCGACCGCCACCTGGTCGGTCTTCCGCACTTTGGCGCTCAGGCCGATGCCAACCGTCGCGGGCAGGCCGCCGCCGACGAAACCATTCGTGCCAAACAAACCAGCGCGCGCATCATAAAGATGCATGCTGCCGCCGCGCCCGCCGCAGCAGCCAGTGACCTTGCCGTAAAGCTCTGCCAGCACGGACTTGGGAGAAACGCCCTTGGCGAGCGCGTGGCCGTGGCCGCGATGCGTGCTCGTGATCCAATCATCACGCCGCAAATGCGCGCACACGCCGACGGCCACCGCCTCCTCACCAATATAAAGATGAATGAAGCCCGGCATGCGCCCGGCCTTGTAGTTGGATTGCGCGGCCAGTTCGAATTGCCGGAGCAACACCATTTGCTCGTAAAGCGCCAGGCAGTCGGATGCGTCAGGATTCATTGGGTGATTGTTTTACTAAAGGCAGTGGAGTTCGCACGACTTTTTCCAGAAAATATTTGGCAACCTAAGCTGTGCCTCAGTGGCCTTTGCTTTTGGTTTTGGCTTCGATTTCTTTCTGTAATTCTTTCGTGCGTTTTTCAGCGTCAGCCAATTGCTGCGGGGACATTCTTGGGGCCAACACACTCATGAAGCTCCTTGCTAACGATTCCTTGTTTGAGTTCAAATTAGCCCACGCATAAGCTTCCACGTAATCCTGCGCCACGCCCTGGCCAAGCTGGTAGGCCGCACTCAGAGCCAGTTGGCCATTTATGTCATTTTGCTCGGCAGCTCTGCGGGACCACTTCACCGCCTCGACGGCGTCCTTCGTCACACCCTCTCCGTCTCTATAGCATCTGGCCAGACGGTTCTGAGTTGCCACATCGCCCTGCTCGGCCTTGGCGATCTCGGCCAAGGTTCGCGGGGGAATGGGAGTGCGTTGCTTGTGCGTGAGCGTAAAAACCATGCCACCGACAAACAAAAATATGCCGATGACGCCGAGCGCCAGCACTATGAGGGTGGAGATCGTGTATCGTTTGTTTATGCCGCGACCCTACTCCGCGCGGCAAAAGTCGACAAGAAAGAAGGATTCTTGTGAACGCAAGCCGGAAGTTCCTTGTGCCAGTCATCCGCATCAGCTACAAACCAGCCATCACCATCCGGTTGTCACGTAATAAATCGATTGAATTGAAACGCATGAATAATTTCCTTTCGTCCCGGCGGCTTATCACGGGAAATTTCACGCGGTTCATGGCCGCAACCGTTTTGCTCGCGACCGTCACGTTTGCCACCGGCGCAGAGACTGCGGCCCCGGTCAAGCACCGCATCCTCGTCGCCGAATACGGCAAAGCTGGCAATCGTCTAGTTGAAATCTCCGCCGATGGCAAGCTGGTCTGGGAACACAAACCGCCGAGTACGCCGACGGTGATTTTCGAGGCGCTGCCCAACGGGAACGTGCTCTACGCCTACGGTGGCCAGCCGACGGGCGTGCAAGAAATCAACCGCGATCACAAGGTGGTGTGGGATTACGTGAGTCAGTGTCCGCAAGTGCTCGGCTGTCGGCGTTTGCCCAACGGCCACACGCTGGTTGCGGAACAAGGGCCGTGTCAATCGGTCGAGGTCAACGCGAAGGGTGAGGTGATCAAGACCGTCAAACTCACCACGAGCGAGGTGCATTTTCACCGGCAAGTTCGCAACATTCAGCAGCTCCCCAACGGCAACATCCTGGCCGCCCACGAAGGCGACGGCGTGGTTCGTGAAGTCAACCCGGACGGCACGGTGGTCTGGGAGCACAAAGGAATCGAAAATGTTTTCGAGGCGCTCCGGCTGGAAAACGGCAACACGCTCATCTCTTGTGGCACCCAAAAGCGTATCATCGAAGTGACACCGGCGGGCAAGGTGGTGTGGGAGTTTGGCGCGGCGGACGCGCCGGAGTTGAACCTGACTTGGATCACCAGCCTGCAACGGCTCAAGAACGGCAACCTCATCGTTGGCAATTTTCTGCGCGGCCAGGAAGGCAAGGGCGCGCACGCCTTTGAGGTCACGCGGGACAAGAAGGTCGTCTGGAAGTACGCCGACCACGGGCTGATCGTCTCGCTGACCAAAGTGCTGGTGCTGGATTGAGCCGCGCTTTATGACTCTCGTCTCGTCGGCCTCGTTCGACCCGGAGCGCACGCGGAAGAAAATTGCGTGGCGTATCCTGCCGTTCATTTTCGTCCTCTACATTATTTCCTACCTCGACCGCGCGAACGTGGGCTTTGCCAAACTGTCGATGCAGGAGGATCTGAAATTCTCCGAGTTAGCCTTCGCTTTGGGTGCCGGTATTTTCTTCATCGGCTATCTCGTGCTGGAAATCCCCGGCGCGTTGATCGTGGAGCGGGGCAGCGCCCGCAAATGGTTTGCCCGCATCCTCATCACCTGGGGGTTTTGCACGGTCTTGGTGGGACTCGTGAAGACTCCGCCGCAATTTTATGCCGCCCGCTTTCTCTTGGGCGTCGCCGAAGCTGGGTTTTTTCCGGGCATCATTGTTTATTTCACCCATTGGTTTCCCAGTCGCGAACGGGCGCGGGCGCTGTCCGGACTCGTCATGGCCATTCCGATTTCGCTGGCGTTGGGTGCGCCCATCTCCGCACTCATACTCCAACATGTGGACTGGTTCGGCCTGGCCGGCTGGCGCTGGATGTTCATTTTGGAGGGAGTGCCGGCCATTTTGTTTGGAGTCATCACCTTGTACTATTTCACCGATCGGCCGCGCGATGCCGCCTGGCTGAAACCGGAAGAACAGGAATGGATCACAGCGGAATTGGAGGCGGAGAAAACACAAAAGAAAGCCCACAGTCACGTTTCGATTTGGGCGGCCCTGCGCCAGCGCAACGTCCTGCTGCTCGCCTTCGCGCTCTGTGCCGCCAACGCCGGCGGCATCGCCTTTCAATTCTGGCTGCCGACCACCATCAAGAATGCTTTCCCGCCACCCGAGGCCGCCATCTCACAACCGGTCGCAGAGGCAAAACGTAATTTGAATGCCGATAAAGCGGATTCCGATGTAGCAATCTCTCCCGGCAAAAAAACCTCCGCCGAAGCGAACGTTGCCGCCGCCGCCTGGTCGGCTTTGCCGTACTTCGCCAGCCTCATCGTTGTGTTTCTCGCCGGGCGATCTTCGGACCGCACTGGCAAGCGCAAGCTGCACACCGCCGTGGGCCAGTTGTTGACCGGCGTGTTCCTCGTCCTCAGCACCATCCCCGGACAATCTTTTTCCGCCACCATGTTCTGGTTGTGCCTGACCGCCGCCGCCGCGTTTTCCTGGCCCTCCTCCTTCTGGGTGCTGCCCACGTTGACGCTCACCGACTCCGCCGCCGCCGCTTCCATCGGGTTGATCAATTCGGTCGGCAATCTCGGCGGTTTCATCGGGCCTTATTTGTTCGGTTGGCTGCGGGAGCTGGAGTTGTCCCACACCAAATGCCTGCTTTTTCTGGCGTCCTGTTACTTGCTGGCCGCGGGCCTGACCTGGGCGATTCAGGTTCCAGGCGAAACCGGAAAACCGATAAAAAGTCGCGACTAAATTCTTCTGAACCGTTAGCCTCCAATCCATCCAATGAAAGTGAACCTTGCAGGAAAAGTGGCGCTGGTCACGGGCGCAGCGCGCGGCATCGGCCAGGCGATTGCGGATGCGCTCGCTGCCAACCACGCCCGCGTCGTGTATGCCGATATTGATTATGACACGGCCAAACAGTCAGCGGCAAAATCCCCCGAATGCCGCGCATTGCGGATGGATGTCGGCGAACCGGCGCAGGTCGAGGAAGGCATCGCCGAAACCCTCGCCGTGTATGGCCGGCTCGACATCGTGGTCAACAACGCCGGGATCAACACGCTCCATGACCGCGTCAACATTGACCAATTTTCACTCGCCGAGTGGGATCGCATTTTGAAAGTGGATCTCACCGGAGTTTTTTTGGTGAGCCGCCTCGCGGCGCAACAGATGATCAAACAGAAATCCGGCCGCATCATCAACATCGCCTCCGTGGCCGGCCTGGTGCCGTTGCGCCTGCAAAGCGCCTACGTCGCCGCCAAAGCGGGCGTGATCAACCTGACCAAGTCGATGGCGCTCGAACTCGGCCCGCACGGCGTGCTCGTCAACGGCATTGCGCCGGGTTCCACGCTGACCGCCGGCACGCGGGCCTTGTTTTACGGCGACGACGGAAAATTCAAGACGCAGGCGGCCAGTCTGATCGCGCACA
The DNA here is from genome assembly GCA_046593035.1 of Limisphaerales bacterium. GTDB lineage: Bacteria > Verrucomicrobiota > Verrucomicrobiia > Limisphaerales > JAYTXL01 > JAYTXL01. Next base: position 2,729 of record JBKJSC010000073.1, on the reverse strand, counting down.
TTCCTTTGGGCCGTCCCGGCACGCCCGAAGAAATCGCCCACGCCGCGCTGTTTCTGGCCGCGCCGGAAAGCTCCTATATCACCGGCCACATTCTTACCGTGGACGGCGGCTGGACGGCGGGCTACACGCGGGAGTTTTGAACGACGGCAACCTTCGCGGGACGAAAACTCTCTTCGAAAAGAATCATTCTATGCTCACACCTGAAACTCGGCGGCGCGATTTCCCGGCGCTGGAAGCCATGACCTATTTGAATACCGCGGCGGAGAGCATTCCGCCTCTCTGTGTCGGCGGGGCGTTGCAGGCCTACTGGCACGACAAACTGCGCGGCATGAAAGGACGCGAGGCGCATTTTGCCGCCGTGGAACAGTGCCGCGAGGTCGCCGCGCAAATGATTCAGCTTCGCCCGGCGGAAGTTTCCTTCTGCTCGTGCAGCGCGGAAGCCTACAACCTGCTGGCCACGGCGCTGAATTTGAAACCTGACGACGAAGTGGTCATCAGCGATCTGGATTTTCCCTCCGGTGCCACGCCCTGGCTGGCTTCCCCCGCGCCGCCGCGAGTGAAAATTTGGAAATCCCGCGACGGCGCATTGGCGGCAGTGGACTTGATTCCATTACTGACGGAGCGCACGCGCCTTGTCCAAGTTTCATTGGTGAGTTTTTACAATGGCTTTCGCCTCGACTGGCTACCGTTCCGCGACGCCGTGCGTCGTCACGCGCCGCACGCGCTGATTTCCGTGGATGTTACACAAGCCTTGGGGCGCGTTGCGCTGGATTGTCCCGACGCCGACTGCCTCATCTCCAGCACGCACAAGTGGGTGCTCGGCCTTCACGGCGGCTGCATCGTCGGCGTCCCGCAAGCGCGCGCCGAACAGCTCACGACCCGCGCGGGCGGCTGGTTTCATCTCACGAACGCTTTTGACGCAAATCGTTTTGAACGCGCGATCCCCAAGCATGGCGCGGCTAGTTGGTCGGTCGGCATGCCGAACTTCGCCGCCATTTACGCGCTGAATGCGTCGCTGCGTTATCTCGCGGTGATCGGCGTGGAAGCAATTACCCGACACGCAGACCCGTTGACCCAAAAGCTGCACGCGGGATTGATCGAACTGGGATTGAAACCGATGGCACCCCGGCGGACGGCGACCGATTCCGGGATCATCGCGTTTCAACATCCGCAGAGCGCAGTCCTGCACGCCGCGTTGGAGCGAGCGAATATCCATGTGATGCACCAGGCCGGGCGCGTCCGCATGGCCGTTCACGGCTACAACACAGCGGAGGACATTGAATTTTTCCTCGCCACGCTTCGAGACGCGATGGCCACGCTGTGACTGCGGACTGGCGGAAGAATTCCTTCTGCCACGGATGGAACACGGATCAAACACAGACAAGGAATTCTATAAGGAAGGCAGGAAGGCAGGAGGATTGGGAGCGAGGCAGCCTTAGTTTTCCTCCTGCGTTCCTGCTCTCCTTATCAATTCTTCCCTTTCCCGATCCGTGTTAAGTCCGTGTTCCATCCGTGGCTAATTCTTCAGTTTGAATCAGGCGAAGAAAATTTTTTCCGCCGTCTTGCGCAGCATCCATTCCTTGTCGCTGGCCGAGAGAAAATCCAGCCGATCCCGGATCAGTTCGATGGAATTGGAATAGGTGTGGCGTTTTTGGATTTGATAGGGGCAATCCGACGCCCACATAAGGCGCTCCGCTCCGTAAGCGTCGCGTAACCGGCGGATCATCGACGCGAGATCAAGATACGGCGCCCGCTTCCGGCCAAAGGCGTAGAAAGCCGACGTCTTGACGTGCGTGCGCTCGAACTTCGCCAGCCGGCAAAGTTGTTCGACCTCGTTATCACGAATCACGCCGTCCAGTCCGATCCGCGCAAAATGATCAATCACCACCGGAGTTTTTGAAAACTGGGTGCACATGCGCTCCAGCGTGGGCAAGGCATCCGGATATATGAGCGGGCACATCGCCAGATTCTCTTCTTCCCCGCATTTCCACATCGCCGCCATGCCCGGCGAACCGAGCCACTCGTCCACCTTTTGTTTGCCCGGATTGATGCGGAACCCGCGCACACCTTGCTTGGCCAGCTTGCGCATCGTTTCCTCCGGTTTCGCGGCGTGTTCGTCGATTACCGCCACCCCGGAAAATTGGCCGGGAAAACGTTTCATCGCGTCGAGCATGTAGGAATTGTCGAAACCGTAAAAGCTCATCTGAATCAAGACCACCCGATATACCCCGGACAGATGGGCTAGGTTCCACAGCTCCTCCGGTGGGAAACTCGGCGGTTGCATATCGGCGACGGAGAACTGGGGCGCGAGCGGGAATCGCTCCGTGTCCGATGGCCAGACATGGACATGCGCGTCGATGTTGCCGCCCGTTGACAGCGCTTTCGAGGCTTCCGGTTTATCTTTGTCTTTATCCTTATCCTGCGCTAACAGCGGGCTGAACATGGTTGAGGCCGCCAGGCCGCCCGCGCCGACTGCACCCGCGCGCAGCCACGCGCGACGGTTGATCCGAGGCGCTGACAACGGGGTGGATGAAGAGTGAAGTTTCATATTGAAAGTGGTTTGAACGGATGTAACCACTCCCAAGCAGCCGTTGTCAACGCGGCGGAACATGGGGTAGTGTCCTAATTTGGTTTTTTGGCTGTTTTGAGTTAAGAATGGGGTTTGACACCTTGGGCGGGGGTGTCCAATGATTCGTCCAGATAAATCCCCCCATTCCATTATGAGTCAA
>JBKJSC010000213.1:0-24844 GCA_046593035.1 Limisphaerales bacterium | reverse complement strand
ATCAACGTCTCCGGCACGTAACGTCCGCCGTATTGACCGAAGTGGCCGTGGGCGTCGGGTGAAGTTTCAATGGCAATCGCACTCATGCAAGGAAGGTAGTGAGACCGGCGGCGAAAGTCGAGGGCGACAACATTGGAGCGGCAGTCACACCACCGCGACAAGTTAAAACTTGTCGTTCTCGATCTGTCGGACGGCGGAGATGAAATCGCGAATCGCCGCGTGATCCTTTTTTCCGACGATTTCCTCGACGCCACTCGAAACATCCACCGCGTAGGGCCAGACCTCGTGAATGGCCTGCGCGACATTCTCCGGCTTAAGTCCGCCCGCGAGAATCACGGGGCGGCCCCAATCCTTCGCCTCGGCCGCCAATTCCCAGCGGAAGGTTTCGCCCGTGCCACCCAATTTGCCCGGCACCCAACTGTCCATCAGCCACGCATCCGTCTCGTAGGACGACAGCATCTTCAGCGAACTGGAATCGCGCACACGCACCGCCTTGATGACTTTGTAGGGGACGAATTTCGCGCAATACTCCGGTGATTCCGCGCCGTGAAATTGCAGCGCGTCCACGCCACATTCCGTCGCGGTCTGGCGCACGACCTCCTCGGAGGCGTTCACGAACACGCCAACCTTCACGACAAACGGCGGCAGTTGCCGGATGATCTTCGCCGCCACCTCGCGCGTAATGAAGCGCGGACTCAATTCCGAGAACATGAAGCCCAGCGCGTCCGCGCCCGCTTCCACGGCGGCCAGGGCATCAGCCCCGTTGGTGATTCCGCAGATTTTTACTTTGACTCGCATAGGGTGAGACCAAAGGTGCGCTTTCGGTGGAAATTTGCAATTGGATTTCCAGACCGATTCACTTTGACGCGCACGGAAAGTTGGGGTGTATTGGCCTAGTTCACTGATTTGACCGTGCCAACAACAACGCCCGACCTTCACCCCTCACCATTATGACCACTCCGCTTTCCCGCCGTTCCGCGCTGCGCCAGGCTGCTGGCAGCACCATGCTGCTCACCGCCGCCGCGTCGTTGTCTCATCGCCTCACCGCCGCCGATGACGCCTTGGGCAAACTCAAAGGGCGCGTCAACCATTCCGTCTGCAAATGGTGCTATGGAAAAATTCCGCTCGACGACTTTTGCAAGGCCAGCAAGGAAATGGGCCTCCAGTCGGTCGAGCTGCTCAACCCGTCCGACTTTCCGACGCTCAAGAAATACAACCTCACCTGCGCGATGGTCAGCAACCCGGTGATTGATGGCCTCGGCGGCATTGGCAAGGCGTGGAACCGAGTGGAGCATCACGACAAGCTGGTGGCCGCTTACGAACAGCGCATCCAGGAAGTCGCTGACGCGGGTTTCACAAACTTGATTTGCTTTTCCGGCAACCGCGAGGGTCTCGACGACGGGAAGGGCATTGAGAACTGCGCCCTCGGCCTGAAGCGCATCATGAAGTTGGCGGAGGAAAAGAAGATCAACATCGTGATGGAACTGCTCAACAGCAAGGTCAACCACCATGATTACCAGTGCGACCACACCGAATGGGGCGTGGCGTTGTGCAAGAAAGTCGGCTCGGAACGGTTCAAACTGCTCTACGATATTTACCACATGCAGATCATGGAAGGCGACGTCATCGCCACCATCAAGAAGCACCACGCGCACATCGCCCATTATCACACCGGTGGCGTGCCCGGACGCGCGGAGATCGACGACACGCAGGAGCTTCACTATCCGGCAATCATGCGGGCGATTGTGGAAACGGGCTTCAACGGCTTCACCGCGCAGGAATTCATTCCGAAGCGGTCGGATGCTTTGGCGTCGCTCAAACAAGGCGTGGGCATCTGTGATGTTTAATTCGTGGCGCATTTTTTCATCGATGAGATGGCAAGGTGCTGGTTTCCCCCGCCTGAAGCCCGGAGGGCTTCTCCGTGAATAGCCGTGGGTAAAACCCACGGTGATGATGGCCGAAGCGACGACCCCGCGCGGGGTCGAACGGAACCGGGCTTGATCGTGCCGGTTCAACCCCGTCCGGGGTTGCGACGGTTTCGCGCTGGCCGTGTGTTCCACCCACGGCTACTCACCTTCAAACCCTCCGGGTTTGCTGTCATGCTTCTCGGCGATGGTTGCAAGAAACTGAGACGCGCCAATCCGCTGTGAGCTGGCGGTTTCCCCATTTACTTTTCAAAGTCCAATCTTTATTTTCGCGTCATGGACAAACTACGTTCGATACTTACACCGGAATCGCAGCAGAAGCTCATTGATTTCCTCTTCCTCAAGGGTGCTGATTTCATTGGGGCCATAGCCATTTTCATGGTCGGCTGGTTGGTTGCATGGTGGCTGGGGAAACTGCTAACGCGCACGCTGTCGAAATGGGAAATGGAGCCGCCGGTGCGGAACCTTCTGGTGCGGATAATGAAGCTGATGGTGATCGGTGGTACCTTGGTAATGGCGCTACAAGGAGTCGGCGTGCCCATCGCCCCGTTGTTGACGGGCATCGGCGTGGCGGGCATCGGCGTCGGCCTAGCGATGCAAGGCGTGCTGGGCAACGTCGTCGCCGGGTTGACGATTATTTTTACCCGTCCCTTCCGGGTCGGCGAACACGTCGAGATCGCCGGCGTGAATGGCCAGGTGATTGCCATTGAGCTTTTTTCAACGACGCTGGTGCATGGCGACCAATCCCATGTGGTCATTCCCAACCGCAAGATCGTCGGCGAAATTCTGCACAACTTCGGCAAGATTCGCCAACTCGACTTGAATGTTGGTGTCGCCTACGCGTCGAACCCGAAGGAGGTGCTGGCCGTGGTGAAAGAAATCCTGGCCAGCAACCCGCGCGTGCTCAAGGAACCTTCGCCGGCGGTGGGCATCTCCTTGCTGGCGGATTCCTCCTTCCACATTGCCGTCAAGCCGTGGGTGGCCCTCGCGGATTACGGCCCGGCGGCGGCGGAAATCAATCAGGCTATCATCGAAACGTTCCGCGCGAAAAACATCGAAATTCCCTTCCCGCAACGCGAGGTGCGGCTGCTCAACGGCGGCGACGCAGCGGCGGCTTAAGTGCCCGGCGACGCCGAACCACCACGAACCAGTTTCCAGATCTGCGCCACCGAAGCGGTGCCGGTGGTGCCGAGTTGGTGAATCACAATGGAGGAAGCGGCGTTGGCAATTTCCAAAGCTTCCCGGAGCATCGCGCCCGCCGCCCAGGCGGCGGCGAGATTGGCCGTGACGCAATCCCCCGCGCCGACAACGTCTATCTCCCCGCACACCGGCACGGCCGGGACATGCTCCACTTCTCCAGTTACTGCCACTCCCAGGATTCCCTGTTCCGCCAAGGTCACAAAAACATTTCGGCTTTGTTGGAGCGCGATCTCCACGGCTCTGCGTTTCAAATCGTAGAGCGAAAGCTCTCCTCTCGCGCCCGCCATCGCGGCAAACTCCGCGCGGTTCACTTTGAATGCGACGTGGGGAAAATCCCGAAGCCTTTGGCGGCTGTCGGCGAGGATGGGCAGTTTCGGTTTCTTTTGCGCGATTGACCAGATGGCTGCCAGCAATTGACCCGTGATCACCCCCGTTTCCGGCAAATCAACTTGATCCAGCAAAATAATCGCGTCCACCTGCTCGGCAACCTGCTCGACGGCGTCGATCAGGTGGCCCTGGACTATGGCGGGCGTGGGTGTCCAATTCTTGGTATCGAGCCGGTTCAGCTCCACCGGCGGCTTGCCCGGAGTGATCACCAGTGGTTTGCAGTAGGTGAAGGTATTGCGATGCGGCGATTCTACAAACCAGTCCATCCGCACATTCGCATGAGCACCCAGGGCGCGGCGCAATTCGAAGCCCTCGCCGTCTTCACCGGCGAAACCCACCGGGATAACCTGCCCCACACCCAGTGCCAGCAGGTTGTTCAGGATCGTCCCCGCACCGCCGGGCTGGCTGCGGACATTCACGATGTTGTGCACCGGCAATCCCGTTTCGAGCGAAGTCTCCGTTCGGGCGGGATCAATCTCCAGATAACGGTCGAGACAGAAATCGCCGACCACCGCGATGCGGAGCTTGGAGTAAGCCTGCGTGATGCGGTAGAATGTCGACTTTTTCATCCGCGAGAGAGTTCGTGCAACAGGTTGTGAACGAAGGCGACGTTGTCACACTGGGCGTAATGCATCACTCCTCCCATGCGCGAAAAACTTTTGCAGAAACGCAGGTAGTACGCCGGGTTGTCCTTGGGTGGCTCGCCTTGCGACCAGTCCCAGTTGCCGCCATCCTGCAAGTCCACTACATAGATCGCGTGATCGCGCACGATCGGGCGGCCCGCTTGCAGCCGAAGATTGTTCACACAACTCAGGCTCTTCTCGAACACCTGCGGCGCCATGATCGCCGACCCGACAGACAACACGACGCCTCCGTCCAATCCTTCCACAGCCGTTCCAAAAAGCCGAAAATCCATGCCTGCTGCGCGCCCAATCGCCGCGCCGTTGAACATCGGATGATTTGAAATGATGTCGTACCCAATGCCGGGATGAACTGTCAGCGGCAGTCCGTGGCGAAAGGCATTGCCGAAAACCGACGTATGTTTCCACGGATGCGGCAAGGAAGTGTGTCCGCTGGGAAGATTGTGTTCGCGCATGGCCAGCAGCAGATCGGCGCGGGCGGGCGACAACGGATGGGCGGGTTTCGAGCGTAGGGCTTGTTCCAGTTCCGCCGTCGTCGGCAACGTGACGCCCTCTTTGTGAATGAGCCGTCCCAGCGCCACGCCATAGCCCTCCCCGCACAGCGCGCCCGCCAGCAGCGCGAGGTGAATCGTGCGTCCGGTTTCATCCCAGGTGCCGAAGGTGCCCGTCGCCACGTTTTGTTCCACGCTTTCGGTGGACCAGTTTTGAAAGGCAAATTCCCAATCGTGAATGGAACCCGCGCCATTGGTGGCCAGATGCGTAATCCAACCGCGCGCCATCAAACGTTCAATGATCGCCGCGCCGCCGTTTTTCACGAGATGCGCACCGTAAAGAAATATCACGCTGGCATCTCGCTTTCGCGCTGCGAGGATTTCCTTGGCACAGCGCTGGATCAGACTGTGGTTGGGTTCCGGGCAAGGTGGTGGCGCGGAATCCGGGTTGACCAGAATGTCCTCGATCCGGCTCATGCTCTGGCGCTGCGCGAGCGGATACACCTTCAACTTCGTGAGGTCGAGCGGCGTCGGCTTCATTGGCGCAAAAGAAATTCGAGCAACGCCGCGCCATCGCGATAATCGGGGATCACCACATCCGCGCCGACGCCGAGCAGCCGCTGGCGCTTCCACTCGTCCACGCGGCCGGAACCGTTGTGCGCCTCGTCACTCGCCACCGCGACCGCGAGGCCACCGGCTTCCTTCGTGTTCTGAATTTCCACGTAGCCATCGCCAAACGAGAGCAGTTGTTCGCCCCGAATCGCATTCTCGCGCAGGATTCGCTCGATGACCATTTTCTTGGAGAACTGCTTGTAATCATCCTGCGCCCCATAAATGTGTGGGCCAAAAAACGAAGTGAGGCCAAGCAGTTCCACCTCCTGTTTCACGAAGACTTCATCCGTGCCGCTCGCGAGATAAAGTGTCAGTCCGTGACGGCGCAGATTTTCCAGCAGTGACCGCGAGCCATGCACCAGCCATTCGTCCGGCTGGATTGTACGCGCACGCAGGCCATCGGTGCGCACGCGAATCAGTTCGTTAAGCCGCCGCAGATATTCGTGCTTGTACCAGAGCGGCTCGCGTTGTTGGCCGCCGCGCTCCCGGATGCGCTCGGCCAGTTGCATCATCTGGTAAATTGTTTGCTTGCCGTTGAGCCGCATGATGTCGTCGGTCATGATCTGGCGCACTTCTGCGTCGGCCTCATCTGCCCGGCGCGGCAACATCTCCATGAACATCGGAATCATCACCTCCGGCCAGCCCTGGCGGATAAGGGACAGAGTGCCGTCGAAATCAAACAGGACATGGCTGATCCGCGCGTGCGGCGTGAAACCCGGCGCGAATTCAACCAATCCCCGGAAGGATGCGGGTGATAACATGCGATCTCAGTTAAGGGGATTTGCCCCGAAAGTCAATTGCGCGGGAAACTTGTGCATTCCCATTGGCAATCTGCGCCAGGATTTGTTACGCATGGGCGCACATGAACAAAATCAATTTGAACACTGATCGCCGCACGTTTCTGAAAACCTCCACCCTCGCCGTTGCCAGCCTCGCGACCGGCCTGTCCGCCACCGCGCAAAACGCCGTCCCGCGCCGCAACATCAAACTCGGTCTCGACAACTTTGCCGTCCGTGCCATGAACTGGAATGCCGAGCAGTTAATCGACTACGCCGCTTTGCTAAAGACTGACTCGCTGTTCATCACCGATCTCAAGCCATTTAAGAATTTTGAAGACGACTATCTGAAAGATTTGCGGAAAATGGCTGCGGAAAAAAGTCTCCAGATTCATCTTGGTTCCTGGAGCATTTGCCCAACCTCCACGCGCTTCAGGAAAGATTGGGGCACGGCGGAAGAGCATTGCCGTCTTGGCATCCGCATGGCCAAGGCGCTGGGTTCGCCAGTTTTTCGTGTCGTGCTGGGTGCCGGTGAAGATCGGCTGACGCCCGGCGGCATCGAGGCACGCATCGCCGATATGGTGAAAGTGTGCAAAGCCTGCCGCAGCGAAGCGCTCGACGCGGGCGTGAAAATCGCCGTGGAAAACCATGCCGGTGACATGCAGGCGTGGGAACTGGTGACGCTCATCGAGGCCGCCGGGAAAGATTACGTTGGCGCGAACATCGACTCCGGCAACGCCACGTGGACGTTTGAAGACCCGCTGGAGAATCTGGAAATCCTCGGCCCCTACGTCGTCACGACGAGTCTGCGTGACTCCGCCATCTGGGAATCCGCCAACGGCGCGACCGTGCAGTGGACGGCCATGGGCGAAGGCACCGTGGATTTCAAAACCTACTTCGACCGCTTCGCGCAGCTTTGCCCCGGTGTGCCGGTGCACATCGAAACCATTTCCGGTTTCCCGCGCGAGCTGGCGTATTTCAAAAAAGATTTTTGGAAAGCGTGGCCGAAGGCAAGTGCGCAAGGATTGGCGAAATTTGTTGCCCTCGCTAAACAGGGCAAGGCCATACCGCCGCATCGGTCGCCCGACGCACAAGCCGAGCAGGAATATCAAAAAGGCGAGATCGAGCGGAGCCTCAAGTATTGCAAGGAAACGTTGGGGCTGGGATTGAAATAGCCGGCTCAAACCTGGCGGGTCAGGCGCACTCCTAGCTTGAGCAACGCCGCCGAATCCGCATCACTCTTCGCCTCCGCGTAGATTCGTAAAATCGGCTCCGTGCCGCTGCCGCGTAACATCAGCCAGCTTCCGTCTTGCGCGATGAATTTCACGCCGTCATAGCTTTTCACTTCGGCGAGCGGGGATTTGAGGAGCTTGGCGGGTGGATTCGATTTGCAGAATTCCATCAGCGCGGCGCGCTTCTCCTGCGGGAAATGCGCATCGAGCCGCGCATAACGATGCGGGCCGTATTTCTTCTCCAATCCGGCGAGCAGCTTCGTGAGCGGCTGACGTTCGGTGGCGAGCAGTTCGAGCAGCATCATGCCGGCGAGGATGCCGTCGCGCTCGGGAATGTGGCCGGGGAAGCCGATGCCGCCGCTCTCTTCCGCGCCGAGCAGCACGCCGCCCTTGAGCATTTCGGCGCAGATATATTTGAAGCCGACGCCCGTCTCCACCAGTTCAAGGCCGAATTCCGCACACATCTTGTCCACCATCGAGGTCGTCGTGAGCGCCTTCACCACACGTCCCCTGCCCTGCCGGTTCACACGCAGATGATGCAGCAGCAGGCAGATGATTTGGTGTGTTGAAATCGGATTGCCGCGACCGTCCATACCGCCAACGCGGTCAGCATCGCCATCGGTCACGAGGCAGAGATCGTGCGGATGCTTCCGCAAATACGCGGCGCTCTTCGCGTAGTTTTTCGGGATCGGTTCCGGGTTAATGCCGCCGAAGAACGGGTCATGCGCGCCGTTCAATGTCGTCACGCGACAGCTCGTGCCCGCGAGCAGTTCATCAAAACATCCCGCGCCGACACCGAACAAAGCCTCGTGCGCGAACCGTAGTTTCGATTTCGCAATGAGTTTGAAATCCACGAGCTTCTTGATGGCCGCGTAGTGCGCCGGGCGGATGTCTTGCACCACGATTTGCCGCGCCTGCACCGCGTCGTCGAACTTCGCCGCGCGCACGAGATTTTTGTCGAGCAGTGCCTCGACCGCCGCGCAGGTGGCCGGCTCGGACGGGCCGCCGAAGTGCGACTTGAGCTTGTAACCGTTGAACGCGGGTGGATTGTGGCTCGCGGTGATCATCACGCCGCCGATGACGCGCTGCTGCTTCACGGCGAACGAGACGGCGGGCGTAGGTGTCGGCTCCGGTGTGAGCACGACCGCGAAGCCATTCCCGGCGAAGATCTCCGCTGCGCGCCGCGCGAACTCGTTCGAGAGAAACCTCCGGTCGTAGCCGATGATGACTTTCGCTTCCGCTCCGGCGACGGGATGGGTGCGCCAATAATCCGCCGTGGCCTGCGTGACGCGATCCACATTGGCGAAGGTAAAATCTTCCGCAATGACCGCGCGCCAGCCGTCGGTGCCGAATTTAATTTGGAACATAAAACTCGATCGTAAAGCCGCATGATTGAAAGCAAATCACCAGACTTTCCACCAAGGTCTCTGTGGCTTTTTGGGCGGCTCAATCAAACACTCATCCGGGGAGGGCTGCCCGGAAACCCAGCCAACAAACGAGTTAACTACAATCTCAGGATCGTATTCCAAATCTCCAATAGTCTTCCCTAATTTGCATCCGGCGTAACCAAGCAAATCGCGCCAAAGCTCCATGTCCTGCGAGTCGAAGGTTTGCAGAAAACTCTCTAGCATAGCTCGATTTTCCTCAGCGAACTGGTCATCCAAATCGCTCAAAATGATTTGTATATGGCTTCTCTTCATCTTTTCTACAGCCTCAGTTAATGCGGTTAGATATTTTTCCGAAAACTTTGGAAATATCGTCAATAAAGTGGCTTTGCGTTTTGCCAAACGCGCGAGAGCTTTTTCCTTGGTAGTTAACAAAGATAAACATCGCCAATGGTATTCAGGGGCGCTGTCGTTTGGTTCAGTAACAACGATTTCCTCTTTATCAAACAACGCAAACCAAGCAACGGGGGCCAAGTCAGCGCCTAAAGATAGTTCCTCATCACTCTCGTTCCGCTCGAACGAAGCGATGTCATTTGTTTTGCCGACCAGTATTGCGTAATTGCCCATATGGTTGTTAGTTCAGAAGTTAATTGTCAGTCTGGTGCACAACATGGTTATTTCGGACAAGAAGACTTCTCCATTGGAGAGCGTTTGTTGACCATCTTCCTCATCTTGGCCACCGCCGCCTTCATATTCGGTTTTCCGAAGAGGCCGGTGCCGCTGACGAAGGTATCCGCGCCAGCGTGCGCGCAGTCGGCAGCGGTCTGAAAGTTGATGCCGCCGTCCACTTCGATGCGATATTTCAAACCAAGTTCGCGCCGCCAAGCCGCCGCCTGCTGGATTTTCGGCAGACATTCCGTGATGAACGGCTGGCCGCCAAAACCGGGATTGACGGTCATCACGAGCAGCAAATCAATCTGCTTGAGGAACGGCTCCGCGTGCGACATGGCCGTGGGCGGATTGACAGCGAGGCCGACCTTCTTGCCGAGGGAGCGGATTTTCCAGATCAACGGCGTCACCTTCGCCTCACCCAATTCGGCGTGGATGATGATTTCATCCGCGCCAGCCTTGGCAAATGATTCCAGCAATATTTCCGGATTGGAGCACATGAGATGCACGTCGAGAAACATTTTGGTGAGCGGACGGAGCGTCTTCACCACGTCGGGACCGAAGGAGATGTTCGGGACAAAATGGCCGTCCATGATGTCAAGGTGAAGCCATTCCGCGCCACTGCGCTCGGCGCGCTTGGCCTCGGCGGCGAACTTGCCGAAGTTGGCGGCGAGCAGCGAGGGCGCAATAATCATGGCGTGAAGATAGAGGATGGCGGAGGACGGATGGAAGACTGAAATACTTCGGCGAAGCCAAGCCAAGACCGATTCCAAAACGGCCCGCAGATCACACGGATTAACTCAGGCTGCCGCCGGCGCGGGCGCACCAAGGCCAGGGTCGAGTTTCGGCGGGATCGGCTTGACTACTTCGGGCAGCGGCGTCGCGGCTTGCGCGCCAGTGGGCGGGCCACTCGGTGGCGGCGGCGGTGGCGGGGTGAAAGTGCCGGTGCGAATGATATCGGCGACTTGTACGCCGTCGAGCGATTCAAATTCCAAGAGGGCGTTGGCAATCAACTCCAGCTTGTCGCGGTTGTTGAAGATGATGTCTTTGGCCACCTGATAGCAGGTGTTGATGATGTGTTTGACCTCGGCGTCAATCTCCTGCGCGGTAAATTCGCTGTAGGACTTACGCCGCATCATTTCCCGGCCCATGAAAAACTCGTCGTCATCGCCATACTGGATCATGCCGAGTTTTTCGCTCATGCCGTACTGGCAAACCATGGCGCGCGCCATGTGCGTGGCCTGTTGGATGTCACCGCCGGCACCCGTCGAGATGTCGCCGGAAACGATTTCCTCGGCAATGCGGCCCGCCATCGTCATGGAAATCACGTCGAGCATTTCCTTGCGTTTGTAATTGAGCACGTCTTCCTTGGGGAGCGACATGGTGGAGCCAAGCGCCGGGCCGCGCGGGATGATCGTGACCTTGTGCAGCGGATGCGTGTGCGGAAGGATGACGTTGACCAGCGCGTGGCCAGCTTCATGCCAGGCGGTGAGCTTCTTGTTTTCGTCGGACATCGCGAGACTGCGGCGCTCACGGCCCCAGCGGACTTTGTCGCGGGCTTCGTTAAGTTCAAACATGCCCACATGCTTCTTGCCCGTGCGCGCCGCCAGCAACGCGGCTTCGTTCAATAAATTGGCCAGTTCCGCGCCGGAGTAACCGGGCGTGCCGCGGGCGATCACGGACAAATCGGCGATGGGATCCAGCTTCACATTTTTGGCGTGGACTTTGAGAATCGCCTCACGTCCGCGCACGTCGGGCAGATTGACCGTGATGCGGCGGTCAAAACGTCCGGGCCGCAACAGCGCAGGGTCAAGCACATCAGCACGGTTGGTGGCGGCAATGATGATGATGCCTTCGTGCGTATCGAAGCCGTCCATTTCGACGAGTAAAGCGTTGAGCGTCTGTTCGCGCTCGTCGTTGCCGCCGCCGAGGCCGATGCCACGGCTGCGACCCACGGCGTCGATTTCATCGATGAATACGAGGCAAGGCGTGCTTTTGCGCGCTTGTTCAAACATGTCACGCACGCGGCTCGCGCCAACGCCGACGAACATCTCCACAAAATCCGAGCCGCTGATGCTGAAGAACGCGGCGTCGGCTTCACCCGCAATGGCCTTGGCGAGCAGCGTTTTTCCCGTGCCCGGCGCGCCGACCATCAAGACGCCTTTGGGAATGCGTCCGCCGAGTTTCTGAAATTTTTTGGGATCCTTGAGGAACTCGACGAGTTCGGACACTTCGTCCTTCGCCTCTTCAATGCCCGCTACGTCCTTGAAGGTGGTCTTGTTTTTATCTTTCGCGAGCATCCGCGCCTTGCTCTTGCCGAAACTGAGCGCGCCCTTGCCAGCCATTTTGATCTGGCGAATGAAGAAAAAGTAGAACAGCGCCGCCAGCACAAAGAAGGGCAGAAAATTAATCAGGAAGCTGACGAGCAGCGTGTTCGGCTCGACCGACTCAAACTTGCCGGTGGCCAGCAATTGTTCCATGAGCTTGGGGGCCAGCGCGAGGGGCACTTTGATCTTGAAGGGCAATTTGCTTTTGTCCTTCAGGATATTGCCCTCTTTGTCCACGTTGAAATAGTAGCCGTGGATTTCCCGGAGATCAGAGGATTGCGGATTGAAGTTGATGACACCCGATTCGATCTGGCCGGTTTCCACCTTTTGGATGAACTCTGTGTAAGTCAGCGTGGGCCGCTTGATCTCGGTTTTTTCCTTGAGAATGAGCAGCAGCGGAATCGTGGCCGCAATAGCCAGCCAGATGATCCAAGGACGGGCAGGCGACTTGAACTCGCCGTCCTTGTCGTCGCGATCGCCGTCGTTTGGTTTATTATTGTCAGCCATTTGCTTTAATTTTGGCTCAGCCTATCACGCGGGCAGCCTCACCGCAACCACCGTTACTACCTAAGTTTATCCCTGCTGGCGCACGCGCTATTTTGTGCGCCCTCCGACCGAGCCGGTTGGAGGGGTGTGCACCGGTGCCGCCATGGGCAAACGCCGCCACTGCCATTTCACGACGCGCCCGGTCGCTTTGTCCAGCTTGAACTGCTCGGAGATGCGCAGGCCCTCGACCCAGATGATCTGCCCAGGCCATACCTCCGCAACCAGCAATTCCCGGCGTTGCTCCCGAGGAATCTTCAGGTTGGTGAACAAATCCTGAAGCTTCACCGGTTGCTCCATCCCGATCGGCTGGAAACGATCCCCTGCCCTCCAGTGGCGCAAGCAAACGAACACTCCGACCTTGTCGGCATCCAACCATTCCTGTCCGGGCCGAGAGGCAAGCCGGGGCAACTGACCTGTCTGCGGCACGATTTCCCAGCGAATATCCACCCCGTCAAACCGTCTTCCGCCACCGGCGGAAGCCAGTTCGCAGACAGTTTCATTCGAGTTGAACCCTGCATTTTTAGCCGCGACATTCTGGCGGTGAACCCAGCCGCTCTGATCGCGGAATACCCGAAACGTGCGGCTCACCGAAACCGACTGGTCGGGCACGAGGCGCAACCGCTCGATCAAATCGAAATTGCGGGGGACGTGCAAACACTCCAATTGGATGCGAAGGGATTGCCGTTGAACCGCCAGATCCAGCCGCCTAAATGCCGTGGGTCGCTTGCTCCCGAGCCACCGTTCGGCGGCTTGCTGCACATACGCGCTCTCCGTCTCGATGATTTCCATCGTCCGCAAAATGACCGGCACGACAGAAGGCTCATATTTCTTGGTCAGCAGCGGGAGTAACTCGCCTCGAATTCGATTGCGAAGCATGTCAAAGGATCGGTTGCTCGCGTCCTCGCGAAAGCGAATTCGGTTTGCCCGTGCGAAGGCCCTGATCTCGGCTTTCGTCTGTCCCAACAACGGGCGGACCAACTGAAGCTGCGGCGAAACCGGCGATGGATTGGACCACTTCATTCCGCTCAACCCTTGTCCGCCCGCGCCGCGCAGGAGCCGAAGCAGGAACAACTCCGCCTGATCATCCGCATGGTGCGCCAACGCGACAGTTCCGATCTTCAACCGCTCCGCTGCTTCACGCAAAAAGCGGTGGCGCAATCCGCGCGCCACCGTCTCCAAGGACAGTTTGAGTTTTAACTTTTGCCCGCGCACGTCGCCGCGCTCGCTGACGAATTCCAAGCCCAGCCGGTGCGCCGTCGCTTGAACCAGTTTCTCGTCCGCGTCACTCGCCGCACGGCGTAGTTGATGGTTGAAGTGTGCAACTGTCAGCTTCCAGCCATGTCGGTGTGAAAGTTGGTGGAGCAAATGCAACAACACCATGGAATCCACGCCGCCCGAAACCGCCACCATGACGGACTGGCCGCGACGAAAGAGCTTTCGCGTTTGGATCGATTTCTCGACCTGTTCAATCAACTGGCTCACCGGAGAAGGCTAATGGATTTGCGCCCAATGGCAAGCCGACCAATGGTGTCCAAAGCAGAACAAGTATATTTTCACCGCTTCACGCCCCAGATTGTTGACAGCAGTTCATACATCGCCGGATCGTGCTCCTTCAATTCGGCGCGCACGAAGGGATAGAAATCATTTGTCCCCAGAAATGCCTCGGTGCATTCAGCGAAATATTCCTTCGCGTTAGACAACGCGTACGCCCGCTCTCGGCGACCGTTGATTCGCAGCACGGATTCGTAGGACTTGGACGCAACGGCCTGGTCGAAGCACGCGTTGATGCCAGCGTGGTCGTGGCCGAGTACCCGGTGATGATAGCCGTGGGCCAGTTCGTGCAGCAGCATCCACGGCTGGTCAATTGTCCAGGCGAGAAAGTTTTCCGCGTTCGCGATTTCCACGGCTCCGGCTTTTTCCGGATTCATGCCATGCTCACGCAGCCAGCCAGCGTCGGGGTGATAGCACATGCACGGATGCAACGGGTGTGCCAACTCCACCCAGATCGGAATCTGGCGCAGCTTCGCCAGCGACCCGGCGGGCACGACGCGGCTGACGCGAAAGAGATGTTCACCCAGCACCTTCAACGTGCGGTCGGCCAGCTTTTGGTGCGCGTCGTCCAGCAACGCGCGATTGACCAGCACGCGCCAGCCCTCGATTTGTTTTGGTTCGTAACGGGTGACCGGATCAAACGCAACCGGTTTGACGGGCGTTTTCGGATCAGCCGCGGCGGCGGCAAAACAAACTGCCAGCATCAACACAGCGGCGCACCGGGAGTTAAATTTCTTCAATTGATTCATGCGTTGGGCAAAGTGAACCTGGCCCATCGGCAGCGCGTGCTACAATCGTTCCCGTCCAGCGTAACCGGAATCCAAATCGTGCCAGAACTCAATGTCCTCGTCGTCGTGCTCCCAGCAGAGGAACACTTCGCGTCCGCCAATGATCGCGGGAAAATCGATCAATCCGCGATCAAGGTCTTTGATCTGAATTTCCGCAACGTGAAACCAGCGCACGGCCTGGTTGAGGGCGGCCACGGCCTTCACCCAACGGTTGACCCGCAGCCCGCCCAAGTCTTTGCCAGCACAGTTCTGGGCACGGAGGATTTCATCCAGCTCCTGGAGTTCCTGGCGGAGTTCGGCAAGCTGCGCGAGCCGTTTACGGACTTCCGGAAGGAGCTGCCGCGCCTCGGCCACCGTGTAATGTTTTTGAAAGTGGTGGGCCATGGCTCACTTGGGTGAGCGACCGGACGCAGGGGCGGCCTCGAGTTTTTTCTTGATGGCTTCGTTCGGTTCGATGGCCAACGATTTCTCCCAGGCGGCGCGCGCCTGCTCAAACTTTTTTAGAGCCGCGTAAATGTCACCGAGGTGGTCGTTGAGCGTGGCGTCCGGCTTCTCGGAATGTTCCATCGCCTTGAGCATATAAGGGAGCGCCTCCTGCGGCTGGTTGAGCTTGTAGAGCACCCAACCCATGCTGTCGAGGAAGGCGGCGTTTTTCGGCTCGGCCTTGACCGCCCGTTCGATCATGCCCCTGGCCTTGTCGAGCTTGATCCCCTGCTCGGCCAGCATGTAACCGCAGTAGTTGAGTGCCTCGGCGAAGTTGGGCGAAAGCTGGAGGGTGAGGTCGAAATATGTTTCTGCCTGCGCGAAATCCTTGTTGCGCTCGTGCGTCGCGGCGAATTGAAAATAAAAAACATGGCTCAGGCGGTTGGTTTCCCCCGACTTGCCCAGCACCTCGGCGGCGGTGAAATGATTGAGCGACTTGCCGTACTGTTTAAGGCTGCTATGGGCCAGCGCGGCGGTGAATTCCATCGAAAAATTAGCGGGGAACTTGGCCCGCGCTTGCTGCAGCGTCTGCAACGCCTGCTCGGGTTTTTCCAGCGCGATCTGCAAACCGGCGAGGTCGTAGTAAGCCTGCTCGATTTTGGGATTCAGCTTCAAGGCCATTTCCAGATTGTCGGCGGCGCGCTGGTAATCCTTCGCTTCGTAAGCCAAGCCGCTGAGAAATAGGTAGGCCTTGGGATTGGTCGGGTGGTCGCGCTTAAGCGTCTCCAGCATTTCAACCGCGAGCTTCTTGTCCTGCGGCGTGCCGCTGCGCAAATAAACGTCGGTCAATTTGCCGCGCAATAGATCCCGAATCGCCGGCTGATCCTTGAACTCGGCCAGCAGGCTCAAATAAATCTCCGCTCCCTTGGCCGTTTGACCGGCCAGCGCGTAGGCCTCTGCCATCCGCTGGCGCAGCACCAGATTGGTGGGCTTGAGCAGTGCGGCCCGCTCCAGCAACGTGATCACACGCGGTTTGAGCTTGTCCGCTTCCACCGTCTGGGCACGAATGTAAATGCCCATCAACTCCGCGAGGTCGAGGAGAAACGGCACATCCAGATCGAGCTGTTTCGCGGCCGTCTCCAGCATTTGCAACGCTTCCGTCGTCTTGCCGGTTTTCAAATAAAGATGTGTGAGGTTCTGATAGGCTGGGGCCGCTTGCGGCTGCTTCTGGATCGCGGTACGATTCGCAGCGATGGCCAGTTCGTCCTTGCCCGTTTGCGCGTAAGCCACGCCGAGCAGGGAGAACAGCGTCCAGGAAGCCGTCGGCCACGCGGTGGCTTTGGTCAGAATTTCAATCGCCTTGTCGTTCTCCTTGCGCTCGATCAACCGGCGCGCCACTTCCGTGGCCAGCAGTTCGTTGCTCGGATCGGCGAGAGCGGCCTGGTAAAATTCCGGCAGCGCCTTTTCCGGCTCCTCGCGGAATTCGTAGCTCAAGCCCGTGGCAAAATGCGCCAGTGCCTCCGCCCGTTTCGCCGCCGCTTCCACAACCAGCGCACTGGCCGCTTCGCTTATGGGCGCGTTCGTTCCCGTCGCACTTGGATGAGCGGATTTCGCGGCGGCGCGCGGCGTGGACTGGCAACCGTTGAACGCCAGGCTCACCGCCAGAAGAAGCATCGCCCAAAGATTGAAGCGGCCTTGCATAAATGAGGGAACCGATCCGGCTGGCACGAAATTCGTGCCAGCCAAACGCGCGCCTGCGTTGTCCCTGAAGTGACCGGCGAGGTGCCGGTTACTTCTGCCAGGTCCGCTTTTTGTGGCGGTTGGCCCGCAGTTGCTTGCGGCGTTTATGTTTGTTGATTTTCGATTTACGACGTTTTTTCAGCGAACCCATAATGTTATTTCGGAACCGTGCTTAATAGACCACTTTGTTGAGTGGATACTCAATGATGCCCTCTGCCCCGGCGGCTTTCAACTGCGGAATCAACTCGCGCACCACATGCTCGTCGATGATCGTCTCCACCGCCACCCAGCCCGCCAGGCTCAAGTTCGAGATCGTCGGATTGCGCAACGCCGGCAGGCTTTGCAGCAGGTTGGCCAGATTTTTCTGCGCGATGTTCATTTTCAATCCAACCTTCGCTTCCGCTTCCAACGCGCCCTTGAGCAGCATCGCCAGCGTCTCGATCTTCTGCCGCTTCCACTTGTGCTTCCACGCCGTGTGATTGGCGATGAGCCGCGGCGTGGAGGCCAGCAGCGTATCGACGATGCGCAGCTTGTTCGCGCGCAGCGAGGAGCCAGTCTCCGTCAACTCCACGATGGCGTCCACCAATTCATGCGCCTTCACTTCCGTGGCCCCCCACGAAAACTCCACCTCGGCCTTCACGCCGTGCTTCTTCAGGAACTTCTTGGTCAGGTTCACCACTTCGGTGGCGATGCGTTTCCCGCGCAAATCTTTCACCGTCTTGATCGGCGAATTCTCCGGCACGGCCAGCACCCAGCGCGCTGGCTGCCGTGTCGCCTTGCTGAACAAAAACTCGCCGACTTCATGCACGTCCGAATCGTTTTCCCGGATCCAGTCGAGGCCCGTGATGCCGCAATCCAGATAGCCATGCTCCACGTAACGGCTGACTTCCTGCGCCCGGATCAGCCGCACTTCCAGCTCCTCGTCGTCCACGTACGGCACGTAGGAACGGCTGCTCACCTGAATGTTGAAGCCCGCCTTCGCCATCTTTTCGATGGTGGCTTCCTGCAGGCTGCCTTTCGGCAAACCAATTCTTAAAATCTGTTTCTTCATGCTCAACCAAACTGTTCGACAAATCCAATCCGACAAATCTTACTCAGGAACTCAGGAAAAAACCCTGGCGCCAGCCGTTCAATCTTCCGTTTCGCGGGTGCGCTCGGCGCGCTTCGCGGTGCGGCGATCATACACCTTCGCCGACTCTTTTACCCGTTCGACCGGATTCATCTGCCACCGCCGCCTCGGCATGGCGATCTTTTTCTTCTTCGATTTCATGGCCGCACTGACGGCATTTGCGCCCATCACGCTTGCTTCGCCGCCAAAAAAGTCATTCTGCCCTGCACGTTCACCTCGCCCCGCGCCAGCGCCGCGATGGCCGCCGGATACAGCATCCGCTCCGCGTGCTGAATCCGCTCGTGCAACGTCGCCGCCGTGTCGCCGTCCAGCACCGGCACCGTTTGCTGCGCGATAATCGGCCCGGTATCGACGCCCTGATCCACAAAATGCACCGTGCAACCCGTGAACTTCACGCCGTAATCCAGCGCCTGTTTCCACGCCTCCAAGCCCGAAAACGCCGGGAGCAGCGAGGGATGAATATTCACCACCCGTTGCGGAAAGGCACGGAGAAAGTCGCCCTTCAAGATGCGCATGAATCCCGCCAGCACGACCAAGTCCACCTCCGCCACCTGCAACGCCGCGATATACGCCCGCTCCGCCGCTTCATCCAGCTTGGTGCGGAACGGTCCCGGCGGGATGAACTCCGCGCGCAACTCCCGCTCACGCGCCCGCACCAGGATGCCCGCGTCCGCCACGTCGCTCAACACCACCGCTACCTGCGCCGGGATTGCGCCCGCCGTGCAGGCATCAGCAATCGCCACCAGATTCGAGCCTTTGCCCGAACCCAGCACGCCGAGACGAAATGGCCGGTTGGAGGTCATCCACGGAAACGCGACTGGACGGAGTGAGCCGGAAAGGTTGGAAAAGATTCCCGTGCTTCCACACTGGCCGGCGGCTCGCCCAAAAAACGCGCGCCGTTGTTAGTAACAGAGCATCGCTTCAACACAAGGAGAAACGGGGCTGCCGCAGACCTTGAATTTGGGAGGGTCGGGTTCCATCCCGGCCCAATTAACTCCGAAAGTCAGGGCGCGGTTGGAACCGCGCCCTCCCGAACGCACGAGCGGATCGCGCCGCCTACTTCGAGCGAGTGGGAAAGGTCGCCAGCGGCTGCGGTCCGCCGTTGATGTCATACCAAATCACCTCCATGCCATTGGTTGTGTTACGCAAGGTGAGATTGCCCGGTGAAGCTTCGTTCTTGATGGGTTCATCGGTGAATGGGTTCTTGGCTCCTTCCCGTAGATACTCAAGGAGCGCGACGCGAAGACCGTCGAAGGTCAACGGCTCCGTCGTCTTTCGCTCGAAGAGGTATTGCTCAATTGAACCATCCAACTGTAGGTAGTTGAAAGCGGCATTCCTCCATCCACCGTGAGTAATTGTTACTCCTGTAACTTTTGCAGTGCCCAAACGGGCCAGACCACAAGTCGCTGCCAACAGCAGAACTGCAATTAGTCCTCGTTCACACGTTCGCCGACTCAAACGTGGCGTCAGAATATGAAGCGTCAATAATCCAAGCATGCCGATGCCTACAGTACAATCCAAAAACGCAGTAACCGCCGCCGCCTGAGTGTAGAGGACAGGCACCTCCGGCTGAAAAGGAACCCACCGAACCCACGCATCCGATTGCATGTCCTGTGCAGTCAGGTTGCCAATCAGTTTGGTCGTAACGGTGGCTGGCATGCCGAAGGCACGAACTTCCGGATCGGAAATGCGATATTCGCCCGGATCCGGCAGTCTAAAGTGCGATTCGTCCTTACCTAGGTCGTAGCCTGATGAGTGTTGGGTTTGTCCGGTCTCAAACGGCTGACCGCAATACTCCACCTTAAATCCGGGGGCTTCAGCCCGGCTTGGCCCGAAGACAAAGAGTTCAATTTTGCAATGGTCATTTTCGACACCCGTCAAGCGGAGCGGATACACGGGCTTTTCGGTGGAGAACGTGAACGCCAGCGGATGGAGGTCGCTGCGAATGCGGTTGGATGAGGGCCGGTTTACTTGGGCAACCGCGAACACCCAGCCTTGGCTGACATAGTTTGAAATCACCGGGAGAGCACTGAGTGGCGTGTGAAATCCATGGGTGTTCAACCAGTCCAAGAGCGACCGTCCATCACGACCTGACACTGTGGCCGTGTCGTAGATTCCCACGGTCTGCCGGTTCAACACGTTTACTGAATCTGAGGTCTGGAACACACTGGATGCTCTGCGCGCTTTGACAAAACTAGGCAGCACCATGCCGAACAAAAGGAACAAAACCAAAAACACGATCACGAGAATCAGTTTGTCCAAACCCTTTTTTCGAAATGCCCAAATCGCCGTGGCAATCAACGATCCCAAAAACAGATAAGACACCCACGCCGCAGAAGCTTTATAAATCAGCTTCGGCTGAAACACCGTGTTCAAATTTCTGAAGAAATTGGTGGAAACCGCCTCGATTTTCGGCACCGACGGCAGCGGCACCACCCAGGCAAAGTTGGTTCCCTGCCCCACGAACGATGTTTCGATGACCAGCCGTTCGACTCCATTGGAGAAGTGCAACATGGCCCGCTGATCCGGCGTCGAGACCGGAGAGGCAACAGCGCGCGCGAAAACCTTGCCGTCTGCCAAAGCTGACGAGGACAACGAAATCAGACAGAGAAATTGAATCACCCACTGGCGCGCCGAGGTCATCGTGACATCCGATTATCAGATTCCTGGTTCGCTGGCGACACGAAAATCGAAAATGCGGAGCGCGGCGCAGTCAGGGCCGAGCAGCAGCTCGGCCCTACCAACTTCGGTGGGACGCGCGGCTGCGCGCCCCTATCACTCAAGCTTGTTTCATCGTCCGAGGCAGATTCCCCGCGTCATCAAAAGGCAGCGGGCGCGGTTCGCCGAGCACTTCGAGATCGCTGCGTTGCCGCGCGGCGTCGAGATACGCCTCGGCACATTCCACCTCGACGACATCCAGCGTGTTGCGAATCCACAGGAGTTTGGCGCGCGTTGGTTCCACCAGGCCGATGGTGCCCAAGGCCACGGTGAGCGTTTCGCGGTCGGTGTCGTAATGCGGAGGGATCATGCCCACGGCGGGATTGCCGGCGGTGTTGACGTTGATCCAGGTGGTGCGCGCGTCCATCGCCTTCACCGCGCGAGTGAGGCAGAACTCGGAGTAACCCAAGCCCGTCGCATTACCATGCGTCTGCTCGGTGAGACCGCGGACGATGATGCGCTTGATCTTCGGGAATTCCTCCGGCGCGGCTTCATGCAATCGCAGCTTGCGGCCCACCACGTTGCTGTCCATGCCGCAACCGCTGATTTCCTTGCCGATTTCGTCGAGCAACAAAATGTCGGCATGGTCGAACGGCAGGCGCGGCAGCCAGCGATGCGCGAGGGCGAGGAGTTGTTTTTCCTGCGCCTCCAATTCGTCCGGCAGCACGGCGCGGATGAGCGCAGTTTCGTCGTAGGCATTTTCCACGATGCCGAGGCCGGCAAGAATGCGGCCCTTCTCGATCACGCGGCGCGAGGCGCTGCGCACGATCTGGTCGAAGGAAAAATCCGCGAAGGCGCGATGATACACATGGGCACCGGCGTGTTTGCCGAGGCCGATGAGCATCATCTTCATCAACCCGCTCTGGTGTTCGCCGATGAGCCGCGTGTGCGGCTTCACGCGACCGACCACGAGCACATGATCCGCTTCAGCGGCATCGCGCGCGAAGTGGACGGGGATGCCTTCGGGCGTTTGATCGAGGATCACCGTCTCCATGCTGGAGCGAATGGGGCAACCGCAGAACTCCTCGGTAATGCCATAGTCCGTGAGGATGCGCCGCTGGCCTTCCGAGGTGCCGCCGCCGTGACTGCCCATCGCCGCAACGATAAAGGGCTGCGCGCCGAGACTTTTGAAATGATCCACGACGGCTTTAATGATGCGGTGGATATTGGCGATACCGCGACTGCCCGCCGTGATGGCGACGGTTTGTCCGGGGTGGACGCGTTCGCGCAGATTGAGTCGAGAAAGTTCGCGCTGCACCTCGACCGCCACATCCGCGACGCGCGTGCGTTCAAACGTCTGCCGAACTCGGAATGTCCGTGGAAAAATCATGGCCAACCGTAGCAACGGCGCGGACAAGACGGAAGCTCGTTTGCAAAGCGCCGGCTGCCCGAAAGCAAAACGCCCTTCGTTAGGAGGAACGAAGGGCGTTTGCAGAACGGAAAATTATTTCCCGACCTTGCCGGTAAGACCGGCCTTTTGCAGCGCGGCGAAAACTTCCTTGTCGTTGAAGTCGCCAGTGATTTCAAAGGTTTCCACGCCTTTCGCCGCCGTATTGCCCTGCACGCCGGGAACCGTCTTGAGCGCGTCCGTGACCGCGTTCACGCACTTGCCGCAGCACAGGTGGACTTCGCTGACCTTGAGCGATTGCACCTTCTGGCCTTTGGCACCGGTGTGCGCGTTCAGCTTGATCGTGGCATCGCTGCTCTTCCCGAAATAACCGGCCGTCACGAGCGCGTCCGCCGCCTTCTGCACCGTGGCCTTGTCCGCGCCGCTGAGTCTGACCGTGCCCGCGTCCTTGTCCACGGAGACGCTTGCGCCCTGGACTTTGGCCACGGCGGCTTCCACGCCTTTGACGCAGCTACCGCAACAGAGATGAACACCGCTCAATTTGGCGGAAACTTCGGCGGCCCGGGCAGAGAGGGCCAAGGCGAATGTGAGGGCAACGGAGGCAAGCAGTGATTTCATAGGTGCGGTTGAGACGGTAATTTAAGTTGTGCGGTTAATCGGCCAATTGCGCGGCGAATGTTGCAGTGGCGGCGGGAATGTCAAGAGTTGGTAACGCGCTGGTATCAATGCTCGCTCTTCCCAAGCAATTCAAATAAAAAGGACAACCGTGATCGGCATCACCTCAAACGAAATCCGCGCTGCGAGTGAGACCACAGGCTTTACTCCCGCGATCAGCAACCATGATTGAACCGTTGTTCAAAGGCTGGGCCAAGCCGGGGCCCGTTCCGCCGGGTGCGTTGACGGGTGAACCGGCGCTGGCGTCAGGCGAAACGCTCGACGCCATTAGCGGGCATTTCCGGCTGTTTCAATTGGTAAACGGCCACCGTTTCTCCACGGATGACGTGCTGACGGCGTGGTATGGGACGAGCTGGTGTCCGAGTGCGCGCACGGTGCTGGATTTGGGCAGCGGCATCGGCACGGTGGGGATGATCGCGGCGTGGCGGTTGCCGGGCGCGCGATTCGTCACGGTCGAGGCGCAGGCGTACAGCGCGCGGCTGGCGCGAAAGTCGACGACGTGGAACGGCCTCGTGGAGCGCTACGAAATCCGCGAAGGCGATTTCCGCGAGCCGGGCGTACTGCGGACGGAGGAGCGGTTTGACCTGGTGCTCGGCAGCCCGCCGTATTTTCCGCAAGGCAGCGGAGTCGAGGGGGATCATCCGCAAAAGATTGCGTGCCGGTTTGAGCTGCGCGGCACGGTGGCGGATTATTGCACGTCAGCGGCACGGCATCTGGAGCGTGGCGGAATTTTCGCGTGCGTGTTTCCCATCGCGCCGGAGGAGCAAGAAGAGCGGGTGCGCGCGGGCGCGGCGGCTGCGGGACTCGTGATCGTGCGCCGGCGGCCCGTGGTCTTGCGCGAGGGCGAACGTCCCCTGCTTGGCTTGTTTGTTCTTATGCAGTCGGAGGATTTGCCGGAGGCGATGCGCACGCGGACGTGGAATGAACCGCCGCTCATCATCCGCGCGGCGGACGGCTCGGTGCATCCCGAATATATGGCGGTGAAACTGTCGTTTGGTTTTCCACCGTGAACCCGGCAGACGTCCGATCGCACATTCATCAGTGGACAAACCGTATTGATTATTAACCGCGAGCGCTTACGATTCGAACAGTTTTTTCGCCATGCCAACGCCAACCTGTCCCAAATGCCGCCGGGTGATTCCCCCCGACGACATCAACGTCGCACAGGACGTGGCGTATTGCCGCCCGTGCAACCTTTCTCACAGCCTTTCCGACCTGACACATGAATTAGAAACAGGTGCGAACCTCAACCTGCATCACCCGCCAAAAGGTTCGTGGTTTGTAAATAATGGTAGTGGCACAACCATCGGATCGACAAACCGCAACCTAACCAACGGAGTCGGCTTCTTGTTTTTCGCACTTTTTTGGAACGGCATTGTGTCCCTCTTTGTCGTGTTTGCCATCGCCGGTACGTTGCATAACCTGAACGTCCCCCTGCCCGACTGGTTTCCTACGCCCAAAATGAACGACGGCATCATGGGCTGGGGCGAAACACTTTTCCTCTGGTTGTTCCTCACGCCGTTCATCGCGATTGGCCTGTGTGTCGCGGGTGCGGTTCTTTCAAGTTTCTTCGGACGAACCGAGGTGAAAATCAACAATTCACAAGGAACGGTTTTTACCGGCATCGGGGCGGTCGGCTGGAAACGCCGATTCGACAGCACGCAAGTCAAGTCCGTAAAGATTCACCAGAATCGGAACATCAAGGGAAGCGACCAGTTTTACATCCTGATTGAGACACGCGAAGGGAAACAAATCAAGTTCGGCTCGCTTCTCACCAACGAGCGGCGGCAATTCATGCTGGCTGTGCTGCGAAAAACGATTTTGTTTTAAAAGGAAAAGCCGCTCCGGTTTCCCGGAGCGGCTTTTGATTTATAAGTCAGGGCTCGACGGAGTCTCGCCCCACCAGATTATTTCTTCTTTGCGGCTTTGCGCTTCTCTTCGATGGCGGCTTGCGCAGCAGCCAAGCGAGCGACGGGCACGCGATACGGTGAGCAGCTCACGTAGGTGAGGCCGACGCGGTGGCAGAATTTCACGGAGTCGGGGTCGCCGCCGTGTTCGCCGCAGATGCCGAGCTTGATGCCGGGGCGGGTCTTGCTGCCCTTCGCACAAGCAATCTCGATGAGCTGGCCGACGCCGGTCTGGTCAATCGAGGCGAACGGATTCTTCTTCACGATTTCGTTTTCGGTGTAAGCACCAAGGAACGAGCCGGAGTCGTCGCGCGACATGCCGAGGCAGGTCTGCGTGAGATCGTTTGTGCCGAAGCTGAAGAACTCCGCTGTCT
>JBKJSC010000075.1:0-5436 GCA_046593035.1 Limisphaerales bacterium | reverse complement strand
CCAGTTTCTCCAGCACCCCCGGCTTCCGCTCGCTCAGTTGGCAAAGCTCGTAGTCGGGACTTTTCCGCACCCGGTTCAGTGCTTCGATGACGCTGATGATTTCCAGTTGCGGCGTCTCATGCAGCCGCCGCAATTGAGCCAGTTCCGCCCCGTCGCTGAAATCCAGAGACGCCAAGCCCTGGCGCAGGATGAAGCCCTGCGGGTCGTCCGCGACCTCCCGCCAAGTTGCTATATCCCCGTCGTCCTTGGCGAGATTGATGGCGGCGGTCAGCTTCGCATTCTACGTCTCCGCATCCGATGGGGAGAGGGTCGGGGTGAGGCGAACTGACCTTCTCATGCGCGAAACGGTCGCGATGATACAGCTTCACCAGCTATTTCCACAGCCGGCCCAACTCCGCTGCCTCGTCGGCGCTCAAATCCTTCTGCCGCGCGACCGTCGCCGCCGTCTCCTCGTAATCATGGTCGGTCTAAACCCAAACTCCGAAGTTGAACTGGGTGGCACGGGCAACCTGCCCGTGCCGCGCGGCTACCAGCCGGGCGGATGGGAGAGAGCGTGAGTTTGGAATGAGGGTGCAAAAATTACCGGACGTCCTTTTCCGTTCCGCGCGGCAGGTTGCCGCGCGGCACAGGCAGGTTGCCTGTGCTACCCGGCGGCGGCGGCGCCGCTACTGCGGAGTTCCGCTCAAATCACAAACCACTCTTTTTGATACGTCACCTTGGTGCCCTGCGTGATCGCTTCGTTGGCTTTGAGGGCGACGACGGCGGCCTCAAATCCTTCCTTGTAGCCGCAACTGGGCGCTTTCTTGCCCGCGATGTTGTCGATGAATTCTTCGAGAGCGTAGCGCAGCGGCGTGTCGCTGTTGGCCGCGCCCTCGGCGGGCTTTAAGCCTTGCGCCAGCAGCTTGGTGGCGTTGGCGACGAGCGCGATGCCCGTCTCGCCGCTGCCGAAAAACTCATCCTTGCGCGCATAGACTTCCCAGCCCAGCAACGGCGAATCGGCCTCCTTGAACATCCACGCGCGGTTCTCGCGAATGATGATCGCGGCGTCCGTGCCGCAGAACAGATCGTAGTTGCCGTCGAAGGAATTGGTCAGCGTGGAGTCGTAACTCATCCGCGCGCCGCCGGGAAATTCAAAGACGGCCTGGATGGTGTCCGGCACGGTGCGGCCATCCCGCCAATGTTGCACGCCGCCAAAACCGGTGACGGAAACCGGCTGCGCGCGCAGAAACCACGCGGCGACATCCACCTGGTGCAGGCCGATTTCGCCGATCAATCCCGGTGACGTCTTCGGGTCCAGCCGCCAGTTCAAGGCGGTTTCGCGTTCGTTGTTGGGCGAGGCGCGCCGCCAGCTTTGTTTCTTGTGCCATTGACTGCGGGCAAAGGTGAGTGTGCCTGCCGCGCCGGAGCGGACGAAGTTCACGACGTGGTGATGCTGCGGATTGGCGCGATATTGCTGGCCGACTTGAAAGATTTGTTGGCCCGCGCCTTTCGCGGCTTGCGCGATGGCCCGCGCGTCGTCGATGGACGCCGCCAATGGCGCCTCGCAATAGACATGCTTGCCCGCCTGCAACGCGGCGATGGCCACCTCGCGATGCAGGTGCGAGGGCGTGGCGATCACGACGGCCTGCACGTCTTTTTGCTCCAGCAATTTCCGGTAATCCTCGTGCTTCTCGGCCTTGGGCGCGACTTCGCCGGAGCGGCGCAGGGACGTGGCATACGTGTCGCTCACCGCCACGACCGGCGCGTTGGGCAGACGGGAGAGCGTGGCCAAAATATCGCGACCCCAGGCACCTAGGCCGATGACGCCAAAGTTGACCGGCGGGCTGACTGGCTTCTCTTTGAAATTGGGATCTTTCTTGGGAACGGCCACAGTCTTGGGCGCGTCTTGCGCGGAGATTTCCACGCCACCCATCAACGCCATCAGCGCGGCGAACGAACCGCCCCGGAGAAAATCGCGGCGGTTGAAGTCGGGCTGGTCAGGAAACGGATTGTGCTTCTTCATAAATTGAACGGAGTAGATCGGCGCGCGTCTTACTTGGCTTGCGGCGTGGCGTCACCTGGCTCCAAACCGAGGGACCACTTGATGCCGCCGAGGATGTGCTGCTGATAGGCGGCGTTTTCCCAGACGGATTCGTTGTGGCCGAGTGACGTGTAGAAAACATTTCCCTGGCCCTCTTTGCGGCACCAGGAGATGGGAAAACTCCCGGCGGTTTTCTTCTGGTTCGGATGTTTGTCGAGCACGAGCAGTTCGTGAACGCGCTTCGGGTCGTAGCTTTTCATCAGGTAAATTTCCTCCTTCTCGATGCAGAACGCCTCGCCGAAATGCCGCACCGCCGGGTGTTTGGCGTCCTGCACGAGGCATTCCACGCCGACCTGCGCGCCGTGCGTCTGGAACTCGCCACCAAGCATTTCGATGAACGGGCGGTAGCCGTGAAACGTGTCGCTGCACGAATGCATGCCGACGAATCCCTTGCCCGAATGGATCGCCGCGATGAACGCGTCCTTGTCCGGCAGCGGCAAATCGCCCGTGGTGTTGGCGAAGATGAAGCCGTCATAACCTTTCAACGCCTCGGCGGTCATCTTGCTGGCCATGTCCTCGTCGGTGCGGACGTAATCCACCGTGAATGCGCCGCCACTTTTCGCGGCGAGCTGGCCCAGCACTTTTTCCGCCGTGGCGATGGAACTGTGGCGATACCCCTTGGTTACCGTGACGACGAGCAGTTTCTTTTGTGCCTGGGCGGAGAGCGGAACCAGGGCGAGGCTGGCGAGCAGGAGGCCGGCGGCGAAGTGGCGCAAGACGGAACGCAAGTTTGTTTTCATAGTTTGAGACGCGCGCCCTCTGGCCATGAATTCGGCCAAGGGACGGCGATGAGATTCATTGAACCGGAAACAGGCGGCGGTCAAGGAACTTGTCGCGCGCTTTTTGCCCACGGTAAAATCGCGCGACCGTCTTTTCCCGCGAACAAACTTGCCTTGAGCCGCCGGGCGTCTAAAATCTGGCCCAGGCTGACGTGCCGGTGGATTGAGAGCGTCGGGCCGATTTCACATGATCCGTTCATTTGCTTTTACCACGCAAGGGCGACTGCACAGCCAGGACATCGAAATGTTTTTGATGCCGACGTTGCTCGCGGACACGCATCTCTTTCTCTGGGTGGACCTGGAGAAGCCGACGCCGGAGGAAAGCAAGTTTGTGCTGGAAACGCTGTTCCATTTCCATCCCTTGTCGATTGAGGATTGTGTGCAGGCCAGCCCGTCGCCCAAGGTGGAGGAATACACGCCCAAGGAGGAGGACAAGTTTCCGCCCTATCTCTTCATGGTGATCCACGCGGTGGATTACAGCCGCAAAGACGGACTGTTCGCCACGAGCGAATTAAATTTCTTCCTCGGCAAACATTTCCTCGTGACCTATCACGACGTGCCGTTGCGCAGCGTTTCCAGCACGGAGGAGCGCGCCGTGAAGGGCACCATGCACATTGCGCGCGCGCCGGATCGCGTGGCGCACACGCTGCTGGACGCGATCGTGGAAAATTACAAGCCGGCGCTGGAGGAGTTGTCGGTGGAGATTTCCGAACTGGAGCAACAGGCTTTGCAGAAGCCCACCACGGAGACGCTCAACAAAATCCTGCTGGTGAAAAAGGAGGTGCTGCACTTGCGCCAGATCATCGGGCCGCAGCGCGAAGTCCTGGCGCGGTTCGCGCGCGGCGAGTTCAAGCTGATCCGCGCGCATCTGGTGCCGTATTACCGGAACGTCTATGACGCGCTGTTTCACATCGGCGAACTGGCGCAGAACTACACCGATTCGCTCACGGGCATTCTCCAAGTGTATTTGAACATGGCCTCCAACCAGACCAGCGAAGTGGTCAAGCTGCTGACCCTCATCACCCTGGTCACCACGCCGATGATGATGATCGGCACCTGGTACGGGATGAATTTTGACGACATGCACGAACTCAAGACCCCGCACGGGTACCAGGTCGCCACAGTGGTCATGGTGGTGTCCACGATTGCCACGTTCTGGTATTTCAAAATGAAGAAGTGGTTTTAACAAAAGCGAAGTGCGGAGTGGCTGCCGGTCATGGGCCGTCCGCCGAGAATCTTAATTCGTAATCCGCACGCCGCATTACCCATGGCTTCACCCAAATCCAGTTTCCTCGACAAAGTCCTCGGCCGCATCGGACGGCTCGACGCGGAAGGCTTGCAGACCGTGGTGCAGCGGCTGGCGCGCGAACGGAGCTTCCTGGAAATGCTCTTCAACACCATCGAGGACGGCGTGCTCGTGGTGGATGAGCACGGACGGGTTCTTTACTTCAACCAGGTCGTCACCACTTTGCTCGGCCTGCAAAAAGACGGCGCGGAAGGCCAGCCGATCACGCGGTATCTGCCCGATCTGGACTGGCAGAAACTCTCCGCGTTCGACCACGCGGGCGGCCAGCGCGTCGTGCGGCACGAGCTGGAGGTGAGCTATCCGCGGCCGCGTTTTCTGCGGCTCTATGCCGCGCCGCTCGACGGCGAAGCCACCGGCAGCACGGGCGTGGTGCTGATTTTGCACGACGCCACCGAGGCGCGGCAAAAGACCTTTGAGGCCATCGAGAGCGAGCGCATTCAGGCGCTGACGCTGCTGGCCGCCAGCGTGGCGCATGAAATTGGCAACCCGCTCAACGCGCTGCACATTCATCTGCAACTGCTGGAGCGCGAAGTCAAAAAACTCCGGCGCGTGACGACCGACACCAAGCGCGCCCGCCCGCGCACTCCGATTCGCGCGGCGGACAATGAATTGCCGGAGATCGCGGACAAACTGGAGAATTATCTCGCCGTCGCCAAGGGCGAGATCACCCGGCTGGATTACATCGTCACGCAGTTTCTCCAGGCCATCCGTCCGACGCAGCCGCAGTTGAAGGCCGCTTCGCTCAACGAAGTGGTGCGCGAAACGCTGGAGTTGTTGCAGCCGGAACTGGCGAACCGCGGCCTGACCGTGAAGCAGAAGCTGGCGCCGCAGTTGCCCGCCACTCCCATCGACGCGGCGCAAATCAAACAGGTGCTCGTCAACCTCATCAAAAACGCGATGCAGGCGATGACGCAGGGCGGCACGTTGACGCTGCAAACAAACGCCGGTGCCGATGGCGTCTGGGTGAGCGTGACCGACACTGGCGGCGGAATTCCGCAGGAGCAAATCAACCGCATCTTCGAGCCGTTCTACACGACCAAGAAAAAGGGCAGCGGGCTGGGCTTGATGATCGTCCAGCGCATTGTCGGCGAGCACGGCGGACGTATCGAATTGGAAAGCCACGTCGGCCAGGGGACGAGTTTCCGCTTCTGGCTGCCGCTGCGCGAGCGGCAGCCGCGTTTGCTGGAGGCGTGATTGCGCGATTGACGATTCAAATCATGAGCGAGAGTCACCAACCTGAACAAGAGGAGAAAACATGAATGAAAAGAAAC
>JBKJSC010000018.1:0-34617 GCA_046593035.1 Limisphaerales bacterium | reverse complement strand
TGTGCCTTGCGCAAATCGTGATCCACGCCGCTGCCCCGCAGGTTGGGACCGCTCAAACCGAAGTCGACGGCCATTTCCTTAGAGATGACGCCGACGTCTTTGGTGCGGTCCACCCAGATGCGGTTGCGCGTGAGCAGCTTTTCCGTCTCGTCAATGTTGACCACAACTTCGCTCAGGAACTTGCGGCAGTCCGCGACCCACCCCGGCGGCAAATCGCGCGCCAATCCGCCGATGCGCGTGTAACTGGTGGTGAAA
Source organism: Limisphaerales bacterium (assembly GCA_046593035.1). Lineage (GTDB taxonomy): Bacteria > Verrucomicrobiota > Verrucomicrobiia > Limisphaerales > JAYTXL01 > JAYTXL01. The sequence continues at coordinate 34,362 of JBKJSC010000018.1, read as the reverse complement.
CGCGCACCGGTGAGTTTTTCGATGAGGGTGTAAATTTTTTCGCGCTCGGTGAACGTGTGCAGAAAAACCGTCAAAGCGCCCACGTCCATCGCGTAACACCCCACGCCCAGCAGATGCGCCGAGACACGCGCCAGCTCGCAGCAAATCACGCGGATGTATTGGCAGCGCGGTGGAAGTTGCTTGTCAATGCCCATCAACTTCTCGACCGCGAGCGCGTAGGCGACGTTGTTGGCAAGGGGCGCGAGATAATCCAGCCGATCCGTGTATGGGATGAACTGGGTGTAGGTCATGTTCTCGGCGATCTTTTCATCGCCGCGATGCAGATAACCAATGTCCGGCGTGGCCTTGGTGATGATCTCGCCGTCGAGTTCAAGGATGATGCGAAGCACGCCGTGCGTGGACGGATGCGACGGCCCCATGTTGAGCACCATCTTTTCGCCCTGCATGTCCTGCAAATCATCCAACGGCGACCCGACGCGCAACGCCTCCGCCGCGCGGGCGGCAGGTTCTTTGAATTGAATATCCTGAACGATGGGCATGGACTAATTGCTTTTTTGCTTCTGTTTCAAAATACGCTTGATGCCAACTCCAAGAACACCAGCAACGCCGATAATAACCAACGCCATCAGCGGGTCGTCGATGCCACCTGACCCAAACATGGCAACGGAAGCAAAAAATCCTATGACGAGGTACGCGAACTCCAAACGAAAACAGCACTTGCCATAGGTCTTCCCTGATTGGCAAGGGCAAGAACTTTTTAGACCGGTCGTTTTCATTGTCACGCTCATTCAGGAATCCGCACGCGCGGCTCGCGTGCCATCGTGTCTTTCCCGCCCGCTACCGTGACAAACGGGCCCCCTTCGAGCGGCGCTTGTTTCGTGAAGGCAATGTCCGGCAAGTCCGTCGGTTTGCCCGCGAGCGGAAAATCTTTGCGCAACGGAAAGTAGGGATACCCTTCCCACATCAGGATGCGGCGCAAGTCGGGATGCCCGCGAAAGCGAACGCCCATCATATCGTAGATCTCGCGCTCATGCCAGTCGGCGGTGCGCCAGACGCCGGTGACGGTGGGCAGCTCGGACTTCTCCTCGCTCACGTCCGTCTTCAGCCGCAGATGTACCCGGTGCACCAGGCCGTAAAGTTCATAAACCACCGTCCAGCGCGGGTCGTTGCCGTAATTATCCACGCTGCTGATATCCACGAGGTAATCAAATCCCAGTTCCCGTTTCGCAAACGCGCAGACGTCGGCGATCTTTTCGGCGTCCACCACCGTCAGCGTTACTTCACTGCGGAACTCAGCCGGTTCGGACAATGAATCGCCGAACTTGATCTTGAGTTGATTGGCTAAATCGATGGCAGGCATTTCCAATTCTCGCTCACTTATCCGTCGTGATGGAGAGGGAGTAGTTGAGGAACAATTCAACCTGGCGGTCATCCGCTTGTCGCACCAAAACAGGACTCTCCAAACCTTCTATCTTCACGCTCCCTTGAGTCCCCAGCGCTTCCCGCGTCTTCTTGATTTCTTGCGCAATCATTTCAAGCAGTTTCGACCGATGCTGTTCAGGATTTTCGACGGCGAGTTGGAGTTTTCCTAATTCAAACTTGGCTTTTCCAGGCAGACGCAAAGTTTCGATGAAGCGTGCGGCTTCGACCCCAGCGGCAAAAATATCGTCACGATCTTTGGTCAGAGGCACCAAAAGATAGATTTGCGATCTCGCGGCGGGCTGACTCCAAGCGCCGGAACTTATCCCGAACGAGCTTTTGTGTTCGGACAGCGATATGACACCAGTCGAAGCGCGGAACTTCCCATTTTCTTTGACCTTTTCGCGAATCATTTCGACGGCTTGGCGCGACTCATCGTAAGCCAACGCAGTATTTTTTTGATCGCTCGTCACGTTGACAGGAACGGAAACAAAATCAGCGGGCATCACTAAAACAGTTGCGACGGAGCGCGGTGCAGGCACTGCCAAAACGACGGTACGGCCGCTACTCCAGCCCGAACTTGGTCCGGCTTCCGTCGAAAGCGCTGCACCTAGGAGCACGATAATCACAGCGAGCTTTTTCATCAAGGTTTGCTCCTTGTTCCGAGCACCTGCTCTTTGGCCACCTTGTTCTGTAATTTGATCAACGCGTCGAGCAACGCCTCAGGCCGCGGCGGGCAACCGGCGATGTAGATGTCCACCGGCACGATGTTGTCCACGCCCTGGAGCACGGCGTAGCTACGATACATGCCGCCGGTGGAAGCGCACGCCCCCATCGCGATGACCCATTTCGGCTCCGGCATCTGATCGTAAATACGGCGGACAGCGAGCGCCATTTTGTACGTCACCGTGCCGGCGACGATCATCACGTCGGATTGGCGCGGCGAAAACCGCATCACCTCGGCCCCGAAGCGCGAAATATCGAACCGGCTCGCGCCCGCAGCCATCAATTCAATGGCGCAGCACGCCAGCCCCATCGGCATCGGCCAGAGCGAATATTTGCGGAACCAATTCAGGGCGGCATCGACGCGCGTGATCACGACGTCCCCTTCGATTTTGGAATTGTAGCCGATCTCGGTGTTGGTTTGCATAAGCGTCAGCGGGCTTCACCGCCGCGATTCAGCGCAGGCTAAACAGGTGGAAAATCCGGTGCAAGTTGAAATTGTGATTTTTTTCACAAGGAGGCAAAAGAATCTGCTTTTCCGTGGCTGGAATGCAGACGCCAACTAAAACCCTTGCCGAATAATGGGCGCGCTCCATCATCGGCTCCGATGATGTTGCAGCCAGCCGATCTCGCGGAATTGACCGGTGCCGTCAGCGACGCAGCGCGACGCGGCGAGCGGCTGCCAGCGGTGGACTTGCGCGCCCTCAACCGCGTGACCGAATACACGCCGGAAGACATGACGGTGACGGTGGAGGCGGGACTCACGCTCGCGGGATTGCAGGCGCGCCTGGCGCAGGGCGGCCAATGGCTGCCCATTGATCCGCCGAACCCGGAGCGAATGACGATCGGCCAGTTGCTGAACACGAATGCCAGCGGCCCACGCCGCTTCGGCTACGGCACGATCCGCGAACATTTGATCGGGCTGAAAGCGGTGCTTGCCAATGGCCGGGTCATCAAGTCGGGCGGCAAAGTGGTCAAAAATGTCGCTGGCTACGATGTGCAGAAATTATTTGTCGGCAGCCAGGGCAGTCTGGGCGTCATCGTGGAAGCCACCTTCAAACTGCGTCCTCTGCCGGAGGCGGAAAGCTTTGTCCAAGCGACCTGCTCCTCCGTGGAAATGGCGGGCGCGCTTATCCAGTCGGCACTGGACTCCGCGTTGACGCCGGTGGTGATGGATTGGCACAACCTCTCTGGAAGCCACACCGTCATCCTCGGATTTGCCGGCTCGCGCGCGGAGGTCGAATGGCAAATCGCCCTCGCGAAAGAACTCGGCATCCACGAACCCGCCGCGTTGGATCACGACCAGAAATTCTGGAGTGATCCTTCAGCGATCACACCCAAGAAAATCTCCGTCCTGCCATCGCGGCTGGGCGAAACGATTCGCCATTTGGGTGACGTGCCGTTTGTCGCGCGGGCGGGTAATGGCGTCGTCTGGCATCGCGGTGAAGCGAATCAGTCTTCAACTAATTTGCCGATTGACCTCGCGCGGCGGGTCAAAGAGGCGTTCGATCCCAAGCACATTTTTCCCGACCTGCCGCTGTGAACGCACCGCCCACCCAGCCCGAACGTTTCCTTGACGACGCCAAAGCGCTGGCGTGCGTGCATTGCGGACTCTGCCTCGGTTCCTGCCCGACGTATTTGGAAACGGGCAACGAAAATGATTCGCCACGCGGGCGTATTTACCTCATGCGCGCCTTGCAGGATGGCCGGATGCCACTTGCGGAAACGGCGGTGCGGCACATCGACCTTTGCCTCGGCTGCCGGGCCTGTGAGGCGGCCTGCCCCAGCGGCGTGCAGTACGGCGAACTGCTGGAAACCACTCGAGAACACATTGAGAAGAATTTTCGGCGTTCGCCGTTCCAAACTTTTCTGCGCCGCTTCGTCATCGAAAAAATCTTTCCCTTCCCTTGGCGGATGAAGCTGGCCTTGCTGCCCGCAAAAATTATCAAACTCGCCCGCGCGGAATCTTTGCTGCCGCGCTTCGCCCGCGATGCCCTGGCGTTGCTTCCCGACCGCTGGAACGCTGTTGCCCTGGCGGAAACTTCACCCGCGACCGTGTTGCCCCGGCGCGGACGCGTCGGCTTCGTCAGCGGCTGCGTGATGAGCGTGATGTTTGGCGACACGAACTCCCAAAGTGTGCGACTGCTCAATCGCGCCGGCTACGACGTGGTGACGCCGCCCGCGCAAGGTTGCTGCGGCGCGCTATATGCCCACGGGGGCAACCTCGAATCCGCCCGCGACTGCGCCCGGCACAACGTCGCCACCTTTGAACGACTGGAGTTGGACGCGATCATCATCAACGCTGCAGGCTGCGGCTCCACCTTGAAAGAATACGGCCACCTCTTGCACGACGACCCGGCGTGGGCGGAACGCGGACAGCGGTTCAGCGCAAAGGTGAAGGACTTGATCGAGTGGCTGACGGCGGCGGATTTCACTTTCCGAAAACCAGATTGCCAAGCCGTTACCTACCACGACGCCTGTCATCTGGCGCACGCACAACGCATCGTCCGGCCGCCGCGTGAATTGTTACGCGCCGTCGCCGGTGAAAAATTTATTGAACTGCCCGAAGCGGACGTTTGTTGCGGCAGCGCGGGCAGCTACAATCTCACCGAGCCGGAAATGGCCGCGCGGTTGCAGCGCCGGAAGATCGAGAACATCCTCCGCACCGGCGCGGAGATCGTGGTTACCACGAACCCCGGCTGCCTCCTCCAACTCCAGGCCGGCTTGCGTCAGGCGGGCGCGGGCCACATCCGCGTGCAACACATCGCCGAGTTTCTGATCGATCATCTGGAGCGGTTGGAAGGAAAATAGCTCGCTCTCTCCAGCACGCGTTTTTCCAGCCGCCGTTTCTAATTTGCGTTCTGCCTCAGCACTGCTACGCTCGGCGCATGTCTGAAATTGTTCAATATGTAAATCATGGCGCCGCCCGAGTGACGCCCGCCATTGTGGAAAAAGTTCTCCGGCAACTCCCGATGTGGAAAGCCGAGTTCACCCAGATTAACACGCCCCAGTATCCCCACCTCGTCGATCAACTCGAATTCCTGGCTGACGTCGTGGAAGATTGTGCGGAAGGTGCCTACAAGGATCTGCCCTATGTCGCCTTTGCGGATGCAGTGTTCGCCTTGATGTACGCGCACAAACAAATCGACATCATTCCCGATTTCCTCTCCCACATGGGCCGGGCGGATGATTCCAGCGTGGTGCGGGCCGTGTTGATCCTCAATGAAAAGGCGTTTGGAAAATACGCCGAAACGCACGGCATGAATTGGTCACGCATCACCAGCAAGCCGTAGTCCGCCCGCCGCTATTCGCGACGGCCGAATCGGCCTGATGCTCACAACTTTTCCCAGCCGCTGCCGACGTGCTTCGCCGAGAGCGATTCGGGATGGAGCAACTCCGCGAGAATTTCCAGCGACTCCACGAGGCGCGGCCCGGGGCGGTTGAAGAATTGCGATCCGTCGGCCAGAAAAACCTGCTGCCGCTTCACGGCCCGAAGTTTTCCCCAGCCGGGCTGGCTGGTCAACGCGGCCATTTCCTGGCGCGTGCGTTTGAGGTCGAAGCCGCAGGGCATCACAACGATCACTTCCGGATTCTCCGTCACCAAAGCCGCCCATTCCAGCCAGGGCGAGTGTTTGCCCGGTTGACCGAAGAGATTGCGTCCGCCGGCGAGATCGACCAGTTCCGGCACCCAATTGCCGGCGGCCATCAGCGGTTCGATCCACTCAATGCACGCCACCGAAGGACGCCGTTTCACCATGCAAGTCTTTTCGATGACATCCACCGCGCGGAATTTCAACCCTTTGACCAATGCCTTGCCCTGTTCCGCCACACCCAACGCTTCCGCCACGCGGCGAAAATCTTCCCACACGTCCGCGAGGGATTGGGGTGAGAGCGAAATAATTTGCGGTCGCACTCCGAGCCACGGGCCAACCGCCTGCTCCACTTCGGCCAGGCTCACGGCGCAGACGTCGCACTGCGTCTGCGTGAGAATGAGATCAGGCTGGAGTTGCTGGAGTTTCTCCACGTCGATTTCATAAAGGGAAAGCGCGTTCCGTAACCGGTCTTTAACGGCACGGTTCAGTTCGCGGCTGGCAGCACTCGCATCAATTTGGGGCGCGGTGCAAACCGGCAGATGCTGGATCGCCGATGGAAAATCGCAGACATGCGAGCGCCCCACGAGGCGATTTTCCAGACCAAGCGCGCAGACAATTTCCGTCGCACTGGGCAGGAGCGAAACGATGCGCCGGGGATTCATGAAAGGTGGGTTGGTTGAAATACGTCGGGGGCAGCCTGGTCGCGTTTGGTTTTCATCGTCATATCTGACCGGTTCAGACTGGCTGAACCAAAGCCAGTGGTCAATGCGTCGAGAAACAAGTATTGCCATCACGCTTCCTTGTCCGACAACCGCGCAATACCGGAACTACATTTCCGTTCAGCCAAAAGTTCGCTGCAATCGCCAGACGTGGTAAGCGGTGCGCTGGGCCGCGCTCATCTTGTCGAAGTCGGGCTTGCCATCGGCAAGCTTCGGCCAGTCAGCAGTTGTCGCAGTCGAGGTCACGGAGGTCTGATTGTTTCGACCCTCAGCCACGGCTGGCTTTGAACTGCCAATCGGATTGTTCCGCACTTCCACCGTCGCGCGCCGCGCCGCGCCGCCGTCGTAGCTCATGGCCTGATCCGTGAGCTTGAGATCGTCATCGAGCGTGCGGTGCGGTTTGATGCCCTTGCCTTGCAGCACGCCATGATAAGCGCGCACCGCTTCTTCCGGCGACACCTTGCCATCGGTGATTAGCCGGAGCATTTCGATGAACGCGAGTTGGTGCTCGGCGTTGTTAATCTTGCGTCCGTAGAGCGCGACGCGCGCGCCGTACTTCTGCGCGTCATGGATGAGCTTGAAGGCATCGTAAGTCGTCCCCGCGCCACCGCCGAGAATGCCGACGACAAGGTTCGGATCGTACTGCGCCAGTTCCTCCATCGCCTTCGGACCGTGATAAACAATTTTGAGGAAGACGGGCCGCCCCGCTTCCGCGACACCAGCGAGCGTGCGAAGAATGTTGTCGTTGATGAACTCGCCGAGCTTCTCGGGCGCGATGCCGGACGCGACGTTCGGATCGAAGATTTCCAGGAAGTGCCGGAACTGCTTTCGCTCCGCCTCCTCGCGAAATTCCTTGTACCAAAGCAGCGCCTCCCGGTCCTGCTCCAACTCGTTCACGAATGTGATCGAGTACAGGCCAAGGTTCGCGCCGGGAAAATCTTCCGTGGTTCGATTACACTCAATCTCGCCGCACTGGATATGGTCGATGCTCGCGCTGCGAAACGGCCGGCTCGGCTCACGCGTGTAAGCGCCGTGCCGCGCCGCCCACACATCCGTCGTGTCGTTCGCACGCGCGGCCGGCGTGACGTGCGAGTTCTTGAACAGCCCTTCCTTGATCGCGAGCTGCTCATTCACGTAGGCCGACATCAGCATGATGTCCACCAACCCCTGATGCGTGACCTCGCGGATGATGTCGAGGAACTCCGGCAAGTTGCGGTAGCCGAACTCGTCGCGGTTCCAGACCTCCGGCGAGAACTGCGCCGGCCACGCGCCGCGCCGCGCCAGGTAATTGCGCGGTCCCGGCGAGCGCACGCCAAACGCCATGTCCGCGTCCTTCGCATCGGCGATGATGAACGAGCGCGAGGCGCGGCTGGCTTTGATTTCCGCGAGCTTGGTATCGAGAGATTTCATTTCGTAGCCACGGATTGAACACAGATGAAACACGGATTGGGGAAATGAATCCCCAATCTGCTTTCTTTATCCGTGTTCAATCCGTGTTTCATCCGTGGCTAAAAAGCTCAGGCTTTAACTTTGGCCAGCGTTTCCTTGAGTGCGCGGGCCGAGGCTTGCAATCCCATCAGTTCCTTCGGCCACAATTTGATTTCCATGTGCTTCAACACACCGCCGCGCCCGACCACGCTCGGCACGCTCAGGCAGATGTCGCGGATGTCGTACGCGCCTTGAACGAGCGAGGACACCGGCAGCAGCGCCTGCTTGTTCAGCAGCACCGCATGAATCACGTCGCGAATCGCCACGCCCACGGCCCAGCCCGCGCCGCCCTTGCGCTTGATGACTTCCGCGCCGCTGCCCTTGGTGCGCTCGAAGACGGCATTCTGAAAACCGGGTGAACATTCAGGCAGACCCGTGAGCGGCAGGCCATTCACCGCCGCGCTCGACCAGATGGGGAGCATGGAGTCGCCGTGCTCGCCGAGGATGAGCGCCTTCACCTGCGTGGGCGCGAGTTTCAATTCTTCGGCGATGAACGAGCTGAAGCGCGACGTGTCGAGCATCGTGCCAAGTCCATAGACCTGCTGCCACGGCAGACCGAGCCGCTGCACGGCGAGTTGCGTGAGGATGTCCACCGGGTTCGAGACGACGAAGACCTGCGCGTCCTTCTTGAAGCCCGCCGCCTTGATGCTGTCGAGGATGCCGACGAAGAGCGCCACGTTGCGGTTGATGAGGTCGAGGCGCGACTCCTCCGGCTTGCGGCGCAGGCCGGCGGTGATGAGGAAGATGTCGCTGTCCGCCGCGCGATTGTAGTCGCCCGCGTAAATTTTCTGGTCGCCGCAGAGCGCGCTGCCGTGCAAGAGGTCGAGCGCCTCGCCCTCCGCCAGATCCTTGTTCGCGTCGAGGATTTGCAACTCGGCCACGAGTCCGCCGCATTGCAACGCAAACGCCGCACAAGAACCCACGCGGCCACCGCCGCCAATGATTGTCACTTTCATAATCTAAAAATCACTTCATCTGCGCCAGCAACTGATCCGTTATCACTTTCACCATTTCCTCAGCCTGCGGGTCGAGGCCGACGGTTGTCGTCGCTCTCGGCGGCAAGGCGCAACTCACGCCGGGGCGCCACTCGGCGTTGTCGCAGAGTTCTGCTTCCTTCAGGCCGTGACGCGGGTCGGGGATGCCGAGGCTCTGCTTGATCTTCAGCAAGTCCTGGAGCTGGCCTGAAGTCATCGTCTTGGCCGGGATGCCGAGCTGCGCGGTCACGAGGACCGTGCGGCAGTAGGCTTCGAGGATTTCCATTTTGAAGTAGGCGTCCTCGACGTTGTTGTGGCTCCACGAGACGACGCCGTGGTTCGCCATGAGAATCGTGTTGTGCTTGTCCACGAGGTCGGCCACGAGCTGCCCCATCTCCGGCGTGCCTGGTGTGCGATACGGTGCGATGGCCACGGACGCGAAAACTTCATACTCAGGAATCATGCACGTCGGCGGCACCAGTCCCGCGACCGCGAAGCCCGTGCTGTAAGGCGGATGGCAATGGCAGGTCGCGACGGCCTTGGGCTGGCGCTTCATGATCTGCAAGTGCATCAGAATCTCGCTCGTGCGCTTCTTCGTGCCGGCGAGTTGGTTGCCCTCGAAGTCCACGAGGCACATGTCCTCGGGCTTCATGAAGCCCTTGCTCACGAGCGTCGGCGTGCAGAGCGCGATGTCTTCGCCGACCTTGATGGCGATGTTGCCGCCGTTGCCATCGACATACGCGCGGCCCCACAGGCGGCGGCCGATGTCGCAGAGCTGTTCCTTCAACGCGTGCGCGACCGGCGAGTTGAAATACGCTTCAAGTTCAGCCTTCGACGACTTCGAGTTCAGCGGTTTGCCCGGCGTGGAGACAGCCGCGCCCGCATTCGCCGCACCGCGACGCGCGTTGGCGTAATCGCGCAGTGCGTCCTTGGCCGATGGCGTAAGCACGGCGTCGGCGGGGTAGCTCTTGGGGTCGCCACCCTTGGCGATGATGGCTTCGATTTCTTTGGCAGTGATGACAGCAGGCATAAAATTACTTCATTGGGTTGTAGAAAATCTCGTCCACCAGCGCGGCGTTGATGGCGTCGATGGGCGGCGACTTCTCGAAAGGCGACGCGGCCTCGCGCCCCTCGACGTAACCGATGGTCTGGCCCACGCCGCCGCCGAGGGCGTCGTACACCACGAGGCTCGGATCTTTGCTCAAGCCCAGCGGCGTCTCGGTGCCGTTCTGGTAATGCTCGCGCGTGAACGGCGAAACGATGAGCCAGCGCGCGCCTTCGAGTTGCGGAACGACAACGCTCAACGTAACGCGGCCGATGACAGTGCCGAGTCTCATTTGGCTTTCACCTTGGTCCAGTGCGCCAGTCTGCCCTTCAAATCTTCCATAATCTTCGCCAGAGCATCCGCCGCACCCTTGGCTTTGAAGCAGTCGTAGCTGCCGGTGAGTTGAGTAATCCGCTCTAACATTAGCAATTCACTCGCCTTGTACCGAAGTGGTTTCCCGTTCCTCTTTTTGACCGGGAAGGTCGGCTCCAAATTGAAATGCTCCAATTCCCAAGCATGCGCACGAAACCAACCTTTGCGTTCAGTATCCCTGAAAATCTCGAAACGAAGTGGAAAGCTCAACTCTGGGCCAAGATCTAAATCCACTTCGTAAGTTCCCACCAATTTTAGAAAATTGGTCTTCACGGCAGGATGGCGAATTTTCACACCGGCACCCCCGGTTCCTTTTCATCAACGATGCCGACGATCAGCCAGCGCGCGGGACTCTTGTCGTCGCCGACCAATTTGCGCGCCGCCGAGCCGTCGCTGGAAATCACCACGCGCTGATGCATCCCAGCGCCGTGGGCATCGATGGCGATCTGCGGCGTGCCTTCCGGTTCACCCGCGCCGTTGATCGGCTGGCAAATGACAAACCGCCACCCCTCGAAGCTCGGATGCTTCCGGGTGGCGACCACATTGCCTTCAACGCGCGCAAGGAGCATGGCTCAATAAATTTTCAGGTTGTCCACCATCACGCAGCGGCGGACGCGCGTGAACGTCTTCGGGTTGGTCACACCTTCGCCAGTTGGCGTGGCGATGCTGTAGCTGAGATAGCCTTCGCCACCGAGACCGAGGCCGGCCATGGACGGACCGTTCTTGATGAACAGCGTCGTGTCGAGCGCGCGGCCCATCGCCGTCATCGCCTCGACGTCGTGCGAGTGAATGATGCTCGTGTGTTTGTAAGCGTGCTCGGCTTCGAGCGAATGCGCGACGCCTTCTTCCAAGCTCTTCACGCGGGTGATGGGCAGGAACGGCATCATCTGCTCCTCGACGACGAAAGGATGATTCGCGTCCGTTTCCGCGAAGAGCAGTTGCGTGCCGGCGGGAATGTTCACGCCCGCCGCCTTCGCGAGTACAATGGGATCCTTGCCGATGAAATCCTTGTTCACCGAAGCGTGCGGGCAACCGACGCCTTCGCCAGGTTTGAAAGTGAAGGCCGCTTTGGTCAGCGCGTCCAGTTGCGCATTGGTGAGTCTCACCGCCCCGTTCTGCTCCATCTGCGCCATCAATTTGTCGGCGATGTTTTCCAGCGCGAAGACTTCCTTCTCGCCGATGCAGAGCAGGTTATTGTCATAGCTCGCGCCCTGAATGATGGCCTTGGCCGCGCGCTTCATGCAGGCGGTGTCATCGACATAGACGGGCGGATTGCCGGGACCGGCGCAGATGGCGCGCTTGCCGGTCTGCATCGCGGCCTTGACCACGCCGGGACCGCCGGTGACGAGCAGGATGCGAACGGCGTCGTGTTTGCACATCGCGGCGAAGCTTTCCATCGAAGGTTTGGAGATGATGGTCGCGATGTTCTCGATGCCCGTCGCGCGATAGATGGCTTCGTTGTAGGCGCGCACCGCGACTGCCGCGCAGCGCGCCGCCGCCGGATGCGGGTTGAACACGACGGCATTGCCCGCCGCGACGATGTTCACAATATTGCCGCTCAATGTCGGGATGGAATGTGTGCTCGGCGTGACCGCGCCGACGGTGCCGAAGGGTGTGTATTCTTCGAGCGTGATGCCGTGGTCACCACTACGGGCATCGGGCCGGAGCCACTCGACGCCGGGGACGAGCTTGATGATCTTCAGCTTCTCGATCTTGTGGTCGAGGCGGCCAATCTTCGTCTCATCGAGTTCGAGCTTGCCCCAGGCCTCGGCGTTGGACTCCGCCATCGCCTTGATGATCTCGACGATCTTCACGCGCGCGGCCACGCCGGCCTTCTGCAATTGCAGGAAGGATTCCTGCGCCGCGGCACAAGCTTCGTTGGCGTCGCTGTACACGCCGAACTTGCCACGCAACCCAGGCGCGCTGGTCGCGGCACTCTTGCCGCCACAACCACAGTCCTGCTTGGCCGCAGGAGCCGAAGCGGGCTTCGCTGCCGGCACCGCGCCGCCCAGACGACCGAGCACTTCAGCAACAACATCGCGAATCAAAGTTTCATTCATGGCACTCATGGTTCTTAAAAATGGTTTAACCCTTCAATCGTTTCGTCTTCGGTGCGGATTGCGTCAGCGCGAGATAATTTTCGCTGGTGACGACTTTGCGTCCGCTGCGCTGCTCAAGTTCGAGACGCGCATTGCCAGCGACCGTCCCACCCTCGCGCGCGGCCCGCTGGTTCGGATTGAATCCCTGCGTGTCTTTGTTCCGCGCGATCTCCGTGGTCGCCGCCTCGCCCAGCATCGAGAAGATAAGTTCGAGGTCGGTCATGTGGTCGCGCAGGTTCTGGCGCTTGAGTTTCTTGAACTCGGCGTATTCGGCGGGCGTGAACCCAAACGTCGCCTTGGAAATTTCCGAAGTGAGGATGGCATACTCGCGCTGCTCTTTCACGCCGCGCTTCTTCCATTCGTCCGTCAGCTCGTCGCGGATGGCGATCGAGCGCATCCGTTTCTCAATCCAGCCGTCCGAATAGCCCTTGGCCTGGTAGATCGCGCGCGTGCGCTTGGTCGCCAACTCCGGGTCTTCAATCTCCTGAATGCGCTCGTAACCCACCTTGGCCAGCCAGCGTTTGAATGGCTCGGCCTTGGGGCTGGGGATGCTTTGGATGATGCGGAAAAGTCCCTCGGTGTTGGCGCAAAGCATCGGTTGCAGCCCGCCGTCCGTCGGCACGGAAAGGGTATGTACAAATTGTACCCACCCTTTCTGCAACTCGGGGTCGCGCAGTTTCATTCGCTTGACGTACTGCTTGGGGTCGCGCGAATCAATTAAGGCCAAGACGACATCTTCAACGACAAACCACCATTCATTGTTGTGAATGACGCGACGGATTTCCTTGCGCTGAAACAGCGCGAGGCGTCGCTCTGGTGGTTGGTCGCTCATCGCGTCAGTTCTTCGCGCTGTAAATTTGTTTTCCCAGCACGTCCACGGTATCGACGATGCCAATGACCACGGCATCTACGGGCGCGTCTTTCATCCCACCGGCGAGGCGGGCGCTGCTGCCCTGGCAGAACAGCACCAGTTCGTTGATGCCCGCGCCGACGGTGTCCACGGCCACGATGGTGTTCTGGCCGGGGCGGAACTTAGTGGGGTCTTTGTCGTCCACCAATTGCGGGCGCAGCAGGAGCAGCTTGCGGCCGTTCATGCTGGCCTCCTTTTTGGTGGAGACCACCGAGCCTTCGACGCGTGCGAGGAACATAAAAGTAATTAGTTATCAGTGAACCAGTAATCAGTGAAGGCAGCCGCACGTCGCGACTGATTACTGATGACTGACCTACTGATTTACTTCTTTTTCGGCAGCACCGCGTCCACGTCGCTGTGCGGGCGGGCGATGACATGCACGCTCACGACTTCGCCCTTGATGGCCTTGATGGCCTGGGCGCCGGCGTCGGTGGCGGCCTTCACGGCGGCGACGTCGCCGATCACGACGGCGGTGACGAGCGCGTTGCCGACCTGGATCATCGGGCCGGCGAGCTCGACGTTCGCAGCCTTGAGCATCGCGTCCGTACCCTCGACGAGGGCGACAAGGCCGCGGGTTTCAATCATTCCAATTGCTGGTTGTGTCATAGTTTTGCTTTCTGTTGTTGGTTGAGTGTTAAATTTGGGGGCGTGGTGCGTGAAATTAGTTTCGCGAGTTTTCCAGTAACCGTTTGGTTTCGCGCGCGACGACGAGCTCTTCGTTCGTCGGAATGACGAGCACCTTCACGCGTGAGTTCGTGGCGCTGATGACGGCTTCGGTGGCGCGGGTGGAAGCGTTCTTCTCGGCGTCGAGCACGATGCCGAGCTGATCAAGGTTCGCACAGATGGCGGCGCGCAGTTCGGCGCGGTTCTCGCCGATGCCGGCGGTGAACACGATGGCATCGGCACCGTTGAGCTGAAAAAAATAGCCACCAATCCAGCGGCGCGCTTCGCTGACGAACACGTCAATGGCGAGTTGTGCCTTGGCGTTGCCCTTTGTGGCGGCGTCCTGAATGTCGCGAATGTCGTTCGACAATCCACCGCTCAATCCTTTCAGACCGCCTTCCTTCGCAAGCTGGCGCTGCGCTTCTTCAATGGAGATGCCGAGGGTCTTCACCGCATAAGGCAAGGCTTCGGCGTCGAGATCGCCCACGCGGTTGTTGTGCGGCAGACCGGACTGCGGACTCATCCCCAGGCTGTTGCCAATGGCAACGCCGTCGAGAATAGCGGTGATGCTCGAAGTGCCGCCGAGGTGACAGGAAATGACGCGGAGTGAATCACTGTTCACCGAGGATTTGCCGCCATTCACGTAAAGATTTTGAGCGCGCGCGGCGACATCGTTACGCCCCAGCAGTTGCGCCGAACGTTCGGCGATGAACTTGTGGCTCGCACCATGAAATCCCCAGCGCCGCACACCAATATCGTGCCATGAATCCGGCACGGCGTAGCGCATCATCGCTTCGGGCGCGAATTGGTAGAACGCGGTTTCAAACAGCCCAATGAGCGGCACGCTTGGGACGCGCTTGGCAAAGAGGCGGATTCCCGTGATGTAGGGCGGATTGTGCGCGGGCGCGAGGCCATTGTAGGCCTCCATCGCGGCCAGCACTTTGTCGTCAAACCGCACACAGCCGGTAACGCCTTTCGCGATGACGGTCTTGAAGCCGACGGCCGCGAGTTCTTTTTCGTCGGTGATGGCACCGGTGTTCTTCAACTCCGCCAGACAATCCTCAATCGCCTTGGGGTAATCGGTTACGCGCTCGAAGCCGCCCTTGTGGAGCAGCGTCTCGGCGCGGTTCGAGAAGTCGAACAAGCGCCACTTGAGCGAGGTCGAACCGATGTTGGCGATGAGAATTTTCATGGTCTAACCACGAAGACACGAAGGACACAAAGCTTGGTGAACTTTGTGACTTAGTGGTTCATCACTGGAGCCACTTGCCGAGCACCGCGAGACCGTCGTGCGGGCGCGGAATCACCTGGACGCTGACGACCGAGCCGACTTGAGAGGCGGCGGCAGCACCCGCGTCCGTCGCGGCTTTAACGCTCGCGACGTCGCCGCGGAAAAACGCGGTGACATAGCCGGAGCCGATTTTTTCCCAGCCGGTGAACGTGACGTTCGCAGCCTTGAGCGCGGCGTCCACGGCCTCGAAGAGGGCGCAGAGACCTTTGCATTCGATCATGCCAATTGCTTGTTGAGCCATAGTATTTTTGGGGGTTGAGAGTTTAGGTTGATTACTTTTTCACAGCGGCCCCGGCTTCACCGAGGAATCCTTTGACCAAATCCTCGTGCGGGCGGGCGATGACATGACTGGCAACGAGTTCGCCGACTTTGCCGGCGGCCTTGCTGCCCGCGTCGATGGCGGCTTTGACGCTGGCGACGTCGCCACGGCAGATGACCGTGACCAAGCCGCCGCCGATGGGGATGGTCCGGGAGATGGTGATGTTCGCGGCTTTGGCCATGGCATCGGTGGCTTCGATGCTGCCGGTGTAGCCTTTGGTTTCAATCATTCCGATTGCTTCGCTCATAGTTTGTTTGTTTGGGTTGATGGTTGAGTGTGGAGAATTCGGGGAATTTGTGCGCGCGGTTATTTGATCAGTTCGCAGGACGTTTCGGGTTGGAGGTTGCAGGCGTTGCCCTCGTCGGTGTCAATGTGGACTTCGAGTTTGAAGCTCTTGTCCACACGCACGAGCAGTTCGTCGAGCGAGATGGCGCAGGGGCCGCCGATCTTGAGCTTCATTTTGTCTCCCGCCTTCACGCCGTAGTAATCTGCATCCGTCGGATGCATGTGAACGTGACGGAGCGCGCGGATGATGCCGTCCAGCATCTCAAAAAAACCAGCCGGCCCCATCAACATGCCGCCGAGCGTGCCTTTAATGTTGCCGGAGGCTCGCAACGGCAGGTCAAAACCCAGCGCGATGCCGTCCGTGTAGGCTAGTTCGACCTGGTTCAGTGTCCGGCACGGGCCGAGAATGCGGAGATTGGAAATGATGCGGCTGCGAGGACCAACCAATGTCACGGTCTCCTTCGCGGCAAATTGACCTTCCTGATAAAGCCACTTGTGAACTTGAAGCTGGTGCCCTTTGCCGAACAACGCCTCGACAGCATCCTGCGTGAGATGGCAATGGCGGGCGCTGACGTTGACCACGAGCGGACTCGGCGCGGCGGCCGTTTGCGGCAATGGCCGGTTCAGCCTCGCGTACACAGCTTGTCGAACCATGTGTTCGACAACTGCCCGGTGCGGCGGCGACTGTAAGGCGTTAACCATTGGAGGTGTTTTAGGACGTTTTTGAAATAATGTCAAATGTTTTCTTGCAATATCTATCAAACTATTCCACGTTCTTGGTAAGTTATGCAGGCAGAGGAACGCCAAAAGCGGATCGAAGACCACCTTGCCAAGGTGGAATTCGCGTCGCTGGACGAGCTTTCCGAGCTGGTGGACGCCTCCGTTTCGACTGTCCGGCGGGATGTGGACGGATTAGAAGCCAAAGGAACGCTCCGGCGCACCCATGGCGGTGCCATGCTGGCCAATCCCAAGTCGGAAGAATTCATGTTCTCGGCACGGGATACCCACCAGCTTTCTGAGAAAGAAGTCATCGGCCAGGCTTGCGCCGAGTTCATTTCGCCCAACCAAACCGTCATCGTGGACGCTGGAACCACCTGCTTTCATGTCGCCCGGCATCTGGAAGTCAAAACTCCCCATATCATCACCAATTCCCTGCCCGTGGCTAACGTGTTCTCGTCGGCCCACCAACTGGAGGTCTTGGTGAGTGGCGGCGTGATTTACCCCAGGTTGGGCGTGCTGGTTGGCCCTTTGGCGGTGGCATCATTCTCCCAAGTCCATGCCGACGTGGCCATTATGAGCTGCGGCGGCATCACTCCGGAGGGGGTGACCAACTCGCACGGGCTGCTCATCGAGATTCAACGGGCCATGATGCAAGCCGCCCGGCGAGTCATTCTGTGTGTGGATCACACGAAGTTTGGCCGGCAATCCATCAGCCGGCTTTGCGGACTGGACGCGATCGACACGCTAATCACGGACGAGATGCCGCCGCCGGAGATGCAAATGGCCATGGAAAAAGCAAATGTGGAACTGATCGTCGCCTCGGCGGACGGGCCAAAAGTAATCTTGAAAAGCCAGGCGAAAGCTCCGCGTGCGCCCGAACGGATGGCATTCACCGAACCCACGCCTCCTTCGGAAGAACGCGGCGGGTTTATTGACTAACTTCGGCCGCTCGCCCGCGAGAATGGCGAACCTCTCCGTCTCCATCTCTGACTCAGGCATTCACTCTTCGGGAGCGGTCAGAACAATACATTTTCAACAAACCCTGCCAAATGTTCTGGCTGCTGGCGGTTTTTTCTTACAACTACCACCAGTTCCCGGACAAAGCGGTCTTTCGTCAAAATTCGCTTCACCGCGCGCCGTTGTTCGTAGATCGGCAAGACCCGATGCGGCACGAGACTCACGCCGAGTCCCATAGAAACGAGATTCACAATCACGTCAAAGCTGTCCAGTTCCATCGCTGGTTTGATGCGCCAACCTTGCTCTCCCAACCAACAACGAAGCCGCTTCCCCGTGTTGCCGCCCTGGTCGATCAGCAACCACCGCTGCCCGGCAAGCAGTTTGTGCATGGTCCTAGAATTGGCGCGGGAGAAATTTCCCGGCAATTGGAATTTGGGAGGAGCGATAAACGTGAACTCATCTGCGAATCGATGTGTGATCTGTAGGCCGCGAGGTAGTCGTGGCGGCGGACACAGCAAGCCAGCGTCAAGCTCGCCAGCTTCCAACGCGTCGAGAATTTCGCGGCTCGACTGTTGCACGACCTGTAGTTGCACTTCGGGAAACTCCCTTTGGAATGCGAAGAAGAATCCGGGCAGATAGGCCAGCCCGATGCTTCGTGCGACGCCCACGCGCAACGTTCGGGGAACCAGATGAAATTCGTGCTGGAGCTGATGCAGCACGTCGTTCGTCGCATCCAAAATCGGCCCGGACTTTTCGAGAAGCACTCGTCCTGCGAGCGTAAGTCCCACTCGCCGCGTCGTCCGCTCGAACAACGCCACGCCCAACCGTTCCTCAATGCCGCGAATCTGACGCGTGATCGCGCTCTGTGTCAGGCCTGCCCGGTGCCCGGCCTTGGTAAAGCTTCCGGTCTCCGCTAAGAGATGAAACAGATTCAGTTCGTAGAGATCGAAAGGAACGGTGGCGAGAAACTCATTCATACTTAGCATTAGTATAATCATACTAATGAATTTTATGCAATACATGATCTGGAGCACACTTGCGGCGCGGTAAGGAACCACGCCAACGCCGGTGTCGGCGAAGGTAGGTGGTTCCATCCGGCAAACAACAAACAAAAGTAACCTATGGCAAACTTAAACTCACGCCTCCCGGAAAATGTTCCTGGGGCATTTTACATCACCACCGAATGTATTGATTGCGACATGTGTCGCGAGACGGCACCGACTGTTTTCCGGCGCGACGATGACATCGGATACAGTGTGGTATATCACCAACCAGAGACAGAAGCTGAACGACTGCAATCCGAGGAAGCATTGATTGGCTGCCCGGTGGAAGCTATCGGCAACGATGCCACGACTAAATAAGAAGCCGAAAACGCAAACACATTTTTCCGCCGCTGCATGTCAATCATTCCGCAGCCACGCCTTGGTGCCCATCTTGGAGCGGCGTTTGTTCACGGTGTAGGTGTGCTGCTTGCGCTCCTCGGCCATGAAGGCGAGTTCGCGCTGGAGCTTGAGAAAGCTGGCGTAGCGTTCGCGCGTGATTTGACCCGTTTCGACCGCCGCTTTCACGGCGCAGCCCGGCTCATTGGAGTGTTGGCAATCGCTGAACTTGCAGCCCGCGCTGATGATTGTAAGATCCGGAAACGCTTCGCCCAATCCCTCTCCTGCGACCCACATGTGAAACTCGCGCATCCCCGGCGTGTCGATCACCAGCCCACCGTTGGGCAGCGGAATCAGTTCCCGCCAGGTCGTGGCGTGCCGACCCTTCGAGTCACTCGCGCGCACTTCGATGGTCGGCTGCGTCTCCTCGCCGTTGAGCCGGTTGATGAGGCTTGATTTGCCGACGCCCGACGTGCCGATGAATGCGACGGTTTCACCCGGCCGGATGAATTCGCGCAATTGCCCAATGCCCTTGCGCGTCTTCGCGCTTACGACAACCACCGCCGTTTCGCCGGCAGCCAGTTTTGTTTCCGCCAGCCGCGCGTCCACGTCGTCGCACACGTCGGCCTTGTTCAACACCACCACGGGCTGCGCGCCGCCCTCGTGAACCATCACGAGGAAACGCTCCAGCCGGCGGAGGTTGAAAGTCGCGTCGAGCGCCTGCACGACGAACGCCTTGTCGAGATTCGTCGCGAGCACTTGCTCTTCGATTTCGCGCCCGGTGACTTTCCGAGTGAGCGTCGTCCGGCGCGGCAATACGGCGTGGATAACCGCCTTCTCCTCGCCCGCCTGTCGTGCGATCGCCACCCAGTCACCGACCTTTGGAAAATCGCTGTTGGACTCGCGCCGGTGGTGGATTCGACCCGTAACGACGGCGAGCAAGTCGCCCATTTCGCCCACGACGGTGTAAAAATGTTTGTCCTCCGTGACGACGCGCGCGGGGACGAGGCCTTGTTTCTGGTGCTCAGTGAACGCGTCCGCGAAAAACGAATTCCAGCCGAGCGACGCGAGTTCCATAGGCGCGAAACCTACTTGATCGGCAGGAACTTCACGCAGACCGGCGCGCCGACTTCGATCTTCGTGCCGGTGAACTCAAGCTTTCCAGTTTGCGGATCGACGCGGAAGACGGCGAGCGTGTCGGAGCTTTGTCCCGCCGTGATGAGCCATTGGCCGGTTGGGTCGAGATTGAAATTGCGCGGGATCTTCACTTCGGCGGGCGCGTTCTGAATCAAAGTAATTTTGCCATCCGCGCCGATGGCAAAGACGGCGATGGTATCGTGCCCGCGATTCGAGCCGTAAAGAAACTTGCCGTTGGGATGCGCCACCACTTCCGCTGTGCTGTAACCAGGCTTCACGCTTTCGCCCACCGGCAACGTCGAGACAGTCTGAATTGCCTTCAACTCGCCGCGCTTGGCGTCGTAACTGAACGCCGTCATCGTGCAGAGCATTTCGTTGATGACATAAGCGAACTTGCCGCCCGGATGAAACGCAAAGTGCCGCGGCCCGCTGCCGGGCGACACGGTGACGAACGGCGGATCGTTGGCCGTGAGTCCCGCATGGCTCGCGTCGAGTTTGTAAACCAGCACCTTGTCCAGGCCCAAGTCGGCGGCGAAAGCGAAACGGTTGTCCGGCGAAACATTGATGCTGTGCGCGTGCGGCTCCTTTTGCCGGTTCGGATCAACGCTCATACCAGTGTGCTGGATGGACGACGCCGGTTCACCGAGGCTGCCATCGGCCTTGATGGGCAAGGCCGCCACGCTGCCACCGCCGTAATTTGCCACGAGCACGCACTTGCCCGCGCGATCCACCGTGAGATGCGCCGGGCCGGACCCAGCGGACGATGCCTGATTGATCAACGTAAGCTTGCCGTTCTCCCGGTCGATGGCAAACGCGCCGACCGCGCCGACGCCTTTGCCGGCGAACTCGGACACTTCATTCGCGGCATAGAGATATTTCCCGCCGGGATGCAATGCGAGGAACGACGGGTTGACCGATTTGGCCGCAAGCAACGGTGCCGAGGCCTTGCCCGTGGTGGTGTCGAAACGAAAGACGTAAATGCCTTCGCTTGCGCGGCCTTGGCCGCCCGTGTAGGTGCCGACATAGACGAAATATTCTTTCGCCTCCTTTTCCGCCGCCGGAGCGGAAGGTGCCAACAAGAGCGAAGTGGTCATGGCACTGATCAGTATTTTGCAGCCCGGCGAGATGTTCATGGCGCAAGCAAACACCTTTGGGCCGCGTTATTCAAGCAACTAGAACGGTTGCCAAAATAAATTTTGTTATTGCCGCAGCTTAAGCAGAGTGCGAAGAGATTATCGTGGAGGCCGAAGTAGGATGGGGAGCGCGCCCGCCTCGGGCGCAGTTTTCCGCGCCCTCGCGGAAAACCCTGAGCGCACGAAACAGTCCCCAGCACGAAGTGGCCTCAACATCTTCCGCCGTGCGGAACGCGAGGGCGCGTTCCGCTACGCCCGTGACGGGCGTGCTCCTCGATTTCAGAATTCGGAATTAACGGAAGATTTTTCCCTTGCTCACATCACCCGGCACGTCGAGCAACTGGATTTGATTGATCGTCTTGAAGTGCGCGTGATCGTCGAATTGCCACACGACTTTCTTGTCGCGAGTGACTTCAAAGAACTGCGGCTGCTCGCCCACATGGCCGTGGCCAAGATAACTGATATGATAACCTTGTTCGACTTTGTAAAATATCCCTAAAATACCTATCTTCAATTATTATCTTGTGTATCTTATGGTATAATTCTTTCGCCTTTCAAACCTACCTTAAAGTATTCAACATTTCTCTTTCTATTGAAGACAATAATAAGCGTGTCAGCTTTCTCAGTAACGGGATGAATAATGTGGCCTACATAAAGCCACTCGCAATCACTTTCAAACATGCCATCTGGAGGTCCAAGTAGCGTTCTAATGTCATTCATTGACTTACCGTGTAATAACGGATACCAGTCGTCCACAATCTTGGCGTTGGGGGACGGCCCTCTATTACCATCAATTGTGGAGATTAATTGGTTCTTGATAATCTCAGCGTCAATTGGGACTCGCAAAGCGAGTGCTGGAATATATTGCACCCGTTGGCTCAATGGAAAACCTTTATTCACAAGCCAGTTCTGCAACATTTGAAAGGTTTGCTGCGCCCCGTTCGCAAGTTGAGCCAGTCGAGAAGCATCTTCTGCGGCATTGTCGGCTGTGTTTTCGGCCTCATTAGCGGCGCGTGTCGCATTGTTAAGGTTTTTGCGCGCTCTGCTCGCAGTAACGCCAAGCAACTTCTTGCTGTCACTGCCCAAAAGGATGGCTTGTCTTCGTGTTTCTTCTGCGGCATCCGCAACCCTCGCTGCATTCAAACTCTGGGAGTCTAGATTTTCTACATTCAAACTGGTAGAGCTTGCAGAAGCTGAGGATTGCACAAATCTAGATAGCGCATCGTTGTAATTTCGCATCGCGTCAAGTATCGTCAATCGAGTTACAATTTTGTCTTGGAGAGATGTTCCATCATCCCAGATTGATTGTAAGCGCATCTCAATGGCTTCGGCATCCGAGGTTCGCGCTCCATATCCTTTGAATGTTGTTAATGCTTGATAAGCCTTTTTGGTATTTACGACGACTAATATTTCCTCATCAGTGATTTTGGAAATTGGGATTCTAGGTGCATACCCACCATTTGTTTTAATCATCAATCCGTTCATATCAAAGGCAATGAGTTCTCCTTTGCTTTGTCTGAATTCAATGAAATTATTGGTTGGTGGAGGAAAGCGCAAAACATTGTCAGCCTCTAGAAGTGCTGGTTTCGCTTTGGAAGTAATGCTTTGCTTCTCTGATTTGTTGGCTGGGGGTGCAATTCGCGGTGCCTTTTCTCTCATTCCTAGGACATTGTCCATCTCTGGCGGTGCTGGTTTCGCTTTGGAAGTAGTGTTTTGCTTCTCTGATTCGTCGCTGCTTTCAGACTGAAACAGCCGCATAATGTCCTCTGCTGACAAGGCTCGATTGTAAATTCGGACATCGTCCAGTTTCCCCCGGAATGCCAAAGTTCCATCGGTTCTCATCCCAAGCCTGACATTCGAGTTATTATCAGCTTTCTGCAACCGTGCAGAAGGCCCGGCGAGAGCCACTTTGTTGGAATCAATGAAAACACTGGTGGTTGCAGATGGCGGGTCATAAACGGCTGCCAAGTGATACCAACGACCAGATTTATACGCATTGTTAGGTGTGTCCCAATGTGCCCCTTGTCCGTAACGAGGCAAGAATCTAACCGCGCTTGGTCCCGAACCACCCGGAGCGCCCAAGTGTAGCTCAAAGTTGTTCTCGCCTTTTGAAACCAAGAATTGCGCCTCAGTCAAAGCTTTGTTGCCGGGATAACCGTTGGCGAAGAACCATAAACTTATTGTGAAAGACCGGGATTTGAAAGCCGCACTGTCAGGGATTTCCAGGTAACTCTTCACACCGTCAAAACCAACAGCCGAATTGGTTTTTCCAAATCGGTCAGTCGTGAGGAATACCTCGTGAACGACAGCATGATTCGCAAATTCAGTCATGTCATTTGCGTTCCCGTCAAAAGGATAGAATGCTACTAAACCTTGATTCAAAGGGTCTTGATGCGGGAATTGTTTTTCGCTATTTTGAGCGTTTTCCACACTGTCTTCAACCGGGGCGGTCGCAAACGCCCTCGAAATCCTTCCGATGGATTTCCCGCTCGGAGAGATTCGCTTGACGTTAGGAGCTATACTAAGCAGCCCAGTTGATGAGTCTGAGTTTGCTCTACCAGAAGATTGCCTTGTTTTGTTTACAACCACTACCACAACAAGAGCGAATGCGACCACAGCAAGGGCTATCAATACTTTTGGGTTCAAAATAAACGTGCGAACTACTTCAACGGTCAAGCTTTCCTCCTTCGCATCGACTTCGGCGGGGCGTGTGGCGAGAAGTGGATTATCCCAAGAGCCAAGCGTGATGTTACCGCTGCAATGGGGGCAGTTGCTTTTCGTTCCGGCAATTTCGCTTGGGTATGCGATTTTGCCCCCGCAGTGTTCACAAATTTGTTTTTGCTCCATAAGCTTGATCCTCTGATTAGCGTGGAGGCTGTGCTTTACAAATGCGTTTTGTCAATGTGAATTTGCCAAACGAAGTTCACGCGCCCTCTCACGCCAGTGGCGTTTTTGAAACTGCCTCGTTGCTAAAAACGCCGCTCAACCGATGCCTGTCGCCGCCGTTCGCTTCACCGGCCGGAATTGGATCAGCACATTCGCCGCCGTGATGAGACCGCCGCCGAGCACGAGGTTCAGCGTGAATTGCTCGTTGGGATAATGGAACCCGCCCAGCGCCGCGAACCACGCGGGCAGGAAGAGCGCGAACAGGCTCGCGAACACCGGCTCCACCGCGTAGATCAGCCCCGCGTCCGTGGCCGGCACGTGCGGCTGCCAGCGGTTCATCACCACGTAGGAAATCATCGTGCAGGCAACGATCAAAATGCCCGTCAGCCCCAGCACCACCGGTGACTGGAAAATCACGACCAGGTCGCTCGCGTGGTTCATGGTCAGGCCGCACACCGGCAGCGCGATCAACGCCATCACCAGAAACATCACGACCGTGAAATGCGTCACGCGGTTCGCCGCGAAGCCGGGCCGTTCCAGCCAGAGAATTTGCCCGGTGAACAGCAGCGAGCCGATGAGCGTTTCCCATTCGCCCCGGCCCAGGGTCGCCGTGCGCCAGTCGTATTGCGCCAGCACCGCCACGCCCGCCATCACCAGCAGCGAACTCACCGCCACGATCCACGCCGGCCAGCGCCGCTCCCGCACGGCGACGATGATGGGAATGAGAATGCAATAGCACTGGGTCAGGAACGCGGAGGTCGAGGCGGAAGTGTAGGCGAGGCCGTCCATTTGAAACAGGAGGCCGGCGCCGCCAAAGAAGCCGATGCCCACGCCCTGCCAGACTTCCAGCCAGGTCATCTTGCCCAGCGTCCGCCAGCTCCACGCGATCAGGATCAGCGCCGACACGCCGAAGCGAACCATGAGCGTGGCCGAACTCATGAACCAACTGTTCGCCTGCGGCAGCACCTGCTCCTGCACCAGCGAGAGCGAGCGCATGACGGGAAAACTCAGACCCCAGAAGATCGTCGCGGCGAGCAACCTTTCCGTGGCTTTGCGGCGGTGTGGATACGTGCGTTCGTCCAAGCGGCGTCAGTTAACGGGCGGCGCTGCGGTGAGGCAAGCGAAGATTTGGGGGAACACTAAACCGAATCCATGCGATTGGAACAGAACGGAACGAACGCAGAGACGCAGAGAGCGCAGAGAAACGCGGAGTGAAGACCGGTTTTTTCAAAACACCATTCAGTGAGCCAGCTTGAGGAGGAAAAACTCTGCGCCTCTCCGCGTTCTCGGTGCCTCCGCGTTTATCCCTGCTTAGTTTGTCTGTATCGTTCCGGCTAAACCGAAACTATGGAATTGGAAACCACGAATGGACACGAATCCAAAAGCGGAAGCAGCGACTTCTCCCAGCGGCAATCACTCACCCTTGGGTGAGTTTCACGGGCGAGAGCAACAGCGGTTTTAAGCCTGTCTTCATTGAGTCCATTCATAGTTGAATTGCATCGCTCCGGCTAAATAAACAGCAAGTGGAACGGTGGCGATCCTGCTATTTTCCACAGTGCTTCGCGATGAATTCCACAATGGGCGTCGAGTCGTCCAGTCCGTGCGGGTGGTGGCCGACGCCTTTTTTAACAATGAGCGTGATGTCACCGCCGAGCTTGCGATAACGCTCGACGATAACGCCGGTGTTTTCGTCCCACGGCACCACTTCGTCGGCGTCGCCATAGACGTGGAGCAGCGGCACCTGCGCGGCGGCGAGTGGCGCGAGGTTATCCACCGGGTTCTTCGTGTAAGCAAGCGCCTCAGCTTCGCTGGCGAAGTGATAGACCTTGAGCGCCAAATCCCAATCGCCCTTGCTGCCCTTGCTTTTGCCCTTGCCGCCGGGCCAGCTTTTGAAATCGCACACCGGCGCGTCGCCATAAATGCACGCGACCTTGTCCGGATTCGCCGAGGCCCAGTTGTAGCAATAAAGCCCGCCGCGACTCAGGCCGACGAGGGCCGCTTTTTTCGCGAAACCGAATTTACCCGTCAACTCTGCGTAAAACTTGTTCCAATGCGCGACGGCGTCGGGACAGCCGAGCAGGTTTGGCACGCTCATGTAAACGATGTGAAAACCGCGACCAAGCAGCGCGATGTCCGGCGCGGGTTTGTGGCCGAAGAATTCGCCGTGCCACACCCACGGCTTGCCCGACGCAGCCTGCTTGGGCGCGACGACGAGGACATCCTTGCCGTCCACTTGAAAATCGTAGCGGTCGTAACCATTCCAATCGGACTTCTTGCCGGGGAACGGGGCGGCGACGAAATCCGCCGCAAGCAGTGGCTGGCCAAAAAGCGTGAACACGAGGAGCCCAGGAAAGAAGCGCGATGTCATGCCACCACTCTAGCCATTGCCTGGCTTGCTGGAAACACCGAATTACTTCCCCTTTCTGCCGCCGATTATTTTTCCGACAATGAATTTTAACTTCACCGGTCACCAACGCATCGGCTGCGCACGCGCTGATTATTTGGAAACATTCAACGCCAGCGCGAGCGCAGTCGTCGCCCAACTGGCGGCCGCGATGGAGATGAACTGATCCTCGCCGTGCGGGTAGCCGGACTCGTAGTAGGTTTGAATCGGTGTGCTGCGCGTCCGCACATGCCACGAGCCGTCGTTGAGTTGGATCGAGAGCAGATACTTCAATCCTTTGCGGTAGGCGGGATCAGTCGACGGAATTCCGCCAGCTTGGTGCAAGGCGACCAACACGGTGCCGGTGGCGTAGGCGTCGCTTTCCAGTTCGGTGAGTTGCGCCCAGCCGCCGTCGGCGCGTTGCGTCTGCAACAACTCCTGCACGGCGCGGCGCACTTCTTCCGGCGAAGCCCCAACCAACTGAAGCGCGAGCAAACGCGAAACGCGGTCTTCCGTGTCTTGCGCCGGAGTTTTGATCAGCCATTGGCGGACTTGCGCGAAACGGCGATCAATCCGTTCGCGTTGCTCCGGCGTCCCAAACGTTTTCAAGCCACGCAGGGCAACGTGGCTAGACGTAAACAGGCTTTGCTCCGTTGGCGGACGGCGGGATTGCGGCTTCCAGTGTTCGAGATCTTTTTGAAACAACAGCAGAAATTCGGTGACGGCGGCGGTGGTCGCGTCCGGTTTCCAACCGCCGTGGGCGAGCGTCCACAGCGCGTAGCCGGCCGTATCGATCTGGCCGCCCTGCCCTCGTCCGGCAAGATAGTTGGTGCGATTCCGTTCGAGAAAATCGGCGGTGAACTGGATTTGTTTCCGGAGATTCTCCCCATCCACCGCGAATCCACGCACGCGTGCCGTGGTCAGCGCCATGACGGGCAGCCCCTGATTGTGACAGGTGAAACACTGTTTGCGCTTTTCCATCGAACCCTTCGACGCCTTTTCCAAAAGTGGCAGCGACTTGGCGACGGCGGCGCGGATGGTCGCGTCGTTCAGCTTCACTTCGGCGGCACGCACAGCCCCTCCCGAAACCACCAGCGTGAGCAGGATCATTCCAGCGAAGCCAAGCATGAAGGCAGCTTTCATAGAAATAAATTCGCCGCCACTTTAACCAAAACTATATCTTTGCCACGGATGAAACACGGATGAAACACTGAAAGAGTCGTCCGTTTGTTTGGCATAAAGCCGTGCGGACAACTCACCAAAGAGTGTGTCGGGCTTGGGAGCATAATCTCGTGACCAGCGTGTCGGTCATCGGTGTTAAATCCGTGCTTCATCCGTGGTTCAACTGCATGGTTCCGGTTTAAGCTAGTCAATTTGGTTCTGCTCATTTTGTTCGGCGTGCCGACGCGGTGGGCTTCGCTTTGAACTTCAACAAGCCGTCGGCAAAACGACGGCCGACATCGAGCGTGCCAGCGGTGTCGTAGTGCGCGGCGTTGGCGATGGTCGCCGTCGCCGTGTCCACGTAAAGACACCGCGCGTCCTTGCGGGCGAGCGCCTGCTGCGCCTCGACGATCTTGGGCACGAACTCATTCTTGTCGTTGCCGAAATGCGTGTTCACGGCAAGGAGCACGATCAACTCCGGAGCAGCGAGATCCTGGCGCACGGCCGCAATCATATCTCCGAGTGCCTGCTCGTAGCGCGGTGCCAACTGGGCGTTCGCGTCGCTCTCGCCCTGCACCCACAGCAGCGCGCTCAACCGGAGCGTGATGCCTTGCGCCTTGGCAGCGGCAATGGCGGCCTTGGTTTCCGAAACCAAAGCACGATAACACGAACCACCTTCTCCCGGATCAGCGTGATTCCAATCCTGTGCCATGCCGGTACCACTGAAGGCGGCTTTCACGATGGCGAGGCGCTGGTGTTTCTTCGCGTACAATGCGCGGGCAAATCCAATCTCCGGCCCGAACCCGCCTTCGGCCTGGGCAAAATTGCCGTATTGACGACCTTGCCGGGGCAATTTAGGCGTGCCCTGCGACTGCGCTTGGAGCTGAGTCCATTTGCCACCGCTGGTCGAATCGAATTCATCCGGCGGCGGATCACCACAACGCCACCAGAACATGATTTGCTGATCGGCGGGATCGGCGGGCAATTCCGACGGCTTCGCATCATAGCCGACGGCATTGGACTGGCCCGCGACGAGAATGAGGTCGCGAGTTTCCGCAGCCGTGAGTGAACCACCCAGAGCGGAGAGGATTATCAGCGAATGAAGGAGACCGAGCTGTTTTCGCATGGCAATAGTTACGCAATCATTCGGGATGATCGCAAGCAATCAATCAACTCAAGTCGCACTTCACAGATCGTCTGCCGTGATTGCTTGCCGAGGATGTTGCCCCAGGACTGTCCGCCTTGCTTATTCAGAGGCAGTCGGGACAACGGTTCACACACCTCACGCCAGAATTTCTTTCACGACATGGCCGTGCACGTCCGTGAGCCGGTAGCGGCGGCCCTGGAACTTGTAGGTCAGCCGCTCGTGATCGAAGCCGAGCAGGTGCAACACGGTCGCTTGCAAATCGTGAATGTGGACGGGATCGCGGGCGACGTTGTAGCCGAATTCATCGGTTTCTCCAAAAGTCAGCCCGGGCTTCACGCCGCCGCCCGCCAGCCAGACGGTGAAGCAGCGCGGGTGATGGTCGCGACCGAAGTTGCCGGGCGTCAGCAAACCCTGGCAATAGTTCGTGCGTCCAAACTCGCCACCCCAAATGACCAGCGTATCGTCCAACATGCCGCGCCGCTTGAGGTCGGCGATGAGCGCGGCGGCGGGGCGGTCGGTCTGTTCGCATTCGCGCTTGATGGCGCCGGGGAGGCCTCCGTGATGATCCCAGTCCTGGTGGTAAAGCTGGATGAATTTCACGCCGCGTTCCGCGAGCCGCCGCGCCAGCAGACAGTTCGCCGCAAACGTGCCCGGATCACGCGCCTCCGCGCCATATTCCTCAAAAACTGAATCAGGTTCGTCCTTCAAGTTCGTCACCTCCGGCACGCTCGTCTGCATCTTGTACGCCATTTCGTAATTCGCAATGCGCGCGGAGATCGCGGCGTCGGGCGTGCCGGCGAACTGGTGTTCGTGCAACTCCCGCAAACGATCGAGCACCAACCGCCGGTTCTCGGGGCTCACCCCTTTGGGATTGCCCAGATACAACACCGGATCACCTCCGGAGCGAAACCGCACGCCCTGATGTTTTGCCGGCAGAAAACCCGCGCCCCACAAATGCGACATCAACGGTTGTCCCGCCTTGTTCTTGGTAATCAGCACGACGAACGAAGGCAGGTTCTGGCTTTCGCGCCCGAGCCCATAATCGAGCCACGCGCCCATGCTGGGCCGGCCGGGAATCTGGGAACCGGTCTGCATGAACGTCACGCCGGGGCCGTGGTTGATCGACTCCGTGAACACCGAGCGCACGAAACAAATATCATCCGCGACCTTCGCCGTCCGCGGCAGCAATTCGCTCAACCATGCGCCGCTCCGGCCGTGCGGCTGGAATTTGAACGGCGATCCCGCCAGCGGAATGGAGCTTTGATTTCCGGACATCCCGGTGAGGCGCTGACCGCGGCGCACGGAATCCGGCAATTGCTCGCCGTGCCTTTGGTTGAGTAGCGGTTTGTAATCGTAGAGATCGAGCTGCGACGGCCCACCCGACTGGAACAGGTAAATGACGCGCTTGGCCTTGGGCGCAAAATGCAACCCGCCCGAGGTTTCGGAGGTCGCGGTGGACGGCGTGACGCCGGCCGCTTCGCCCAGCAGTTCACCGAGGGCCAGGCCGCCGAGGCCGAGCGCGAGGCGGTTCAGACATTCGCGGCGGCTGAGCCGGAACCACGGTTCCGGACCGGTGCAGAGCGGGGTATTGGGGAACTCAGTGTTCATGACAAATCAGCGTTTCACAACGGAACCGTCGTAGTTCATCAGCGCGTTGACCACCGTGGCGGCCGCGGCGATTTCGGGTGCGGGAAAGGTCGCGTCGCGTTTCGTGTCACCAATTCCAATGTATTCGGTCCCCTGCTCCGGGTGCTGGCGGAACCAGTTCAGTTGCTCGTCATACATCCGTTCCAGAATCTTGCGCTCGCTCGCGTCGGGCCGTCGGCTGGTGAGCCGCAGGAACGCCTGCGCGACAATTTCATCGCGCCGTCCGCCGCAGTCCCGGTGCAGCTTTTCGCCGAGCACCCGGGCCGCCTCGACGAACTGCGGCCCGTTCAAAAGCACGAAGGCGTGCAACGGCGAACTCGTGGTGTCACGGCGGGCGACACACACCACCCGCTTGGGCAGGTCGAACGCCTCCAGCACAGGCGCCGGGCCGGTGCGGCGCCAGAAGGTATACAGGCTGCGGCGATAAAGTTCATCGCCTTTGCCGGCGGCGCTCGGTTTGAAGGATTCCGGCATGTCGTACGAGCGCACGGGCGGCCCGCCCAGCTTTTCCACCAGCAGACCACTCGCGGCCAGGACGTTGTCCCGGATCATTTCCGCCGGCAGCCGGTGGTGCGGGCCGCTCGCGAGCCAGGCGTTTTCCGGATCTTCCGTCAACAAATGCGGACTGGCAAAGCTCCGCTGCCGGTACGTGTGCGACATCACGATGGTTTTCATGAGTGCCTTCACATCCCAACCGCTGCGGATGAATTCACCGGCCAGCCAGTCGAGCAACTCGGGATAGTCCGGGCGGTCGGCCTGGCTGCCCAAATCTTCCGCCGTCTTCACCAGGCCGCGGCCGAAACACGCCTGCCAGAACCGGTTCACGGTCACGCGCGCCAAAAGCGGATGCCGCGCATCAGTCAGCCAGCGCGCGAGTCCCAGACGGTTCGACGGCTGCCCGGCGGGAAACGGCGGCAACGCGGCCGGCGTCCCGGGCTCGACCGCCTGTTCGCGCTGATTGTACTCGCCGCGCTTCAACATGTACGCTGTCTTCGGCTGTGGCAGCTCGCGCATCACCATGATCTCGTTGGCGGTCTCGGCGATTTTTCCCTGCGCCTCACGGGCGTGCTTCAACGCCGCCAGCTGCTCGCGAAACGGCTCGTCACGGTCGATGAGATAATACTGGAACAACCCCTCCCGCTCCACCGCCGTCAATGCGCCCGCGTCTTTCGCCAGCAGCGCGGCCAGCGTCCCTGCGCGAAACACTTCCTGCGCCTCGACCTCCCCCAGCGCGCGGCCAAACACGCGCAAATCGTCCACCAAACCGCCTTTGAATCCCTGGTCGCGAAAGCGCTCGCCGAGCGCAATGGTGTCGCCGCCGCCACCCGTAATGTCCTTCGTGAGATGATCGCGAATCACCTCGGTACGCGCCGCCCGGCCATTCACGAACAGGCGCAATCCCTCCGCGCGGCTCGACCCGTCGCTGGTCACGGTAACCTGGACCCATTCGTTCACCGGCAGCGGATCGGTGGCCCGGATGGAGATCGCGTCCCCGGGCCAGAAATAGATCAGGGACCACTTCAACCGCCCCTCCTCGATCAGCAGTTCGTAGCCGCGACTGGCGGCGTCGGTCCAGGCGCGCGACCGATGCATCACCACCGCGCGTGCCTTCACCTCCGGCGTCTGGAGCCAGAGCGACACGGAGAACGGCTCCTGGCGATGAAAGTTTCCCAGCGTGGTGGTCACCGCATGATCGCCCGTCAGCTTGATGGCCTTCCCGGTCATGCCTGCTACCAATTCGTTTTCCAGCGGAGACGTCGCCGTGTGATTCGTGCTGATGGAACTAATAAAGCTGCCCGCCGGATTGCGCCCATCAAACGTGAATCGCGCCACCTCATCCCGCAATGTGACCGGCGCGGCGGGTCGATGCGCCAGCCATTCGGCAAACGCGGGCCGGCGTTGCTCGCGAATCACAGCGAGTTTTGCCTCCTCCGATTTCACGGCCGACGTCGCGTCGGCGAATTCCCTTTTCTGAGTGTCACTAAGCAGCCAGAGCGAGGGTGTGGGTGCGGCCAGCGTGAAGTACGAGTATAAACCGGCCTCGTCGATGTCATCGAAGAACGCGAACAACTGGTAATACTCCTTGCGCGTGAGGGGATCAAACTTGTGGTCGTGGCACCGGCAACATTCGAGCGTGAGCCCGAGGAACGCGGTCCCGAAAGTCGTGACGCGGTCGTTGATGTAGTTGACGCGGTATTCCTCCTCGACCGATCCGCCTTCGGATTCCTGCGGATGCAGGCGGTTGAACGCGGTGGCCAGGACTTGTTCATCCGTCGCGCCGGGCAGCAGATCACCGGCGAGCTGCCAGGTCACAAATTTGTCCCACGAAAGATTCTCGTTGAACGCCTTGACGACCCAGTCGCGCCACGGCCACATGTCGCGCTCGCGATCCACCTGGAAACCGTAACTGTCCGCGTACCGCGCCAGATCCAGCCAGTCCGCCGCCATCCGTTCACCATAACGCGGCGACTTCAGCAGCCGATCCACGAGCCGCTCGTAGGATTGCGCGTCGGTTTCCTTCACGAACGCGTCCACTTCCGCGGGC
Organism: Limisphaerales bacterium; assembly: GCA_046593035.1. Lineage (GTDB taxonomy): Bacteria > Verrucomicrobiota > Verrucomicrobiia > Limisphaerales > JAYTXL01 > JAYTXL01. The sequence continues at coordinate 1,367 of JBKJSC010000018.1, read as the reverse complement.
GTTGGCGGCAGTCCGGTGAGGTCGAAGGACACCCGGCGAATCAGCGTTGCGCGATCCGCCTCCAGTTGCGGCGACAGTTTGCGCGCCGCCAGCCCGGAAAAAACCAATCGGTCAATCGCACCCTGAGACCGCACTCCGGACGGAAGTTTCTTGGGAACTGGCGGCAGTGTAACCGGTGCCAGCGATTGGAATGACCAGTGCGATTGATACGGTGCGCCCTGGTCGATCCATTGCTTGAGAAGGTTGATCTCCGCGGGTTTCAACCGCCCCAGCTTGGCTTCGGGCGGTGGCATCACTTCATCGGGATCGTGGCTGCTGATGCGCTTGATGAGTTCGCTCTTGGCGCTCTTGCCCGGAACCACCACGGCCACGCCGTCCTTCGATCGGAACACGCCCTCCTTGGTGTCGAGTCGCAGCTTCGCTTTGCGCCCCTTTTCGTCTGGCCCATGGCAGTGGTAACACTTGTCCGAAAGAATTGGGCGCACGTCGCGGGCAAAATCCACCGTCGCAGCCGGAGTAGAAATTACGGCGAGCAAACTGAGAAGCAAGGCCAGAACGGAGCGGGAGCCAGCGGCAATCACGACCGCCCAAAATCCGACACGGCTTCGGAAGTGCGTTTCAGTCTTCATGTGTTAACCAAAAAAACTCGGAAGCCAACTTCGGCGCAACTTGGCGGGCATGTCAAGACGCGGATACGATTACAAGAAGCAAGGCAGTCAGTATTATGTCGAAGACCGAGCTAATACGTTGCAAGCCAGATTCGCGGCGCTGAGGTTGGTCAATTCGCCAGCGAAGTTGCCGGAAAAACTTCCGATGTTCGCTCCTTGAGCGATGACACTCATCGAAAGACGCTCAGGAATGGTGCAATGAGTTGACACTCTGCTTAAAGCTCCGTTTCCCTGCCATGAAACCTGCATTCCGAATTAGTTCCAAACATGCCCGTCATCCACGAATGTCTTGGGCTGGTTGCTTGTCATTTGCTCGGAGAGTGCTGCGCGCAGTCGGGTTCCAATCTCAGCCTGCTCTTCTCTCGCACCACCCCGAGGTGCGCATCAATCGCCGCACCCACTGGATCAGAACCGGTTTGACCAAGGCGTCGGCGGATTTCCTTTCGCAGCCAGGTGTAAACGGAGTAGTCGGCATACGGAGTATTGCCGTGCGGCTTGCCGGTGACGGTGTTGATGTCTTCATTGAAAGCAGGGTTGCTCACGAGTTCGAGTTTGATGCGCTCGATCAAACGCGCATCCACTTCGGCGGCGGGCAGGCCGTGCGCACCGGCGAGAAGGTAATTGGCGGAATCGCAAAAAAACCATGAGCCACCATAAACATAATGGCCAACATGACCGGGCAATAACGAACCATCGGCG
>JBKJSC010000201.1:0-77873 GCA_046593035.1 Limisphaerales bacterium | reverse complement strand
CCCGGACGCTGCTGGAGACTTACAAAGAGGAAGCCATCCGCTGCCTCGCCGATTTGGAAAACCCGAACCTCAAGGGCCTGCTCCGCCGCGTCCTCGGCAAGATTTTCAACGACGTGGAGATCAAGGGCTGGTGCAAGGAGCAGGAAATGAAAAACCGCGTCCGCGACGGCGTGCGCCTCGAAGCTCCGCTCGAAGCCTTGCGGACAGCGGTCGCATGAGTGTATGCTCCGGCCATGAGCGCGACTGAAGTCATCGAGCAAATCAAAATCCTTTCTCCACAGGAGCGAGCGTTGATTTCCGATTTCATTCGGCAACTGGACGCCCCGCAGCCGCCTGAGCCATTGTCGAAGCAGATTGACCGCAATGAACTGGACGCGGCGGCATCGAAAGTGTTTGACCGCTACGACGATCTCTTTCGCAAGTTGGCGCAGTGAGCGCGCCGCACTTTCTCTCCGTGGCTGACGTTGAGGTTTTGCATCAACGTTCCATCGCTCGTTACGGCGGCACACTCGGCTTGCGTGACCGAGGCGGTTTGGAGGCGGCGGTGAACCAGCCCAAGAACACCTTCTACTACGGGTATGGCGATCTTTTCGACATCGCTGCGGCCTATGCCTTCCATATCGCCGAATCGCAGGCGTTTCTTGACGGAAACAAACGCACCGCCGTAGCAGCGGCGTTCGTTTTTTTGGAGTTGAACGGTGTCCCAGCTTTTTTCGAGTGGACGCGCATCTACGACGCGATGATTGCCATGGCTGAGCGGCGCATGACCAAAACTGAACTCGCCGCGCTGCTGCGTGGGCAGCCGTGAGCCTCCGCCTCCAACTCCTGCAAGTCGCCCGCCTCGCGCCGCGGCTGCTTGGCGACTCGACGGAACTCGTCCGCGAATTTTTCTGCGGCCAACTTTCCCCCGAAGGCGCGGGCCTCGACCGCGACGGAAAGCCCGACCTCTACTACACCATCTTCGCGCTCGCAGGCTTGCAGGCGCTCGATGCCGAAGTGCCGCGCGAAAGAGTCGAAGCCTTCCTCCATTCGCACGGCGACGGCGCGAAGCTGGACTTCGTCCACCTCTCCGCGCTCGCGCGCTGCTGGGCCGTCGTCGGAAAGGAAAAGCTGCCGCGCGGAATCGACCGCGCGCTGCTCGAGCGCCTCGAGACTTTCCGCAAATCCGACGGCGGTTATGAAGGCGACGCGAAGCTGGCGTACGGCACGGCCTACGGCGCGTTCGTCGCGCTCGGTGCCTACGAGGACCTCGGCCACACGCCGCCGCATACGCTGAAACTGATTCAAAGCCTCAAGCGCCTCGAAACTCCCGACGGTGCGTGGAGCAATTTTCCCGGCGCAAAGTTCGGCGCGACCAACGCCACTGCCGGCGCCGTCACGCTCATCCGGCACCTCGGATTTCCGGTGAATGAGCGCGTCGGCGACTGGTTGCTCGCGCAAGTTCATCCGCAAGGCGGCTTCCGCGCCGTGCCGGGCGCGCCAATGCCGGACCTGCTGTCCACGGCCACCACGATTCACGCACTCGCTGCGATGGAGCGCCGCCTCCCGAGCGCGGTGCATGAGGGCTGCCTTGATTTCGTGGACAGCCTGTGGAGTGCGCAAGGCGGCTTTCACGGGAACTGGGCGGACGACCATCTCGACGCCGAATACACCTTCTACGGATTGCTGGCGCTGGGGCACCTGAGCCTGTAGCCGCAACCTTCAGGTTGCGTCCGAGGTTTGACATTTTTCTCCGGTTGAATTTCCCGACGCAGCCTGAAGGCTTCGGCTACATTGAATCACGGCGTTAAATTGATTTGAAAAAATCTGTTGGACGCACACACTCAGCCGTCCCGATCAACAAAACTCAGCCCCATTTATGGCAACCATCGCAATTCTTGGCACCATGGACACCAAAGGCGAGGAGCACGCTTTCGTCGCGGAACAAATCCGGCGGCGCGGTCACCAGACATTGATCATTGATACCGGCACGCTTGACGCGCCCAAGCTCAAACCGGACATCACTCGCGAGGAAGTCGTGTCGGCGGCGGGCTATGATCTCGCGGCGATCGCCCGCAAACGCGACCGGGGCGAGGCGGTGAAAGCCATGTCGCTCGGCGCGCCCGTCATTTTGGAGAAACTCGCGCGGGAGAACAAAATCGACGGCGTCATCTCGCTTGGCGGCGGCGGCGGCACGGCCATTGGCACGGCGGCGATGCGTGCCTTACCGATCGGTTTTCCGAAGCTGATGGTTTCGACGCTCGCCAGCGGTAACACGGCGCAATACGTCGGCGTGAAGGACATCGTCCTGTTTCCCAGCATCGTCGATGTCGCGGGCCTCAACCGTATCTCGCGGCTGATCCTGACGCGCGCGGCGGGCGCGATTTGCGGGATGGTCGAAGTCCAACCGCCCAAGGGCGATGACAAACCCGTGATCGTGGCGAGCCAGTTCGGCAATACGACCGCATGCGTCGATCACGCGCGGAAAATTTTGGAGACTGCCGGCTACGAGGTGCTCGTCTTCCACGCCACGGGCACGGGCGGTCGCACAATGGAGTCGCTCATTGAGAGCGGCATGGTTACGGGCGTCCTTGACATCACCACCACCGAATGGGCGGATGAACTGGTCGGGGGCGTTCTGGGCGCGGGGCCGAACCGCCTGGAAGCCGCAGCGCGTCGTGGCGTGCCGGCCATCGTCACGCCGGGTTGTCTGGACATGGTGAACTTCGGTCCACCCGAAACGGTTCCCGCGAAGTTTGCCGGGCGCACCTTCTACCAGCACAATCCGCAAACGACTTTGATGCGCACGACTCCGGATGAGTGCGCGCAACTCGGGAAAATCCTCGCGGAGAAAATCAATCTCTCGACCGGCCCGGTGACTGTTCTGTTGCCGCTGAAAGCGATCAGCGTGATCAGCGCACCGGGGCAGAAGTTCCACGACCCGGTAGCGGACAAAGCGCTGTTCGACAATTTGAAGGCCCACTTGCGGAAAGACATTCCGGTCGTGGAAATGGATTGCGAGATCAACGCCCCGGCTTTCGCCGAAGCGTGCGCAAATCAACTGTTGCAACACGTCCGGGCCAAAACTGCCCGGTGATCTTTTTTCTATCGCGATGGCGCTTACTCTGGTAGAAACCTTTCAGACTAACCCATGAGCAACCAGCCGAACCGCGAGGAGAGCCTGGCCAATGCCGCGCTTCAGTTTCCTTTGATTAAAGTAATCGATTATGTCCACTCAACGCTACTCCGTCACCCCGCACCCGATTGAAACGCTGCTCACTTGGGTGAAGTCAGGCGAAATCGCTATCCCCGAAATCCAACGCCCGTTCGTGTGGGAGCCAACGAAAGTCCGCAACCTCCTCGACTCGCTCTATCAAGGCTACCCCGTTGGCTACCTCATAGCTTGGCGTAATCCCACAGTGAAGCTCAAGGACGGCACGCCGTCCGCAGGCAAGCGCATCCTCATCGACGGTCAGCAGCGGGTCACGGCTCTGATGGCCGGCTTGCTCGGGCGCGAAGTGCTGACCAAGGATTACGAGACCATCCGCATCCGCATCGCCTTCCACCCGCTCACAGAAAAGTTCGAGGTGGCCAACCCCGCCATCCGCAAGGACGTGGCGTGGATCGAAGATGTGGCTGCGGTCTTCGCGCCTGAAGCCGACTTGATCGAGCTGACCGAGGATTACGTCGCCAAGAACGCTGCCGCCGACCGCAAGCAGGTTGGTAAGGTGCTCCAAAGGCTCGGCAAGATCATCAACAACCACGTTGGTCTCATCGAACTCGCCGAAGACCTCGACATTGAAACGGTCACGGAAATCTTCATCCGCGTGAACTCCGCTGGCGCCGAGCTATCTCAGGCCGACTTCGCCATGTCGAAAATCGCCGCCAACGAAACCTACGGCGGTAACATGCTCCGCAAAGCCATCGACTATTTCTGCCATCTCGCCGTTGCGCCCGACTTCCTTAGCCGCATCGAGAAAGGCGACAAAGCCTTCGCCGCCTCCGAGTTCTTCCCGCAGATGCGCTGGCTCAAGGATGTGAACGACGACATTTACGACCCCACTTACACCGACATGCTGCGCGTCGCGTTCACCGCCGAGTTCGGGCGCGGCAAACTGGCCGACCTCGTCGCTCTGCTTTCGGGGCGCAACTTCGAGACGCGGCAATATGAGGACGCCATCGCTGAGGCGTCATTCGCGCGGCTCAAGCAGGGCATCCTGCGCTTCATTAACAAAACCCACTTTGACCGCATCACCATGATCCTGCGCTCGGCGGGCTTTGTGACCAGCGATCTCATCGGCGGGCAGAACGCCGTCAACTTTGCCTACATTCTTTACCTTCGTGGCCGCGCCGAGAATGTCCCTGCCGCCGACCTCGAAAGGCTCGTGCGCCGCTGGTATGCAATGTCGATCCTGCGCGGGCGCTACACCGGCAGTCCAGAGACCGCCTTCGACTTTGACATCCGCCAGGTCGAAGCCCGTGGTCTGGTCGCCTACGCCGATTCAGTTATCGAGACCGAACTGCCCGAGAGCTTCTGGATCGGCATGTTGCCCCAACTCATGGACACCTCATCCGCCCAGAGTCCCTACTTCCTCGCCTACAAAGCCGCGCAGGTGAAGCTCAACGACAAGGGCTTCCTGTCGCGGGACATCACCGCGCAGGACTTGCTGATGAACCGTTGCGATGTGCATCACGTTTACCCGCGCAATCATCTCAAGAAGCAGGGCCTCGCTCGCGGACGCTACAATCAGATCGCCAACTTCGTGCTGGCCCAAAGCGAGATCAACATCGCCATCGGCGACAAAGCCCCTGAGCAATACTTCAAGGACCTCGCCGAGCAATGTGCGGGCGGAAGCAAGAAATACGGCGGCATCACCGAGCGGGATGAGCTTTGCGCCAACCTCCGCATGAGTTGCCTGCCCGAATCGCTCCTCGACGGCAACATTCCCGCCTACGACGACTTCCTCGAACAGCGGCGCAAACTCATGGCGCAGAAAATAAAAAACTGGTTCGAGGCACTCTGATAATTTACGAACTCGGAGGCCACCGCCCGGCCGGGAGGCAAATGAGGCCCGCGGCCATCGATAATCGCCGACAGGCCGGGCACGTTCTCCCTCACCCCGGCCCTATCCCGCTGGGAGAGGGAGAAACGCTCGCCGCGCTTGGGCAAATCTGGCGCTGACTGCTGGGCGGTTCGCGCGCGAATTTCAAGAAAACTTCCCACGGCTGTTCCCTCTCCCAGCGGGAGGGGGCCGGGGAGAGGGAGAACGTCGCCACCTGAATAACGGCCACAGTTTTATTGAAACCGCGCTAGTCGCTCGGCGGCTGCCAGGAAACCGCCTTGGCTCATCCCTTCGCAATCTTCTGGTAAGCCTCGCCTTCGTTCAACGTCGGACGTTCGGGGCGGCCCTTGTATTTATAGACGAGGTCCATGTGGTGGATGCCGAGCAGGTGGAGAATCGTCGCGTGCAAATCATGGACATGCAGACGGTCTTCCACGGCGCGCAGGCCGAACTCGTCGGTCGCGCCGATGACCTGGCCGCCCTTCACGCCGCCGCCGGCCATCCACATCGTGAAGCCGGTCGGGTTGTGGTCGCGGCCATCGCCCTTCTCGCTCATCGGCGTGCGGCCAAATTCGCCGCCCCAGATGACGAGCGTGGAGTCCAGCAACCCGCGCGCCTTCAAATCTTTCAGCAGCCCGGCGATGGGCTTGTCCGTCTCGCGGAAATGTTCGGTGTGGTTCTTCTCGATGTTCGAGTGCGCGTCCCACTTGCTGCCCGCGCCGCTGTAGAGCTGCACGAAGCGCACGCCGCGCTCGACGAACCGCCGCGAGAGCAGGCACATGCGGCCAAACGTCGCGGTGTCCTTCTCGTCCATGCCGTAAAGCTGCTTGGTCGCCTCGGATTCCTTCGAGAGGTCCACGGCTTCCGGCGCCTCGGCCTGCATGCGGAAGGCGAGCTCGTAGGCGGCGATGCGCGCGTCGAGTTCCGTCTGCTGCGGACGCGAGAGGGCGTGTTCACGATTGAGCTGGTTGAGGAAGTCGAGCTTGCCAAGTTGCTGCGGCTCGCCAACGCCTTCGGGTGTGTTCAAGTTCGCAATCGGTTCCGTGCCCGGCAGGATGCGCGTGCCTTGATACACGGCGGGCATGAAGCCGGCACCCCAGTTGCGCGGGCCGTTGACGACGGTGCCGTTGTTGTCCTGCATCACGACGAACGCGGGGAGATTCTGATTGAGCGTGCCCAGCCCATAGCTGACCCACGCGCCGAGCGAAGGCCGTCCCGCGAGGATGGAGCCAGTGTTCATCTGGCACACGCCGTTGGAGTGGACGATGCCATTGCCCCAGCAGGAGCGGATGACGGCGAGGTCGTCCGCGCACTCGGCGACGTGCTGGCACCAGTCGGAAATCCACAGGCCGCTCTGGCCATACTGCTTCCACTCGCGCTTGTCGGGGAAGATGGGCGAGTTGTATTCGCCCATCGCGGTGATGAGTCCCTTGGTGAAGCTCGGCGGCAGCGGCTTACCGGCGTGCTGCTTCAACGCAGGCTTCGGATCAAACGTGTCGAGGTGCGACGGTCCGCCTTCCATGAACAGGAAGATGACGCTCTTGGCCTTCGCGGGAAATTGCGTCGGCTTCGGGGCGAGCGGCGAAACGGCGGCAGTGGGCGCGGCGAAAAGCGAATTGTCCGCGAGCAGGTGGCTCAAGGCCAGCGCGCCAAAGCCCGCGCCACCGCGCAGGAGGAAGTCGCGGCGGGAATTGTAAGTGTCAACGTTCTGGCAGCCAAATTTTTTCATAACCTTCAATCGACGTAAACAAACTCATTTGCGTTCAGCAGCGCGTGGCAGAAGTCGGCCAGCGCGGCGGAGCGTGTGTTGGCGGCGGCCTTGGCTGCGGTGGCTTGCGGGTTTGGCCGGATGTCATTGGCGCGCGACGAGGCGTCCTTGAACGCGCTCGGCCGCGCCTCGAAGGTCCAAAAGCCCGCCGTCTTTTCCGTGGCCGCGTGGTGGTTCAGCAGCAACTCTAACTCCGGCAAAGCGCCCGCCGAAAGCCGCACGTCGTCGATCATCCCGTCGAAGCCGCCGGACTTCGCCGCCCGCCCGCCGAGGTTGAGCGAAAGTTGATTCTGAAAATCGCCCGTGATCTTGTGCGCGACCCGGACGATGGAGAGCGGCTCGTCGTCATTAGCCAGGTCTTTGACGTAGAACGTCACTTCGCCCGGTTCCTTGTCGCTGGCCAGCCGCACCGAAGCGGCGACGAAGTAAGGCTTGCCCAGCGCAAGAACCTGATCGGAGAAAATGGCTTCCTCGCCAACGGAACCATCCTGCTTCCGTCCGATGATTTGCAACACGAGCGTCTGTGGCTTGCGGCGCGAACCTTTGCCCGTGATCGCGAAGCCCCAGCCAGGAGTTTTGTTGTTGCCGTCCCATTTCGCCGCAATGGTGCGAACGGTTCCGCCCGCATCCACGCTACGGACCAACACGCTGGCTTCGATGGTGAAATCGCCTGGCGGCAGAGTCGGATTGTCCGGCACCATAAGGCTGCCTTCGCCCATCTCCGGCGAGACCACGGCGGCGACGCCGTCGCGATACGGCATTTTCTCCGTGGCAATCGGTGCGGCGGCCGCGGCGGCCATTTTCGGCCCGATGCGTTCCCGTTGCGCTTGCAGGAATTTCAAGGCGGATGCGCGTTCCGCAGGTTTGGGCGCGCGGCTGAAAGCCAGGCGATACGCGGCGTCCACTCTTTCCTCGTCGCCGCCGGGGTGCTCGGCCTCCAACCGTTTGGCGAACGCCGCGGCGTGGCGGAGCATCATCTGGCTGTTGAAAAGCAGCAGCGCCTGGGTGGGCGTGGTGGTGACGTTGCGTTGCGGGACGCTGTTGAACGACTCGGCGAGATCGAACACGTCGAGCAGCGGATCGCGCGCGTTGCGGAGTACCTTGCTGAAAACGCTGCGACGCGGCGTCAGAAAATCCGTGCTGGGTCCGCCCGCAGCGTCCACTTTGAGTTCGCCGGTTACGGAAAGCAGCGCGTCGCGAATCTGCTCGGCCTCCAGCCGGCGGACGTTGCCGCGCCAGAGCAGGCGATTCTCCGGGTCCTTGGTCAGTTCAGCGGAGTAATCAGTTATCAGTGAGTCAGTATTCAGTTTTGCGCCGGCTCGATTTTTAACGATCTGGGGCTTGCCCTTACTGATTACTGATGACTGATGACTTACCCCCGCCCCCTGCCGGTACGTGGCGCTGGTCACGATGAGCCGGTGCAATTCTTTCAGGCTCCAACCGTCCGCCACAAAGCGCGCCGCAAGCCAGTCGAGCAATTCCGGATGCGTCGGCTTTTCACCGAGCTTGCCAAAGTCGCTCGTGTTGGCGGCCAGACCGCGGCCAAAATGCCCCTGCCAGATGCGGTTCACCATGACGCGCGCGGTGAGCGGATTCTCCGGTTGCGTGAGCCAGCGCGCCAGTTCGCTGCGGCGGCCGGTGGAATTTGCCAGCGGCTTCACCGTCGCGGGCTTTTCGTCGAGGACGGAGGGAAAGCCTGGCTCAATTTCACCGAGCGATTCCTTTTTCGGAATGAACAAAGCCGACGCCACCGGGCCGACATCCGTGGCGGCGAACACCGACGGCAGCGGCTCGGGTTTGAGTTTGTCGAACTCCAAAAGTTTCTTGCGCAGCGCGATGACCCGCTCCTTCGCATCGCCTTTGAGCTTAGCGTCGAGCCGGTCGAACTCATAGGTCACCTGCCGGTACGCCAGTTCGGCAATCTGATGCTCATACGGCGTCTGCTCGGCGACGGGCTTGTTCATCATCTCGCGGATATCTTCGATGAATTTCTCGACCGCGTCCTTCTCGGCGTTGCGTTTCACCGAAGCGAGCAGCTTTTCGATTTCGGCGCGGAGGTCAGCGGTGGCGGCCTCCCATTTTGCGAGTTGCGCCTGGTATTCCGCCTTCTGCTCGGGCGTCGCCAGCACAAGATTGTCACGCGGCAGAAGGGGCGAAAAAAACGCCTGCAGTCGGTAATAATCCTTTTGCAAAATCGGATCAAACTTGTGGTCGTGACAGCGCGCGCATTGCAAGCCCAGCCCCAGGAACGCGTCGGCCGTTGTGTCCGTAATGTCTTCCAACATGCGCTGCCACTGCCCGCGCACATCGCGCTTGTTGTATTCGTAAATGCCGTTGCGAAAATAGGCGGTGCCGACAATGGCGTCGGGATACTCGGGAAACAATTCGTCGCCCGCGAGTTGCTCCTGCACGAAACGGTTGTACGGCTTGTCGTTGTTGAGTGATTGAATGACGTAGTCGCGGTATCGCCACGAGTTCGGCCGATAATCGTCGGCCTTGTAGCCGTCGGACTCGGCGTAACGCACCAGGTCGAGCCAGTGGCGCGCCCACTTCTCGCCGTAACGCGGGCTTTGCAACAATCGCTCCACGAGCTTCTCGTAAGCGCCCGGCGTTTTGTCCGCGACAAACTGATCCACTTCCTTCGGCGACGGCGGCAGTCCGGTGAGATCAAAGTACACCCGGCGAATCAACGCCACCCGTCCCGCCTCCGGCGACGGCTTCAAGCCTTCCGTCTTGAGCCGCGCAAAAATGAAATGATCAATCGGGTTGCGCGCCCAGCCTCCATCCGCCGTGTTCGGCACCTTCGGTTCGCGCACCGGCTGGAACACCCACCATTGGCGGTCTTCGTCGGTGATCTTGCCGCGAGTCCGCGTTGGTGCTGAAGATTGCGCCGCCGGAGCACCGGGCCAGAGCGCTCCTTCCTTCACCCATTTCGTCAACGCAGCGATTTGCTCGTCCGAAAGTTTCTTTCCCTTGGGCGGCATTTGCAAATCGGGGTCGCCATAGCCAACCGCTTTGATGAGCAGACTTTTCTCCGGATGCCCCGGCACGAGAGCCGGGCCAGTATCGCCGCCCTTCAGCGCGCCGGCGAGCGAGTCGAGCACGAGGCCGCCTTTGATTTTGTCTGCTGTGTGGCTGTGGCACTTGAAGCAATGCTCCGCGAGGATCGGCTGGATTTTCTGCGCGAAGAACCCGGCTGGTTCCGCCGTGGGTTTGATGGGCGACTTCGATTTCTCCGCCGCACTGGAAACGCATTCGCCCGCCAGTAAAATCAGGCCCGCCAGCAGCAGGGCGGCAGTGGTGTTCGCAGCGGACATAAGTTCAAAGTGACCAGCAACGCATCGGGTCGATGGAAACTATTTCATGCGCCCACCTGCTTCAAGGGCAAAGCACGCGTCCGGCTGCGGGATTCGGCGGGACACCGAATCCAACCCGCGAGACGCGGGTGCCACCCTTTTCACACGGCCGTGAAAATCATTGTTTTGCCATTCCCTAGACTCCGTTCTATAAAGACGCCCCGAATATGAGTTTGTCCCGAAGCAGCGTCAGTAAAACCACCGAAGCTACCGCCGCCCAAAGCAGCGCGCCGCCGAAGCGAGTCAAGAAATTGCTCGTTGCCAATCGCAGCGAAATCGCCATCCGCGTCTTTCGCGCCGCCACCGAACTGGGCATGCGCACGGTCGCGATCTACGCGCAGGAAGACCGGCTCTCGGTGCATCGCTTCAAGGCGGACGAGGCCTATCTGGTCGGCGAGGGCAAGGGGCCGGTCGGCGCGTATCTCGATATTCCCGGCATTGTTGCGCTCGCCCAGGAACGGGGCGTGGACCTCATTCATCCCGGCTACGGATTTTTGTCGGAGAACGCCGCCTTTGCCCGCGCGTGCAAAGAAGCGGGCATCACGTTCGTCGGCCCGCGCGCTGAACTTCTGGAATTGATGGGCGACAAAGTAGCGGCGCGCGCGCTGGCCCAGCGGCTGAAGATTTCCACGTTGCCCGGCACGGAAAACCCGGTGGAAGACCGCGTCGAGGCGTTGAAGATCGCGAAGGAAATTGGTTTCCCGCTCATCATCAAGGCGGCGTTTGGCGGCGGCGGGCGCGGGATGCGCGTGGTGACCAAGCCCGGCGATTTGGTGTTCCTGCTGGATGAAGCGCAAAGTGAAGCGGGCCGCGCGTTCGGCAATCCCGCCGTGTTCCTGGAAAAATATATTCCGCGCGCCAAGCACATTGAGGTGCAGATTCTCGGCGACCAGCACGGCAACGTGCTGCACCTGCACGAGCGCGATTGCTCGGTGCAACGGCGGCATCAGAAGGTCGTGGAAATCGCGCCGAGCATCGGCCTCGACGAAAAAGTGCGCGTTGAGTTGTGTGAAGCCGCTGCGCGAATGGCGCGGGAGATTGGCTACGACAACGCCGGCACCATCGAGTTTCTCTACGACCTCGATCGCCATGAATGGTTTTTCATTGAGATGAACCCGCGCATCCAGGTGGAGCACACGGTCACGGAGGTTATCACCGGAATTGATCTCGTGCGCTCGCAGATTCTCGTGGCGCAGGGACACGCGTTGTTCGATCCTGTGCTGGATTTGCCGCCACAGGACAAAATCCAGCGCAACGGGTACGCCGTGCAATGCCGCGTCACCACCGAAGATCCGGAAAACAAGTTCACGCCCGATTACGGAAAAATCCTGACTTACCGTTCGGCGGGCGGGTTGGGCATCCGCCTCGACGGCGGCATGGGCAACGCCGGCAGCGTCATCACGCCATATTACGATTCATTGCTAGTGAAGATCACGGCGTCGGACCGGACCTTTCGGCAGGCGTTGCTGCGCATGGATCGTGCGCTGCGCGAATTCCGCATCCGCGGCGTGAAGACGAACATTCCGTTCCTCGAAAATCTCATCGCCAACGAAACTTTCCGATCAGGCCAGGCGGCAACGACGTTGATCGACACCACGCCCGAGCTGTTTGCCTACAAACCGCGCCGCGACCGCGCGTCCAAGCTGCTCGCCTTCCTCGGCGACGTCGTCATCAACGGCAATCCGCAGGCCAAAGGCCACGCGCCGAAGGGGCCGCTGCCCGCCGCGCTGCCGCCGGCGTATGACCACAAGCAGGTGCCGCCGGCCGGGACGCGGCAGTTGTTACTGGAGCTTGGCCCCAAGAAATTCGCGGAGTGGACGCTCAAGCAAAAGCAGTTGCTCATCACCGACACGACTTTTCGCGACGCCCATCAATCCCTGCTCGCCACGCGCGTACGCACCTACGACATGCTTGCTACAGCCGATGCCGTGGCGCGCCGCATACCGCAATTGTTCAGTCTCGAAATGTGGGGCGGCGCGACGTTCGATACCGCCATGCGTTTTCTGCACGAGGATCCTTGGCATCGCTTGCGTCTGCTACGCGAACGGATTCCGAACATTTGTTTTCAAATGCTGTTCCGCGGCTCGAACGCGGTCGGCTATTCGAATTACCCTGACAACGTCGTCGCTGGTTTTGTGAAACACGCCGCCGCGTCCGGCATGGACATTTTCCGCGTCTTCGATTCGCTCAACTACACGCCCAATCTCAAGGTGGCGATAGAAGCAGTACAGGAAACGCACGCCGTGTGCGAAGCCGCGATCTGCTACACCGGCGACATCCTCGATCCGAAGCGCGACAAATATTCGTTAAAGTATTATGTGAAGCTGGCGAAGGAACTGGAACGCATGGGCGCACATTTTCTCGCCATCAAGGACATGGCCGGGCTGTGCCGGCCCTACGCGGCGTTCAAGCTCGTGAAGGCGTTGAAGGAGGCGATTGGGATTCCCGTGCATTTTCACACGCACGATTCCAGCGGCATCAATGCCTCGTCCATTTTGCGCGCCAGCGATGCGGGCGTGGACGTCGTCGATCTCGCGCTCGCCGCGATGTCGGGTTCGACGAGCCAGCCGAATTTGAATTCGCTCGTCGCCGCGTTGCAACACACGCCGCGCGACACCGGGCTGGATTTGGAAGCGCTCAACGAATTTTCCAGTTACTGGGAACAGGTGCGCACGTTTTACGCGCCGTTCGACACCGCGCCGCGCAGCGGGAGCGCGGATGTGTATCTGCACGAGATGCCCGGCGGCCAGTACACGAACCTCAAAGAACAGGCTGCTAGCATGGGTTTGGGCGGCCGCTGGCCGGAAATCGCCCGCACGTATGCCGAGGTGAACCAGCTCTTTGGCGACATCGTCAAGGTCACGCCGAGCAGCAAAGTCGTTGGCGACATGACCATGTTTCTCATCACGCGCGGCATCAAACCGGCGGACGTGGTCAATCTCGAACCCGGCGCCACGCCGTTTCCTGAATCAGTCATCGACATGCTTGCCGGCGGCCTTGGCCAGCCCGTGGGCGGCTGGCCCAAAGCGGTGCAGCGGGTGGTGCTCGGCGACCGGAAACCCCTGCGCGGGCGTCCCGGTGCCGGTTTGCCGCCGCTGAATTTGAAGAAAACCAAGGAGGAGCTGGCCGCCAAATTGAAGCGCGATCCCAGCGACGACGATTTGTTCAGCCACTTGATGTATCCGGAAGTGCATGCCGAGTTCGCCAAGTTTGAGCGCAACTTTGGCGGCGTCACCGCCCTACCCACGCCCGCGTTCTTTTACGGATTGAAAACCGGCGAGGAAATTTCCGTGAACATTGAGGAGGGAAAAACCCTGTTCATCAAATTAATCAACGTCGGCACGCCTGACAAAGACGGCCGGCGCTCGGTGACGTTCGAACTCAACGGCATGACGCGCGAAGCGGCCATCCTCGACAAATCGATCCAGACGACGGTGCGCAGTCGCGCGAAGGCCGACCTCGCCGATCCGTTGCAGGTTGGCGCGCCCATCCCTGGCATCATCACCGCGCTCGCTGTGGGTGTCGGCGCGAAAGTGGCAAAGGGCGACAAGCTCGTGACGCTCGAGGCGATGAAAATGCAGACCACGATTTACGCGCCTGGCGACGGCGTGGTGGTGGAACTCCCGGCGCAGGTGGGCG
The DNA here is from genome assembly GCA_046593035.1 of Limisphaerales bacterium. GTDB lineage: Bacteria > Verrucomicrobiota > Verrucomicrobiia > Limisphaerales > JAYTXL01 > JAYTXL01. The sequence continues at coordinate 64,068 of JBKJSC010000201.1, read as the reverse complement.
ACACCGTCCAGAGCAAGGATCTGTTGGTGCGGCTGCGCGCCTAGCTTGCCTTTCTCCGCCGCGTGTTGAATACTGCCCGCGTGAACGTCACGGTTACGCAGCTCACCGACCAGCTCATCGCTTCCTACGCGCGCGTCGGTGGCATCAATCATCTGGATGGCCGCAATCTGCCCTCCAAGAGTTCCACCACGCAGATCACGATTGATTTACTGCGGCTGCTGTTCCCTGGATTTTTCGACGTGAAGCCCATCCACTCGTCCGAGTTGAAGGTGGAAACCGCCACGCTCATGGACTCCGTGCAGGGACGACTGGAGGATGAAATTTACAAAAGTCTCGAATACCGCCCGCCCGACGGCATCTCCAAGAAACATCTGCGTGCAACCGCGCACACCGTGACCATGGAGTTTCTCGGCAGCCTGCCGCCCGTCCGTGAATTATTGCAGACCGACACCGAAGCGGCCTTCAATGGCGACCCGGCGGCGTTGAGCCGGGATGAAGTCATCGTCGCCTATCCGTTCGTCGAGGCCATCGCCGTGCAACGGCTCGCGCACGAGCTTTACCGCAAACAGATCGCGCTCATCCCGCGCATCATGACCGAATGGGCGCACGGCCGCACCGGGATGGACTTGCATCCGGGCGCGCAAATCGGTTCGCACTTTTTTGTCGATCATTGCACCGGCACGGTCGTGGGGGAGACGTGCATCATCGGCCATCACGTCAAGATGTATCAAGGCGTCGGCCTGGTGGCGCGTTCGCTGTCGGGTGGCCAGCAGTTGCGCGGGCAGAAACGGCATCCGACCATCGAGGATCATGTGACGATTTACGCCAACGCCACCATCATGGGCGGCGACACGGTGGTGGGCGCGGGCAGCACGATCGGGGCGAATGTCTTTTTGACCAGCAGCGTCCCGCCGCACTCGCTGGTGTTAAGTGAGGAAGTCAACGTGAAGGTGTTAAGCAAACGCGACCGCGAAAAGGGCAAGGGCGACTTTCAGATTTAAGGGCGGCTGGCTTCATTTTATTTCTCCGTCGGCTTGCCCGCTTTTTCCCAGCCCTTGAAGCCGGGCGCGAGATCGTAGAGTGAAGTGAAACCCAGCGGCGCAAGCTGGCTGCCGGCTTTGGCGCTGCGCACGCCGGCGGCGCAATGCACGAGATACGTTTTGCTCTTGTCCAAGGAGGCCACTTTTTTCGCAAAGTCGGACGAGTTCACATCGATGTTGATCGCGCCCGGAATGTGTCCGTCCGCGAATTCGCCCGCTGTGCGCACGTCGAGCACCATGTTCTTTTTGTCCCGCCACAGCTTTTCAAATTCCTCCACGCCGATGCGCTTGTTGACGGCCGCCTTCGTGGAGGCCGCCGGAACCGCGACCGGAACCGGTTGGTTGAGCGCCCAGTAAATCGCGTTCACGACGAGTTGTTTGAACGGCTCGGTTTCAAAATCCTTCGGATGGCCGAGCGAGGTGTAAAAAATGCGCGCGCCCTTGTAGCTGTGCGTCCACGCGACCGGTTCGACGGGCTGGTCGGGAATCGTGCCGAGCAACAACGGCGTGGAGTCCTTCGGCAGCGGAGCGTTCTTGTAAAGTCCACCGTTGGCCACGAACTCTGTCGGTAGCCCGTGGAGAATCGGATGGCGCGCGGCATCAGGCGCGGCGCGGATCACCGGGAGCAATTCCTGGCCGTAGTGCATGTGATAGTTGCCGCCGAGAACGTCACGATCCCATTCCTTCCAGTTTTCAAATGCGTGACTGGCGGTGCGAATGCCGACGATGGGTTTGCCGGCATTAAGATATTTTTTGAATCGGTTGAGCTGCTCCTCCGGCAGCGTCATGCGCCGGATGAAAATGACCGCGAGGTCGGCGTGCTCCAAGGCTTCGAGACCGGGGATGTCGTTGGCGTTGGTGCCGCCTTTGCGTTCGAGGTAAATGCAGTTAACCGGGTATTTTGCCTCGAGGAATTTTTTGAAGGCGGGCAGCGACTCCGACGATTTGTATTCAAACTCGCCGCTGATGAGGACGATGGTCGGTTTCTTGGCCGGCTCGGCGGCGGACAGCGCGAGCGAGCAGCCGAGCGTGAGCAGGAAGAGAAGGCGTTGTTTCATAACAAGAGATTTCTCCGTCTTGGACGCCGAGAAGCAAGCGGAAATTTAGCCGCCCGCTCCTTCTACGACCCGCTGCTTGCCCCGAACGCAGTTCCCTGTTTCACTCCCGGTGATGGCGCTGCCCTATAAAATCGCGACGCTGCTCTACGCTTTCAACGCGGCGGATGAAGTGCTGCTGTTGCACCGGGCGCAAGAGCCGAACCGCGGCCTGTGGAGTCCGTGCGGCGGCAAGTTGAAAACGGAACTGGGCGAATCGCCGTACGCCTGCGCCATCCGTGAGGCGCACGAGGAAATCGGCCTCGTGCTTCAGCCGTCCGACTTGCATCTCAACGGCATTATCAGCGAACACGGTTACGAAGGACAGGCGCATTGGTTGATGTTTTTATTCGAGATCAAACCGAAACTCACCACACGGCCGCCGCCGATCAGCGAAGGTTCGTTCCAGTTTTTTCCGAGAGCAGTGCTGGCGACACTGTCCCTGCCGCAGACTGACCGCGAGCAAGTCTGGCCGTTGTTCTGGCGTTATCGTGGTGGATTTTTCGCGGCGCATTGCCATTGTTTTCCCGACAGGCGAAATGAATGGACAATGGAGGAGACCGGCTCCCCGCCACGAATAGGAAATCATGTCTGACGAACCGATCATCGATTTATATAGCGACCAGTATTTCATGGGCGAAGCCTTGCGTCAGGCAGTGCGCGCGTACGAGGCCGAGGAAGTGCCCGTCGGGGCGGTGGTCGTGCGCGAAGGTCGCATCATCGCCCGCGCCTTCAACCAAGTGGAGACCTTGAAAGATGCCACCGCGCACGCCGAAATGCTGGCCGTGACGCAGGCCGAGGAGGCCATGGGCGACTGGCGGCTGACGGATTGCACGCTCTACGTAACGAAGGAACCTTGTCCCATGTGTGCTGGCGCACTGGTGCATGTGCGGGTGGCACGGGTGGTTTTCGGTGTCAGCGATCCGAAGGGTGGCGCGGCGGGCGGGGCGTTGAATCTCTTGCAGTTCCCCGGCTTGAACCATCGCTGCGAAATCTTGGGGGGCATCCGGGAAGAGGAATGCCGCGCGCTGTTGAAATCCTTTTTTGCGGAACAACGGGCGAAGGCCAAGCCAGCCGATGCGTGATTTTCGCGCCGCCGCGTAAATTTTCGCGCACTCAACTGACGGCGATCAGCGAGGCCCGCTCGTTCTTGTTCAGGCGGGAAACACCCTGCCCGCGCGGATCGAGCACGGGCTGACCATCCACCAGAAACTGGTAGCGATGATGACCATGCGGCAACTCGACCAGCGCGCTCCAACCCCCGTCAATACGGCGTGTCAGGGGGTTTGCCGAGGAATCCCATTGATTGAAATCCCCGACCACGGAAACGCTGCGGGCCTCCGGTGCCATCAGGATGAACGACACCGGCTTGACCATTTTCTTGGCGACAGGGCGTTTCAGAACGCCGGTCGAGAATGAATTGTCCAGATACATAATGTCGAAATAGTCTTTTTCGCATCGCTGGGCCGGACTACTTTCGGCCCATCAGTGCGACAAGCGTAAATCAGCAGGACACATACCACCGTCGGTAGGCCATTCGGCCTATTGTTCGGTCACGAGCGCAACATATTCATCAAACTGAACGAATGTCCGCCCCGACCATTGATCCACTCCGGCTCCAGGCTGCGCTCGCCAAAGCACGGCAAGCCCTGCTGGACGCCCGCACGCCTGCCGGACATTGGGAAGGTGAGTTGTCGAGCAGCGCGCTGTCCACGGCGACCGCCGTGACCGCACTCGAACTCTGGCATCGCCACGCGAAGCCCGACAACCAATCCGCAATCCGCAATCCACAACCCGCAATCGCCGCTGGCCTTCAATGGCTCGCCGAGCACGCCAACGCCGACGGCGGCTGGGGCGACACGGTGCTTAGTCGGAGCAACATCAGCACCGCCGCGCTCTGCTGGGCGGCATTCGGTGCGGTGCCTGGCGCAGCTGAGCAGCACGAAACCACCGTGAAAAAGGCCGGGCAATGGCTGCATCAACACGCCGGTGGCTCCACCACGGACAAACTCGCCGACGCCATCATCGCGCGCTATGGCAAGGATCGCACTTTTTCCGTCCCGATTCTGACGATGTGCGCGTTGTCCGGCCGTCTCGGCGAAGGCAAGGAGGCTTGGCGGCGCGTTATTCAATTGCCCTTCGAGCTGGCGGCGTTTCCCCCAAAAGTCTTCGCCGCGCTGCGCCTGCCGGTGGTGAGCTACGCGCTGCCGGCTTTGATTGCGATTGGGCAAGTGCGGCATCATCACTTGCCCACGCGCAATCCAATCACACGACTGACGCGGAATTTGGCGCGGGCGAAAACGCTGCGCGTTCTAAGCAACATCCAGCCGTCCAGTGGTGGCTTTCTCGAAGCCACGCCACTGACGAGCTTCGTCACGATGAGTCTTGCGGGCAGTGGCAATGCGGATCATCCCGTCGCGCTCAAAGGAGTGGAGTTTCTGCTCAAGTCCGTTCGCCCCGACGGCAGTTGGCCGATTGACACCAATCTTGCCACCTGGGTGACGACGCTTGCCGTCAATGCGCTTGGCCCCAGCATCCACGAAGTGATGAGTGCCGGAGAGCGACAGCACATCCTCGACTGGCTGCTCGCGCAACAATACCGCACCGTGCATCCCTACACCAACGCCGCGCCCGGCGGTTGGGCGTGGACCGATTTGCCCGGCGGCGTGCCGGACGCTGATGACACAGCGGGCGCGTTGCTCGCGTTGAAGCAACTCGACGATGAGAGTGCGCGCGTTCGCGAGGCGGCCATCGCGGGAGTGAAGTGGCTGCTGGACTTGCAAAATCGCGACCTTGGCATCCCGACCTTCTGCCGCGGCTGGACGAACCTGCCGTTCGATCGCAGCGGCTCCGACCTCACGGCGCACGCGCTTCGCGCATGGCTGACGTGTTTGCCCTTTTTGCCGGGGAAGATGCAAGCGCGTTTGCGGGTTCCAGTCGAAAACGCCCTCGGCCATTTGTGGGTGAATCAACTGAGCGACGGTTCGTGGATTCCGCTCTGGTTTGGCAATCAACACGCAACGGATGAAAGTAATCCGATCTACGGCACGGCTCGCGTGCTGCACGCATTGGCGTGCCTGGATGAGGGCGAATACCCGGAAGTGCTCGAACCCAAAAAACGCGCGGTTCAATGGTTGGCCTCGGCGCAAAATCCCGATGGCGGCTGGGGAGGCTGTCCCGGCGCGCCGTCCTCGGTGGAGGAAACGGCGCTCACGGTGGAGGCGCTAGCGGTCGTGGACAAGTCGAGTGTGGCCGAAGCTCCGTTGGCTCTGGCGCGCGGCGTTGATTGGCTCGTCCGGCGTGTCGAAGATGGCTCCTGGACTCAACCCGCGCCCATCGGTTTCTACTTCGCCAAGCTCTGGTATTACGAAAAACTTTACCCACATATCTTCACCGTCGCCGCACTGGAGGCGGTGACGCGCTTGGAGATACCCGGGGCGTAACGAACTACTTGATTTCTTCCACCACCTTGCGCGCGACGGCGTGGATGACGCCGTGTTCGCCGGCGTGGCCAACGGTGAAGATGACGAGCACGAATTTATTGCCGCCGGGCAGTTCGATATAGGTCGCGTCGTGACGCGTCTCGCTGGTCCAGCCGGCTTTGGACCACAGTTTCGCGCCGGGTGGTAACGCGGGGCCGGTGAACTTCGCCTGGTTGTCCGGGTCTTTGCTTTCGCCGAACGGATCGCGCTTCAACAACGTCATCATCTCCGCGCTGCGTTTCGGACTGATGCATTTGCCGGTGCCGATTTCAGTCATGAGGCGCGCGGTGGCATCCGTCGTCAGCAGATTGCGTTTCGGCTCGAACAGCTTGATCGCCTGCGTTTCGCGGCCATACGGGCCTTCGCCCCACGGCTTCTTGTTCGCGTTGATGTTCGTGTACCCAAGTGAGGAGAAAAAGCGATTTACGGCGTTGCGCTTTTCAAACCACGTTTTCAATTCGTCTTCCGGCAACTCCGGCCCGCTGGTTGTGCCGGTGAGCAGATCAATGACGTAATGCGTCGCCTCGTTGTAGGAATGCACGATCATGTCGCTCATCGCGCGGCGTAGCTCCGGCGTGTCTTGCAATTTGCCGTCCTCCAGCCAGCGATGCGCGGCGGCGAGGTAAAACAGTTTGATGACGCTGGCCGGGTAAATCGGCTCGGTGCTGCGATAACTGGCGCGCTCCGGTTTCGCCGCATCGCGCAGGTTCACGAGCGTGACGGCGATTTGATTGGTCTGGAGCTTGGGGAACTGCGTGCGTGTGTCGGCGACGGCCTGCTCCACGATGCCTTGCAACCGTGGCGAGGGCGCGGCAAAGGGCGTGCTGGTTTGAGCGGTGACGGGCGACACAGGCAAAACCAGTAGCAAAGCGGCGGCGAAAAGTGGAGCGCGGAATGAGGGGTTCATGTTGAGACTGGATTTAGCCACGGATGAAACACGAATGGAACACTGATTTAGAAAATGGGGGGAGGGAACGATTTCAATCAGGAAAGCAGGAATAACAAGCTGCGCCTTCTCATTCCTGCCTTCCTGCGTTCCTGATTCAACTCTTCTTCAGAAAGCGCATCCAGGAATCGCCGTGCTTGAGCACCTTCACTTCTTCCCACGCGGCGGGCAATTCGAGCGTGTCGCGTTTGGTGTGACCGAGAATGAATCGGCCATCGGGAGCGAGGAGTTTGGGCAGGTCCGTGTCGTCGAGCAGGCGCTGGGCGAACGAGGTTGAACGGCGGCCCACATTTTTTTCTCCGTAGGGCGGATCGGCCAGGATCAAATCAAATTGCTGCCCGTTGGCGGCGAGTGGCGGCACGGCGGTGGCGACATTTTGGATACGGATTTGGAGCGAGCCAGCGGGGAGATTCGCGCTCGTGAAGTTCTCTTGAATGAACCGCGCGTGTTTCGGTGATAGCTCCACGCAGAGCGCGTTCGCCGCGCCCCGGCTGAGGCATTCGAGACTGAGCGCGCCGGTGCCGGCAAAAAGTTCCAGCACGCGCGCGCCTTCGACACGCGCGCCGAGACTGTTAAAAACCGCCTGCCGGACGAGGTCAGGTGTGGGCCGCACGTCGAAGCCTTTGGGCGCTTTTAAGATGAGTCCCGCCGCAGTGCCGCCAATGATGCGCATGTCTGATTAGAACAAGGTGCGGGAAGAATTGTCGAGTGATACCAACCCGCAGTGTGGAACAGCAGAATGCACTCGGCGGGTTTTCCGGTCCGGTGCGGCGAGCCGGGTTAACCCCGGCCCGCTCCCCTGCGGAGAGGGAAAGGGTGAGAGGGAACACGTCCTAGGAGTTGCGGGATCCGACGACTGGGATGTTTCACTATATATTCCGTTCCCCATTTTGCAGTTGCCTTTCCCGGCGGGATGTCTTGACTTGGCGGCATGAAAACCTTGCCGATCCTGCGTTCGATTTTGATGCTCCTCGCCTGTCTTGAATTTACCGCCGCGACCGCGCGCGCGGCCACGCCGGCGGAGGAGATGGCCGCTGCCGCCAATCATTTTCTCGCCGCATTGACGCCGGAGCAAAAGGCGACGGCGGTGATGGAGTTGAAAAGCGAGGAACGCCAGAACTGGCATTTCATCCCGAAGAACGACCGGAAAGGGCTTCAGATGAAAGATATGACGCCCGCGCAACGCAATCTGGCCCACGCGTTGTTGTCCTCGGGTTTGAGCCAGCGCGGTTACGGCAAGGCGGTCACGATCATGAGCCTGGAGGAAATTCTGCATGAGATGGAGAAGGCCAAGCCCGGCAACATCCGTGACGTGGACCGTTATTACGTTTCCATCTTCGGCGAGCCGGGCGCGAAAGGAACGTGGGGCTGGCGCGTCGAAGGCCATCATCTTTCGGTGAATTTCACTCTCGCGGGTGGCAAGGAGATTTCGGCCACGCCGAATTTCATGGGCACGAATCCCGCCGAAGTCCGCGAAGGCCAGCGCAAGGGCCTGCGGGTGCTGGCGGGCGAGGATGACTTGGGACGGCAATTGGTGAAGTCGCTCAACGCCGACCAACGGAAGATCGCCATCTACGCGAACGTCGCGCCCAAGGACGTCATCACCGCCGCCGAGCGCCGGGTGAAGCCGCTGGCCAATGATGGCTTGATTTCCGCGCAAATGACGAAGGAACAAAACAAACTGCTCGTGGAGTTGATCAAGGAATACATCCATCGCGTCCGGCCCGAAGTTGCCGGCAAGGATTTGGAAAAGATTCAGAAGGCGGGGATGGACAAGATTTATTTTGCGTGGGCGGGCAGCATCGAGCCGGGCAACGGAGATTATTACCGGGTCCAAGGCCCGACGTTCCTGCTCGAATACGACAACACGCAAAACAACAACAATCACGTTCACGCGGTGTGGCGCGATTTTGAAAATGATTTCGGCGAAGACATCCTGCGCAAACACTACGAGCAAGCGCCACACGGGAAGTAAGCTGGAAAACTCCACCTCCGGGCTTGCGGCGGGCGCAACCGTCGCGGCATCATCCCGGCGATGATTGCGGAACACGCCGCCGGCTTGACGCCCGGCACCCAGCTCACTGTCACGATTCACGACATCGCCTTCGGCGGCGAGGGCGTGGCGCGCGTGGATGAGTTCGTGATTTTTGTTCCCTTCGTGCTGGTCGGCGAGGAGGTGGAAGTGCAGTTGATCGAAGTGAAGAAACGCTTCGCCCGCGCCCGCTTGGTGAAAGTGCTCAAGCCCGCGCCGGAACGGGTCGCGCCGAAGTGCCGTTATTTCGGCGAATGCGGCGGCTGCCAGTATCAGCACATCGATTACCCGGCGCAACTGCGGCTCAAACAAAAGCAGATCACCGATCTGTTTCAGCGCATTGGCGGGTTTGCGGCGGCGGTCATTGACCCGGTGGTTCCTTGTCCGCAGCCATATGGCTATCGCAACCGTATCATGATCCGTAGCCAGTGGAACAAGGTGAAGCAGGGGTTGGAGATCGGGTTCATCCGCGCCGAAAACCGCTGGGTGGTGGACATCGAGGAATGCGCCATCGCGGAACCGGCGTTGAACGAGCAAATCAAACACGTCCGCGCCCATCCGCCGCCGAAGGGTGGAATCAAAGTGGTCTTGCGCGTCGCGCCCGAAGGCTGGGAAGTGCCGCGCGATTCTTTTTTTCAGAATAATTTTTTCCTGCTGCCCAAACTCGTGGAAACGGTGCGTGAACGGTTGCGCGACAGCGGCGCGCGACATCTGGTGGACGCCTATTGCGGCGTGGGCTTCTTCGGTATCGAACTGGCCGACCTCGTGGATTCGTTCGTGGGCGTGGAACTCGATGTCCCCGCCATCAAAGCCGCGCGGCTCAATGCCGCGGCGCGCCAGCGGGCGAACGGCGAATTCATCACGGGCCGCGTGGAGGAGGTGCTGCCCGGCCTGCTGGCGAAATTCTCCCCGGAGCTGACCAGCGTCATCATCGATCCCCCGCGCACGGGTTGTCCGCCGGAAAGTTTGCAATTGCTGCGCGAGGTCCGGCCCCGGCAGATCATTTATGTCTCCTGCCATCCGGCCACGCTGGCGCGGGACTTGAACGCCCTGTGTGCCAGCGCGGTCTATGAGTTGGTGAAAGTCGTCCCGCTGGATATGTTTCCTCAAACGCAGCACGTTGAATGCGTGGCCGACCTGCGCCTCAACCCCGCGCCTTCCCCGCCGCCGGAAACACCTTCGGGCTTGTGAAGCGGGCGCGCATGATTTCAACTCGGTCGGGTCGCCGCTATGGAAACTAGGGAAACAAAATCGTTTAACTCCGCGCGGTCGGCGCTGCCGTGGGGCGCGGCCGCTGGCGCGCTGGCGCTTTATTTTTTCACGCTCAATCACTGGGTCACGCTCGCCAGTCTGCCGGTCGCGGCCAAAGTCACCGGCTGGGACTGGTGGACGCCAACAATTCAGTCGCCACTTTATTTGCTGCTGACGTATCCGGTGCGTTTCCTGCCCACGGGCGTGCAACTGCTGGTGCTGAATTTATTTTCCGCCGTCTGCGCGGCGTTGACCCTCGGCCTGCTGGCCCGTTCGGTGGCCCTGCTGCCCCACGACCGCACCCGCGAGCAGCGCCAGCGCGAACGGAGCGAAGATTCCCTCCTTTCCCTCCGCGCCAACTGGCTGCCGCCGCTGCTCGCCGTACTCGTCTGCGGGCTGCAAGCGACCTTCTGGGAAAACGCCACCGCGGCCACGGGTGAAGCGTTGAACCTGCTGCTGTTCGCCTACGTGATCCGCTGCCTCCTCGAATATCGCTGGAGCCAACGCGCATCGTGGCTGTGGCGCTTCGCCTTCGCCTACGGGCTGGCCACGACGAACAACTGGGCGATGGCTGGTTTTCTGCCGCTCTTTCTCGCGGCGCTGATCTGGGTGAAAGGACGCGACTTTTTCAAAGTCCGTTTTCTTCTAAAAATGGCGGGCCTTGGCCTGGCCGGGCTGTCACTCTATCTTTTGTTGCCGCTGGTTGGATCACTGGCCGACGACGCCCCTTTGGGTTTCACACAACTGCTCCAGATGCAACTGGGCTTGCAGAAAAACAGCCTGCTGGCCGTTCCCAACTGGGTCGTGTTGATCCTCTCCATGACCTCCCTTGTTCCCGTCGTCACCATTTGCATTCGCTGGCCGTCGAGTTTTGCCGACACCAGTGCCATTGGCGCGGCCGTGACGAACTTCATGTTCCGCGCGGTTCACGGCGTGTTCCTCGTGATCTGTCTCTGGGCGGCATTTGATCCGCCGTTCAGCCCGCGCGCGCTGGGGTTGGGGATTCCGTTTTTGACGTTCTATTATTTGGGCGCGTTGTGTATCGGTTATTGTAGCGGCTACTTCCTGCTCGTCTTCGGCGAAGGAACCGGCCATGCGTGGGAGCATCCATCGTTATGGGAACGCTCGCTGAACGGGCTGCTCACCGCTGCCGTCTGGGTGGCGTTGCTTGCGGTGCCGGTGGCTTTGACCTGGCGGAATTTGCCACGCCTCCAGGCCGCCAACGGAACGGCGCTGCGGCAGTTCGCCGCGCGAACTGCGCAGGCGCTGCCCGTCAAAGGCGCGACGGTCTTGAGCGACAACCCGGTTCTGCTCCTGCTCGTGTCGGCCCATCATCACGCGGAGAATTCGCCGCATCAACATCTCCTGATCGACGTGCGATCCCTGCCGTTTCCCTCGTATCACCGCGCGCTCGTGGCGCGTTTTCCACAGCGCTGGCCGGATGCGCTGGCCGGCAAAGAAGTGCCCGCACCGCTCAATGCGGCGACGGTTTCCCGGTGGATCTCCGGCTTGGCGGCGACGCGGGAAGTCTATTACCTGCATCCGAGTTACGGCCACGAGTATTTGGAGGCGTTCTACTTGTTGCCGCACGGATTGGTTTATGAATTGAAAGCATACCCGCCCGCCACCGTCAGCGCGCCCACCTTGAGCGCGGAGGAAATGACGGCCAATGAATCCTTCTGGGCCAGCGTGCAAGCGGAACTGCCCGCGTTGCGCCGCAACATCGAAAATAAAATTGGCGACGCCGTCGTCGTGGGCGGCCTGTATTCGCGGGCTGCGAACCATTGGGGCGTCGAGCAACAGACCCACCGGAAGCTGGCGGAGGCGGGACAATCCTTTCAACTCGCGCTGGATCTGAACCGCGAAAACCTGGCGGCGATGGTCAACCTAGACTTCAACCAACACCTGCGCCGGGGAGAGCCGCGCGCCACGTCCATCGACGAATCGCTGGCAAAAAAAATGTACCAGTATCGGACGTGGGCTGAATTGCTCGGTGCCGACGGGCCGTTTGACGAACCGGAATTTTGTTATCAAATAGGCCGGGTCTTCGCGCGGTTCAATCTCGTGCGGCAGGCGGCGGTGCAGTTCACCCGCGCGCAGACGCTCGAGCCGGACAATTTCGCCTACCGCTTCGCCCTCGCCGAAATGTTTCTCGCCGGCCGGGCAACGGACCGAACCCTGCAAACCGTGGCGGAACTCCGAACCTCGACCGCGTCGCTCGCCACCAATCTGGTCAGCCAGACCGCGCTGCTCCGTCTGGAGGCCGGCGCGTATTTGCAGAAGACCAACTTCGCCCTCGCGGAAAAGCTGCTCCTCGACGCTCGTCAAAAAATCCCCAACGACGAAGCGGTGCTGCAATCCCTCGCGGAAGTTTACCTGATGTCCGGGCGATTCACCAACGCCCTGGCTGTGATCGAGAATCAGTTGCGGGTTTCTCCTCAGAATGCCCGGGCTTTGCTTAATCACGGTGGCATTCTTATTCAGCTCAAGCGGCATAAAGAAGCCCTCGCCCCGTTGGAAGCTCTCTTGAAACTGGACCCGAATCACCTGGCCGCGCTGTTGAACCGCGCCATCACCCATTTCAACCTCGGCCAGTTGGACGCGGCTCAACGCGATTACGAGACGTTGCGGCAGCGGTTGCCCTCGGCCGATTCCTACAAGGCATTGTTCGGTTTGGCGGAAGTCGCCAATCTGCGGAAGCAACCAACTGAAGCAACTCGCCTTTATGAACAAGGACTCAAATTCGCGCCACCGACCTCGCCCGACGCGAAGTGGGCCGGCGAACGGCTGCGGCAGTTGAAGGTCGGGGACAAATAGAAAACCATGCGCGTCACCCACGTCATCACGCGGTTGATCGTCGGCGGTGCCCAGGAAAACACCGTGGCGTCCGTGCTGGGTCTGCGCGCCAAGCCGGACATGGAAGTAAACCTCATCTCCGGTCCCACGACCGGCCCGGAAGGCTCGCTCGAATCCAGCTTCGCGTCCGTGCCGCAACTCCTGACCATTGTGCCCGAACTTGTGCGCCCGGTAAATCCGTGGCTGGACTGGTGCGCGCTGCGCCGCCTCACGGATATTTTTCGCGCGCAACGCCCGGACATCGTTCACACGCACAGCGGCAAGGCGGGCGTGCTCGGTCGGATGGCCGCGCATCGCGCGGGCGTGCCACTCATCGTTCACACCATTCACGGGCCGTCGTTCGGGCGCTTTCAAGGGACGCTCGCCAACTGGACGTTCACCCGCGCTGAACGTCATGTCGCGCAGTACACCTCGCACTTCGTCACCGTGGCCGACGCCATGGCCAAACAATATCTCGCGGCCGGCATTGGCCGGCGGCGGCAGTTCAGCCGCATCTTCAGCGGCTTTCCGCTGGAACCGTTTTTGTCCGCCACCAACGACCCGGCCTTGCGCGCGAAGCTGGGCCTTGCGCCCGGCGATTTCGTCGTCGGCAAGATCGCCCGACTCTTCGATCTCAAGGGACATGATGATCTGTTCGCCGCCGCGCCCGCGCTGGTGAAACGCTGTCCCCGGATGAAATTTCTGCTCGTGGGCGACGGCCCGTTGCGCAGCCGCTTTGAATTGCAGGCGAAAATTCTCGGCCTGGAAAAACATTTTATTTTCACCGGCCTGATTCCGCCGGGCGACGTGGCGCGTCATGTCGGCGTCATGGACGCGCTGGTGCATTTGTCGGTGCGCGAAGGCCTGCCGCGCGCCTTGCCGCAGGCGCTGGCCGCCGCCAAACCCGTGGTGGCCTGTGATGTCGATGGCGCGCGGGAAGTGTGCTTCGAGAATGAAACCGGTTTCCTGATTCTCCCCGGCGATGCCGAACGACTGGTGGATCGCCTCCTGCAACTGGCCGACGACGCGGCGTTGCGCGAGCGCCTCGGCCGCCACGGACAAGAACTCGTAAAGGAATTATTCCCCGTGGAGCGGATGGTGGACGAGCTGCACAAGCTCTATCAAATTTTGAGCCGGCCGCTGGATTTCGTGAATTACAACCCGCCGACGGAATGACCAGCTTTCCGTTCAACGTTTATTTGCTGGCGCTGCTGGGCGCGTTCTTCACCACGCTGGCCAGCCTGCCGCTGTGGCGTCGCTGGTGCGTGCGCGTCGGCCATGTGGATGATCCTGGTCACCGCAAGATTCATCAAACACCGGTAGCCTTGGCCGGTGGGCTGGCGGTGATGACGGGGCTGGTTGTTCCGACCCTGCTCGGTGTAGCGGCGGTCAAATTCCAATGGCTATCCGCTCCGGTCACTGCGCCGGTAGGACACGGCCTGGACCGTCGCTCAATAGAACTGGGTGTGATTCTGTTCGGGGCTCTCGGCATGGTGCTGCTCGGCTGGCTGGATGACAAACATGAGTTGAGTGCGGCCAGGAAATTCTCTGGGCAATTGTGCATCGCCGCTTTGGTGGCGGTCGCTGGCGTGCGGATCACCTTGTTCGTGCCGAGCGTCCTGTTCAGCTACGTCGTGACGATCTTGTGGATTCTCACCGTGACCAACGCCTTCAATTTCATGGACAACATGAACGGCCTCTGTGCCGGGCTGGGGGTGATTGGCAGCGCGTGCTTCGCCTTGATCGCCATGGCGCACGGACAATATCTGGTCGCGCTGCTCGCGCTGCTGGCGTGCGGTGCGTTGTTGGGTTTCCTCCCGTATAATTTCCCCGCCGCGAGTGCTTTTCTCGGCGACGCCGGCAGTCACTTGGTCGGTTATCTCCTCGCGGTGCTGGCCATTCTGCCGCATTTTTACACGGCGCAAAGCCCGCACAAACTCGCGGTGTTCAGTCCCCTGTTGATTCTCGCCGTGCCGCTGGGCGATCTCGTCTGGGTGGTCCTGCTGCGCTGGCGGCTGGGCCAGCCGTTTTACATCGGCGACACGAATCACCTCTCGCATCGCCTCGTGCGTCAGAGTCTGAGCAAATCGACGGCGGTGTTGTTGATCTGGCTGCTCGCGGCGGCGCTCGGCGCGCTGGCGTTCGTGATCTAACGCGCCACTTAAGGCGCGGTCTTCGGTGGCGTGGGGTTGGTTACGAAACTGCCCGTTCGCAGGTGCAAGTCGTGCTGCGGAAAGGGAATTTCAATTTTGTTTTCCCGGAATTTTCTCTCGAGCGCGAAATTGAGATCGCTCCGAAATGTGTCTGGGCTGAAGGTCATTTCCTCGGACCAAATGATCAGTTCCACGTTGAGCGCGTGGTCGCCGAAACTGGCCAGGAACACTTCCGGGGCCGGGTCTTTGAGCGCCTTGGGGTGTTCCGCCGCGACCTCCAGCATCAGCCGACGTAACTTGTCCATGTCCGTTCCATACGCCACGCCGACGGGGATGTGGAAGCGGACTCGCGGATCTTTATGGCTCCAGTTGGTGACGGCGTGCGTGATGAAATCCGCGTTCGGGACGATGATGGAAATGTTGTCGTTGGTCAGCACCGTGGTGCTGCGCAGGCTGATCTTCTGCACCTGCCCCGCCACGCCGCCGACCACGATGCGGTCGCCAATCGCGATCGGTCGCTCGGCCAGGATGATCAGGCCGCTGATGAAATTGCTGATGATGTTTTGCAGCCCGAAGCCCAGGCCCACGCCCACCGCGCCCGCCAGCACGGCGAGCGAACTCAGGTTGATCCCCACCGTGAGGAAGGCGATGTAGAAACCCATCGCCATGATGGCGTAGCCGATGATGCGGCCGACGGCGAATTGCAGCGACGGTTCCAGATGGGTTCGCTTGAGCAACCGCAGGATGAAGTAGCGGCGCAGCAGATGTTCACCAAAAATCACCACGGCGAACAGCAGGGTTAAGGTAAAAATCCCGGTGAGTGTCAGGTGGCTTTCGCCCACGGTGACCAGCGGATAATCCGCCACTGATCTCAAACCACTGATCAAGTCCGAAATAAAGTCTAGCATAACTCAACTCGCCCAGCGGAATGTGGATTCACCGTCGCCCGCCGAACGGACGGCCTTCCGGCGGTTACATAACACCTGCATTGTAGGGGGAGGGGCGGAAGGATTCAATCCTTCCATGATGCCATGCGCCAGATCACGGAAACATAAACAAACCGCTGGCGTCGCAATCTTACGATGCCAATGGGGGCCAAAAACTGGAGCTGAGTCAAAAAACCCGGCTGGCGATGCCAGTGCGGTGAAAAGTCCGGAACTCCCTTGAAGATCAGAAAATGTCCAACCGTGTCCCAACCTTACGATCGGAGCGTGGCTATTTGGCCACGAAGTACGACGGCAGTGCGGCCAACACCCAAAAAACCTTACGACGCCAAATCGGTCATTCTTACGACGTCAAATAAGTTCGTAACAATTGCGTTCTTGTGCGGCATTGGCCGCACCCGACGCAATGTTCACCTCAAAGCGGCTGGTTTTGAACTGCCCACTCCTGGCTGGTTTTGACTGCCCGCTGACAATGAATTCGTACTGAGATCCAAGCGATATCTCGGTACATGCGGGAATCCAGACGGTTGTGCAGGCAGACGACTTTGAATACTACTCGTGCCTGGGAGTAAGTAATGCAATGCACCGTTGGTTTCAATCTGAACGGTCACAACCGATAGAGGGCCCTCTTTTCTGGCAAGATCACGAGATAAAATAAAATCATGGTAATGCCAAGCATGATGCTTGCCTCGTATTTCCATTTCGCCAGCAGGAGCACCCACGCACCAAGAGCCAGCTGGGACGGTTGCTTTGCTCCAATAGTGGCGAAAACCTCCACTGTATATCACCACGTCTTCACTGGTATTATTAAGCCATTTTACATCAACACGTTGTGAACCCATTGGTGGGTCGCACGATAGGAGAACCAACACGTGACACCCAAGTAACAGTCGAAGCACTCTTTTCATTTGATTGTCAAGGTGTTGGTGGATGTCCGTTTGGACCCCATTGAGGTTGCCCCGATTTGACGGACAGAGGTTGGTTTCATAGTTTCGATCTGCAATTGTTCACCCAATTCTCTGTCCGTCAAATCGGGGCAACCTCACAATGTCACGGACACGCTTTGCTGCATCGAACTCAGCCTTCAAGATCTCTCGAGCAAATTGTGATTTTGTGACGGTTCCATCTTTTGCATCCTGCACCAATTGTAGAAAGCGCTTTTCTGCTTGTGAATTAATTACTTCAAAAAGCACACACACATATTCGTCCGCAGGGGATTGATTTTCACGAATGTAGATGACCACGTTTGGCATAGCGACGGTATTAGGGTAGAAATGCCCAGCTCTCGGCACGCTTACGTCATCAGAATAGAAATAATACAGTGAAACTGTTTTCTTCGAATATGTCTCAACAATGGCATTGGTTAGCACCGTTCGGGCCGGAGGATGCTCCATCAGAAATATTCTGAGCTTCGGGGACAATCCGCTCATCAATTTGACTTCTTGGGCATTCGAAGATATGCCCCAGCACACTGCCAACAGAAGGGTGAACCTGCAGGTGATCATGGGTAAGGTGAAGAAAGCGCCCGCTCAGTTTAAGAAAATGAATTCGTTGGTGAGCAGCAGCACTTGCGCGAATTTCTCCCAGGCGTTCAGACCCTTCGGCCCGGCTTCGAGCGGGCCGTGAAACTGTGCCAGGGCATCCCACTCGTGAATCTCGTCGGGCTGGTCGTTGGGATTCACATCCAGCAGGTTGATCGTCGGCACCCAGGTGAACCGCTCGCCATCCGATTTGCCCTGCGGGCCGGTGAGGAAATCAATCGTGTCGCCTTTCTTCACTTCCACCCGCGCCACCGCGACCGTGCTCTCGCCCGCGCGCGCCGTCCAGCGGCCCAACTCGCCCGACCGGCTGGAGAGGATGGCGGCTTGCACGCCCGCGCCGTCCTTCGGTTCTTGATGGGCCAGTGTCCCTTCGATGGACACAAAACCATCGACGGGCGAAACCCAGCGGCGGACGGCCAAGGTTCGTTGATCCGGCCCGGTCTGACCACCGTGGGCATCCAGTTTCAAAACCGCCGCCTTGCCCTTGAGCTTCCACGTTTCGTCGGTAAAATCGTTGAACTCGGTAAAGTTTTTCAGTCGCCTCACCTCCGGGTTGTAAACACCGATCCCGTATTTCCACGACGGGTTGGGTGCCTTCTGCGGGGACAGCCCGCCATGCGCTTTTACGAATTGCAGGCCGACCTTTACATCGTCCGCGCCCGGCGTGCGCTGGAAGAGAATCCGGTAAAGCATTTTGACGCGCGCCTCGCCGTCGAGCGATTGGAACTCCGGCCGCCGCAGCAGTGCCTTGGCCTGATCGGCCACCAACGGGCTGTTCATCATGAACAGGGCTTGCTGCGGCACCGTCGTCATGAAGCGCTGCCCGGAAGTCATGTCGGGATTGGCGAAATCAAAGATGCGGAACAATTCCGGGAGCCGGTCGCGGTCGATCAAGGCGTACACCGTGCGCCGGGCGGCGAGCGTGGCGTCATCGGCACCCGTGTCCATGCCTTTGCGTTTTTCTGGATTTCCTTTGCCGCGATACGCCGCGCTCTCAGCCACGCTGACGGACGGGCCACCCATCGTGTAATCAAGGGTGCCGCCGACGAAGAGCAGTGAGTCGCGAACCTCCTCAAAATCCAGCCGCTGCAGGTTCATCCGCCAGAGCCATTGATTGGCTGGATCCACCACGAGGCCTTTCTCATTCCCCTTGCTGTCCTGCTGATACACGCTGGAAAGCATGATCTGCCGGTGCAATTTTTTGAGCGACCAGCCGTGATCCATGAACCAGGTCGCAAGATGATCGAGCAATTGCGGGTGCGTGGGCGGCTCGGAACGCAGGCCGAAATCGCTCGGCGTGCGCACGATGGCCTCGCCGAAATGGCGCTGCCACACGCGGTTCACGAGCACGCGGGCGGTGAGCGGGTTGTCGCGGCGGACGATGGCTTCGGCCAGTTCAAGACGTCCGCTGCCGTTCTTGAACGGTTCGCGCTTGTCGCCGGCCAGAATTTCCAGAAACTGCCGCGGCACCACGGGGCCGACGTTCGACGGTTCGCCCCGAACGAAGACACGCGAATTCCGAGGCTTCGGCGAGTCCTCCAACACCATCGCATGAGCCGGTGAACCGGGATGAGTCATGCGCAGGCCCACCGCTTTGGCACGGATGGCGTTCTCGCGGTTCTGGAATTGATTGCCGAGCAGACGCCGCAACACGCGCTCGTTCATCTGCACCGGTGATTGGTCGCCGTAGAGAAGCTGGCGGACGGCCTCCTGGTTCGGGTCTTCCAGGCAACGGGGCGGCTCGGAGTTTTTCGCCGAGGCCAACGCGTCATTCCATGCCTTGTTCACGTCGGCAAACACGCGGCCATAGACTTTGGACACGTCATCCATCGACGCGGGCGGCGTGGCGGAAAAGGCCTGCACAAGCAGGGCGTTCGCGGGTTTGTCGGACTTGCCCAGCTCCGCGCAAACTTTCTTCGCTTCCTCGGCAAAATTACTCTCGGCGAGCGCGGCGAAGGCAAACCACGGGTTCAGCACCGCGTCCGGATTCTTGGCCCAGCGTTTCATGCTTGCTTCCCAGTTTTCCAAAACGGCGAACTCCAGATTGTATTTTCGGGCGAGCGTGTTGCGGTTGGCTTTGCCGCTGTCTTGCGTCAGAGTATGCGCTACGAGCAGATAGCTTGCGGCCTTTTCGCGCATGCCGCTCAGAAGTTTGGCCGACTCGGTTTTGTGGAACGCCTTGACCTCATCTTCAATCACCGCCATCTGCTTCAGAAAATCCTCATAGGCCTCCTTCGATTTCGGTTCCGCAATGATCGGCTCCTCGGACGGTTCCATTGAACTGGCGAACACGCCGTGCAGAGAATAATAATCCTTCGTCGGAATGGGGTCGAACTTGTGGTCGTGGCAGCGGGCGCAAGCGGCGGTCAGGCCCATCAAGCCTTGCATCACCACGTCGATGCGGTCGTCGATCACCTCGTTTTCATTGCCCATGAACCGTTTGCCGACCGTCAGAAATCCCATCGCGGCCAATACATCGCGGCCTTCACCGGAGGAAAGTTTGTCCGCCGCGATTTGCTGGAGGATGAACTTGTCGTACGGCAAATCCTGGTTGAAGGCGTTGATGACGTAGTCGCGATACGTCCAGGCGTACGGATAGCGGGGATCAATTCGTTTGCCGCCGGCACGGTCGCCACTGCTGTCGGCATAACGCGCGACATCCAGCCAGTGACGCCCCCAACGTTCGCCATAGCGCGCGGAGGCGAGCAGGCGATCCACCACTTTGGCGAAGGCATCCTTGGAGTTGTCCGCGAGAAAGGCGCTTACTTCATCCGGCGTGGGCGGCAGGCCGGTGAGATCAAAAGTGGCGCGGCGAATGAGCGTCCGCTTGTCCGCCTTGGGCGACGGCGTCAGACCTTTTTCCTGGAGCTTGGCGAGCACAAAGGCGTCGATCGGTGTCTGCACCCAGCCCTTGGAATCTTTCACTTTAGGTGTCGCCGGATTGGCAATGGGTTGAAATGCCCAGTGCGCTTTGGCTTTGGCCATGTCCACCGCCAGGCCTTTGGCTCCCGTGGTGGCTTCGCGCGGATCGGGCGCGCCCATCACGATCCATTTCTCGAAATCCGCGATCTGCCCCGGCGTGAGCTTGTCGCCTTTGGGCGGCATGACCATGTCCGGATCCGTGCCGCGAATCGCTTTAATCAAAAGACTTTTGTCCGGCTTGCCCGACACAAAGGCCGGCCCGCTGTCTCCGCCTTTCAGCAGGGCTTCCCGTGAATCCAGGTAAAGGCCACCTTTGACTTTGTTCGTTTCGGCACTGTGACATTGATAACAACTGGCCACCAGCACGGGGCGGATTTTCTTCTCGAAAAACTCGGACTGTTCCGGCGACAGCTTCGTGGCTGCCGCCGAGGCCGATGCGGTGAACGCGCTCAAGATGAGCGCCAGAAAAACGCTGCGTCGATTTGATTGCGTAGGTTTCATTCGTATCAATGCGTGCTGGGACAGGCGCTGGTTCGAGCAGGTTGCGCAGTTGGGATCAATCGCCGAAACAATCGCGCCTCAAGCAATGAGACCTTTGACCACGTTTCCGTACACGTCCGTGAGGCGGAAATCGCGGCCATTATAGCGATAGGTCAGCTTTTCATGGTCGAAGCCAAGCTGGTTGAGAATCGTCGCGTGCAGATCGTGAATATGCACCTTGTTCTCGACGGCGTTGTAGCCGAACTCGTCGGTCGCGCCATAAGCTTGGCCGCCCTTGACGCCGCCGCCAGCCATCCAGGCGCAAAAACCTTTGTGGTGATGGTCGCGACCGGGATCGCCCTTGCCGCCACGGTCGTAGCGCGGGGTGCGCCCGAATTCTCCGCCCCAGAGCACCAGCGTGTCTTCCAACATGCCGCGTGCTTTGAGGTCTTTGAGCAGCGCGCCGATCGGTTGGTCAACAGCGGTCGCCTGGCGGCGCAGTGCGGTTTCCAAGTTGCTGTGATGATCCCAGCCGCCGGCCCAGACTTGCACGAAGCGGACGCCGCGTTCCACCAATCGCCGGGCCACGAGCATCCGCCGGCCCATGTCGGTGTCACCGTACGAGTCGCGAATGTTTTTCGGCTCCTTGCTGCTGTCAAACGCGTCGGTGGCTTCGGTCTGCATCTTGAACGCCAGCTCAAACGATTGGATGCGCGCTTCGAGCGGCGCTTCGCGCTTGAGGTTTTCGCTGTGCTTTTCGTTGAGCTGTTTCAGCAAGTCCAGTTGCTCACGTTGCTCCGGCAGCGACGCATGATGGCTCTTGATGTTCTCGATAATTTTCTCCGGGCTGGTGCTGACGTTGCTGACAAGCGTGCCTTGAAAGGCCCCCGGCAAAAATGCCGAGCGCCAGTTTTGCGAGCCGCCCAAGCCGCCGCCCAGCGCGACGAAGCCGGGCAGGTTCTGGTTCTCTGATCCCAATCCATACAGCACCCACGAGCCGACCGACGGCTTCACGAGACGACCGGACCCGGTGTTCATCAACACGGTGGCAAACTCATGCGACGGAATGTCGGTGTGCATCGAGCGAATGACGGCGATGTCGTCGATGCACTCGCCGATGCGCGGAAAAACTTCGCTGACCTCCACGCCAGACTTGCCGGTCTTGGTGAATTTGAACGGCGACGCGAGTGGAATCCCGCCGATGAGCGGGACGTTTTTGTCCGCGTGTTTGGCCAGCTCAGGTTTCGGATCCCACGTGTCGAGATGGGAGGGGCCGCCCTGGGAGAAAATATGGATGACGCGCTTGGCTTTGCCGGGAAAATGCGACGGCCGGGGTGCCAGCGGGGAAAGACTGGTAGCGGCCTGGGCGCTCAATCCGGAAAAAATTTCCGGCTCGATCAGGGTCGCCAGGCCCAGCGCGCCGAAGCCCATGCCGAAGCGTTGAAGGAACTGGCGGCGGGTGGAAAAATAGTCGGTTAACTGAGGTTGATGTTCTTTTTGATTCATAGTCGTGTTGCCGGCATTCGGGCCAGCGTTTTTCATCTGCATTTTTACCGCAGCAAGCCGGTACGCTTGCTTGTCGAGGTGATCCACCTAAGCTCTAGCGCAATTAAGCCGGGACACAAGCCGCAATTTTCACGGGTCCGTTCGCGCCAGATAGTGACGCCGATTCTGTTTGCTGACAGACGTCATCTTCGGGAAATAGGTTACACAAGGAAGAACTTGCCAATCGAAAGCGGCACGCGGGCAAAATTGGTGCTTTCCAAGGCCGACCTGCGGGATAAGCATTCTCGCGATCCCAAAAATTCAAAGTCCAAAACTCTATGCGTAAATTTATTTTCCAACTGTTCACGGCGGGGTTGTTCGCCGCGCTCGTGTGCGTCACGACCGTTGAAGCCCAGGCCCAGAAGAAAGGCGCGCCCAAAGACACCAGCATTCAAGGCAAGATCACCGAGGTGGATCGCGCGGCCAAGACCATCACCATCGCGGGCAAGACGGTGATCGTCGATTCCACCACGGAAATCTTCAAGTCCGGGCGGCTTGTCGGTCTGGACGCCATCCCGGTCGGCATTGAGGCCAAAGTGAGCACCGTGACGCTGGCGGACAAGCTGACGGCCGTCTCCATCCGGCTGGGCGTAACGGTCGCTGCCGGCCAGGAACCAAAACGCAAAAAGTAGAACTTGGCGGTGCGGCAGCACCGCCCTACCAAGGCGGAATGGGATCTACTTCACCACCGGTTTCATCGTCAGCGGATCGCGTAGCGGCACGTCGGTGATTTTGCGGCCGGTGAGCGATTCCAAGTTGGCGGGATGATCCGGATGACCGAGGAGGATTTCCTTCTTCTGGCCAACGACCAGGATCACCAGCTTTTCGGGCGTGAGATATTTTTTGGCCACGCGCTGCACTTCTTCCTTGGTCACGGCGTTTACTTTCGCACGGTAGTTTTTCCAATAGTCCGGATCCTTCGCAAAGCGTCCGGTGAATTCGTCCCCGGCAAAAACATTGGCCACTTGTCCCTTGGTGGCAAACGTGCGCGGGAAGGTTTCGATGAATGATTTCTTGGCGGTGTTCAATTCCTCATCCTTCACCGGCTCGGCAAACATCTTGTTCATTTCTTCCAGCACTATCGACGCGGCGTAAGCGACCGTGCGCGACTTCGATTGGAAGCCCGCCATGAAGGTCAGCGGATAATACACCCCGCCCGGAAAGCCCGATCCCGCCGAATACGCCAAACCTTCATCGGAGCGGACGCGGTTCATGATGCGTGAGGTGAAACCGCCACCACCCAGAATGTCATTCATCACCTGCGTCGCGATGAAGTCTGGATCGTCCCGCTTGATGCCGGGCAGCATCAGCGACACACGCCCCTGATTCACGTCCTTGTCCACCAGATAAACCCCCGGTGCCGCGAACGCTTTGTCCGTGGGAACGGGTGGCGCGATTTCACCTTTGAACGGCCAGTTGGCAAATAACTTTTCCAGTTTGTCCACCATCGCATTGCGATCAAAGTCGCCGTTCACTGCCACGATAAAATTGCCCGGATGAAACCACTTCTGATGGAATCCTTCGATGTCGCCGCGCGTGATCGAGTCGAGCGACGCAGCCGTGACGTGCCGGTTCACCCAGAAGTTTTCACCGAAGGCCAGGAAGTTGCGTTCGCGCCGCTCAATGTTCGCGGAATCGTCGTTGCGTTCCTTGATGGATTGCAGGAATTGCTGTTTGCGCAACGCCGTCTTGTCGTCCTGAAAACGCGGCGCGGTCAGCACTTCGCGCAGAATGCCCAGCCCTTCGTCCAAATCCTTGGACAATAAATTCAGCGTGACGCTGCCCTGCAAGTCACCCACGCCAGATCCAAGATTCGCAGCGAGAAACGCCAGCCGCTCCTCCAGCGCCTCGGCGGTCTTGGATTTGGTGCCGCCGCGCGCCAGCAAATAACCGGTCAAGCCCGCCAGCCCTTCCTTGCCCTTCGGCACGGCGTAATCGCCGGTGCGAACCATGATCGCAATGTTCACGAGCGGCAGTTCGCGGTCGGGCACGACGTAGGCCACCGGCCCGCTTTTGAGCGCGACGCGAAATTTCGCGGCGGTCGGCGGTTCGTAATTGAGCGGCGGGAACGTAAGTTTCTCCGGCCGGTCGGGAATGTCCGCCGCAGTGCTGGCGAACGGTGCCGAGAGCAGGACGCTGGCAGCCAGCGCGATTGAATTCAGACGCTTCAAGTGAAGATACGCTTTCATGTCAGTTATTTTTTCTCCAGTTCAGCGATCCGCTCGGCGGCCCTTTTCCGCATGAAATTGAAAAACGGTTTGCTCTTTTCATCCGCCTGCGCGGCCTGGGCCTCCATCTGCTGGAAACGCTGCTTCAACTGTTCGAGATTCTTCTCTCGCTTCAGGCGCTCGGCGATTTGCTTGGCCGACCCGCGCATCTCCGCCGGTAATGCGGCGAGATCCGCGTCTTCCGCCGCCGCTTTCCCGCCTTTGCGGGTGTAGATCCCGACGGCGCGGTTTTCCTTCGTGAAGTATTCGCCGGCTACGCGCTTCACGTCCGCAGCGGTGACGGCTTGCAACCTCGCCCCGGCTTCGTTGATCTCCTGCCAGCGGCCGTGGCCGTCGTGCTGGATCAACTGCATCAGGATCGGCATGTTGGAAGCGAGCTTGCGATACTCGCCAGCGGCGAAATTGTTCTTCACCTTCTGCAATTCCTCGGCAGGCACTTCGGTTGTCTTTAGTTTCTCCAGCTCGGCGTAAATCCCCTGTTCGACTTCCTCCGGAGTCTTGCCTTCCTTGGCCTCGCCGCCAGCGTTGAACACGCCCGCCCATTTGCGGGACTCCTGCCTGGCGAACGCCTCCGTGGCGACTTCGGAACCGAGCACCAAACCCTTGTAAAACCGGCCAGTGCGCGTGGAGAGCAATTGCGCCAGGACTTGCAGCGCGTAGGAATCGCGATGCCCGAAGGCCACCGTGTGCCAGTAAATATCCACCTGCGGATTGGTCTCCGCCTCGGCATACATGCGCTTCTCGGCGACCTGCTTGACTTCGAGCGTCACCACGTCGGGCGGCTCGGTCTTGCCCCGGGGAATTCGGTTGAAATATTTTTCCGCCAGTTGTCCGGCCTTGGCGGCGTCGAAGTCGCCGACCAAAATCAGCGTGAGGTTTTGCGGCGCGTAATAGATGCCGTAAAACTCATCCGCCTGCGCCTTGGAAATCGCCGGGATGTCCGACGGCCAACCGATCACGGGCCAGCCGTAGGGATGTGATTCCCAGAACAGCGACTCGAACGACTCGGCAAATTTGCCCAGCGGCGTGGATTCCGTCCGCATCCGGCGCTCTTCGAAGACCACGTCGCGTTCCGCATAAAACTCGCGAAAGACCGGATGCAACAGGCGCTCCGACTCCATCCACATCCACAGCTCAATCTTGTTCGCCGGCACGGTGATGAAATAACCGGTCATATCCTCGCTCGTGAATGCGTTCATGCCGGACGCGCCGCCGGTGGTGTAGATGCGGTCGAATTCATTCTTCACCAGAATTTCGCGCTGCTGGACGATGAGTTCGTTGAATTGTTTTTCCAGTTCCCGATAGCGCTCGGTCTTGCTCTCCGGCTTCAGCATGTCGGTGATTTCCCCGCGACGATAGGCGACGCGCATCTTCGCCTCTTCCTTGCGGATTTCGTCGCGCACCTTTTCCTGCGCGGCGATGATCTCCAAATCCTTCGCGTAATTCTTCGTCCCGATGGTGGGCGTGCCCTTGAACATCATGTGCTCAAAGAGATGCGCGATGCCCGTGATGCCAGGACGCTCATTTGAGCTGCCGACATGCGCCACCCAGCCGCTGGCAATGGTCGGCTCGTCATTGCGCTGGACGAGCAGCAGGCGCATGCCATTGGCCAGGGTTTTTTCGATGACGGGAACTTGCTGGGCCGCCAACGGCAGGGCGAACACGGCGGTCAACAGCACGAATACGGGGAGGCGGAGTGGCTTCATGGGAATTACCGGACTAAACAATGCGGAGCGAAATGAAAACCGGGTTCAGGCACGCGGGTACAACTGCCCGAAACCAGCGCGCGCGTCAACGGCCAAACTCGCGCACCTGCCGCAGGCCTTTTGATCTGGTGGCTCAACTTGTTGGAGTCCAACCTTCAGTTTGATTCCCGCCGAGAACAAGCTGAAGCTTGAACTCCAACGCCCAACGCTCACACACCGAAAGAGCCTGCCCCTGCCCCATTCGGCGTTCGTTGCGGCTTGACTCAGCGCGTCAATCGGAGCAAACAGAAGGGCATGCACCCGTTCGTTAGCCGTCCCATTCTCTCCCTCATTCCACGCCTCGCTGCCGTCACGCTGGTCGCGCTGGCTTGGACCAACCTCGCCTACTGCGGGGAGATTCATGACGCGGCCAAGAGTGGCGACTTGCAAAAGGTCAAGGCCCTGCTGAAAGCCAATCCAGATTTGATTTCCAGCAAAGGCACCGACGACCTAACGCCTTTGCACTATGCGGCGGAGAATGGCCACAAGGACGTGGCGGTATTGCTGCTGGCTAGCAAAGCCGAGGTCAATGCCAAGGCCATTTTCGGCCGGGCACCTTTGCACTATGCGGCGGAGAATGGCCGCAAGGAAGTGGCGGCATTGCTGCTGGCCAACAAGGCCGATGTCAATGCCAAGACCACCAACGACGGCAGCACGCCTTTGCACTTCGCGGCTATGCTTGGCCGCAAGGACGTGGCTGAATTGCTGCTGGCCAACAAAGCCGAGGTCAATGCCAAGACCAACGACGGCAGCACGCCTTTGCACTGGGCGGCGAATTATGGCCAAAAGGCCGTGGTGGTATTGCTGCTGGCCAACAAGGCCAATGTCAATGCCAAGGACAACAGCGGCGCGACGCCTTTGCACTCGGCGGCGTTTAAAGGCCACAAGGACTTTGCGGCATTGCTGCTGGCCGACAAAGCCGATGTCAACGCTAAGACCAACGACGGCAGGACGCCTTTGCACGCTGCGGCTGCCGAAGGCCGCAAGGACTTTGCGGAATTGCTGCTGGCCAACAAAGCCGATGTCAACGCCAAGACCAACGACGGCCTGACGCCTTTGCAGCACGCGGTGGCATTTGGCCGCAAGGACATAGCGGAATTGCTGCGCCAGCATGGCGGCCACGAATAGACTGCACGAAACCAAGCGATGCTTTTCGCACTCAGCCAATCGGAGCGACCATGAATAATATTCACCCTCACATTAACCGTCTTCGCCACTCCCCATTTCCCCGATTCACCATCGCCCTGGTGGTCGCGCTGGCTTGGCGCAACGTCGCCTTCGGCGGCGAGATTCATGACGCGGCCTGTCGCCTACACCAAAAACTATGGTGACTGGACCAAAGGACTAATCATGAACGAAGCAAGTAACGAACAACCACCAAGATTTCGATTCTCCAAACTCTTCTGGATTGGAGTTGTCATCTTTGCTGTGGGCTGTGGCCCGTTGCTCGCCACCGGTCTGCTGGCCACCTTGGGATTGACCAAAGATCCAAACCCTAATCCAGTCGTCTTCCTCCTCCTGGCTATGTTCACCTTTTTACCGAGCGTTGCTTTTATTTTGGCTGGTTTTGTGATCTCAATTATCAGGTATAGTTTGGCACGGAAGCGATTCAATCACCACATGGCCAAACAAAGATAGCTTTGGCCAACGGAGCGACGGGGGAGCGTAAATGGCCTTGCCTCTAATCATGAACGAAGCAAGTAACGAACAACCACCAAGATTTCGATTCTCCAAACTCTTCTGGATTGGAGTTGTCATCTTTGCTGTGGGCTGTGGCCCGTTGCTCGCCTTCATGCTGCTGGACAAAAGGGGATGGACCGAATATCAAACGAACTTCTTCGTACCCTTCGCCATCATGGCTCTTTACACCATTTTACCGAGCGTTGCTCTTATTTTGGCTGGTTTTGTGATCTCAATTATCAGGTATAGTTTGGCACGGAAGCGATTCAATGACCACATGGCCAAACAAAGATAGCTTTGGTCAACGGAGCGACGGGAGAGCGTAAAACCACCTTGGTGCCAATACCATCCTCCTCCTGACTTGATCGCCTTTTATTCTGGGACCGCTGGTGAAACCGGCTTGCTATTCCCCGGTTTCACGGCCAACAATCCCGCATGTCTTTGCCCGCTGAATCCGTGACTTTGACCGCCGCGCAAGTCTTGACGTTGAACCAAAAGCTTTCCGAACTGCGGCATGACGTGAACAACCAGCTCTCCCTCGTGGTGGGCGCGGCCGAGTTGATCCGGTGCAAACCCGAAACAACGCCGCGCATGCTCACCACGCTCGCTGCGGCCCCGCAAAAGATTTCGAATCAAATCCGCCAGTTCTCCGACGAATTCGAGAAGACCTTCGGCATTACGAGGGAATGAGCGGTTTCAATAAAAATGTGGCCGTTATGCAGGTGGCGACGTTCTCCCTCTCCCCGGCCCTCTCCCGCTGGGAGAGGGAGAAACGCTCGCCGCGCTTGGGCAAATCTGGCGCTGACTGCTGGGCGGTTGCGCGCGAATTTCAAGAAAACTTCCAACGGCTGTTCCCTCTCCCAGCGGGAGAGGGTGAGGGAGAACGCTTCGCTGGTGCCGAGCGGCCATAGTTCTGTTTAATCCGCTCATAGCGTGTGGCCACGCAGTACGTCCGTGCCACTACGGATCGTGAAGCCGCAAAGAAAACTCCTTCCAGAAACCAAATCCAGCGTTACGGATTTTCGGGCGGCGTGCCCGACGGCGAACCCTTGGTCGGATTTTTGTCCAACTTCCCGCGCAGGGGCGCGCGTTCGCGGCGATCTTCGATTTTGCGCAGTTCCTCGGGCTTGCGTGGATTGCGCGGCTTGAACAGTTCGTCAAATTTCGCTTGCTGTGCCGGGTCCAGTTCGCCGCGGATTTTCTCCTTCGTCCCGCGCAGTTCATCCCGCATCTGGGGAGCAACCTGGTCCCACAGCGGCTGCGTCCGCTGCTGGCTTTCGTGGATGATCTGCTCGATGTGCTGCTGCTGTTCCGCGCGGAGCTTCAACTCGCGTTTCATCCGCTGGAAAAATTCCTTGCGCTGGATCTGGAGCGGCGGCGCGGTGGTGGCGGACGCTTTGACCGAAAGCGGGCGGGCTTCCTCCGGATAAAGCAGGTTGCCCACCAAGGCACCGGTAATGACCCCCGCGCCAAAAATCACCAACGTCGCCAGAATGACTTTCCAAAACCTCACAGATTTTCTTCCAGATTATCGTCCCCGGCGAGCACGATGTCCTCAAAATCGTGGGCCAGCGGGCGGTTGGTTCCTCCCAGATTGTCGGCGTAGAAAGTCCACACGCCGAGCAGTAGCATCACCGCCACGCAGGGCGCGGCGGCACGCCACAGGGCGTGACCCCACAGCGACCAGCCGTCCGGTTTCGGCAGCGCGGCCAGGTGCGCCATGATCCGTTTCTCAAAGGCATACGGCACCCGGTCGCTTGACGGCAGGGCGCGGGCGGCGGCGATTATTTTGGACTGCAACTCAGGGATTTTCATAAATCTCATCCCGCCAGACGCGGTGGCGCACCGCTTGGTTACAGGTACTTTTCCTTCGTCATTTTTTCCAAACATTTTTTCATCGCCGCCCGCGCCCGGAACGCGCGGACTTTCACCAGCGGCACCGACCAACCGGTCAGTTGCGCGATTTCCTTCACCGAACGCTCTTCGATTTCCAGCAGTGTGATGATGAGCCGGGCCGGGGGCGGGAGCTGCTCCAACACCCGCTCCACCAGCGCGCGGGCCGCATTGGCCGCCTCACTTCCGTCCTTTGGCTCGGCGACAAACCGCTCCAGCCAGTCGGACTCCTGGTCGGTGATCTCCGTGAAGGTGTGCTCGCGGTTCCGCTGGTGGACGCGCAAGAAATCGTAGCAAGTCCGCACCGCCAGGCGCATGAGCCAGTGCTCGAACGGCGCTTCCGCCCGGTAGCTGCCCAGCTTCTGAAACGCCTTGATGAACACCTCCTGCACGATGTCCTCCACCTCGCTGTCGCGCCGCGCATAACGGCGGGCGGTGGCGAAGATGCGCGATTGGTATTTGGTCACGAGCAGTTCAAAGCGCGCGGTGTCCCCCTGCAACACCGCGGCGATGATCTCCGCGTCAGTCAGTTCCATCGGCACGCAGTATGGCAAACACCCGGCCCATTAAAAAGTTGAAAGCCAAAATCACGGACAAAGGTAGTCCCACCGTTCTTTGCACGGGTAAAATAATTTTTCCGCAATCTCTAAAGTTGACACCCATTCCACTTCTGATGAGGATGGCGCGCATGAAAGCAAACATTATTACCCCCACGACTCGTCGTGAATTTTTGAAAACCACTGGCCAGATCACTGCCGTCTCCGCGCTCGCAGGAATGACCCTCCCGCACGTTCATGCGCAAGGGAGTGACCAGATCCGGATCGCCCTCGTCGGCTGTGGTGGCCGTGGCACCGGCGCCGCTGCCAACGCGATGCAACAGAGCGGCCCGCCGAAGCTCGTCGCGATGGCGGATGTGTTTGAGCACCGGCTCGCCGGCAGCTACGACACGCTCAAAAATAATTTTAAGGATCGCATGGACGTGCCTGAAGACCGCAAGTTCATCGGCTTCGACGGCTACAAGGGCGCGATGGACTGCCTCAAGAAGGGCGACATCGCCATCTTCACCACGCCGCTCGCGTTCCGCTGGGTGCATTTCAAATACGCCATCGAGAAGGGCCTCAACGTCTTCATGGAGAAGCCCGTCACCGCCGACGGCCCGACCTCGCGCCGCATGCTCGCGCTCGCCGAGGAATCGGTGAAAAAGAATCTCAAGGTGGGCGTCGGCTTGATGTCGCGCCACAGCCGCGCGCTCCAGGAATTGCAGAAGCGCATCCAGGACGGCGAGATCGGCGAACTCAATCTGCTCCGCGGCTATCGCATGCAAGGCCCGCTGGGTTCGGCCTTCTCGGAAAAGTATCCCGGCCCGGACAACAATCTGCCCGGCAAGCCGAGTGAATTGATGTGGCAGATTTCCCGCTTCCACAGCTTCCTCTGGGCGAGCGGCGGCGGTTTCAGCGACTTCAACATCCACCATATTGACCACCTCTGCATGATGAAGAATGCCTGGCCGGTGAAATGCCAGGGCATCGGTGGCCGCCATTATCGCGGCAATAACGTGGATCAAAATTTCGATTCGTATTCCGTCGAGTACACGTTCGAGGACGGCGCGAAAATGTACATGGACGGACGTTGCATGATCGGGGCCGCGCCCTACTACCACAGTTTTGTCCATGGCAGCAAAGGCATGGCGATTGTTTCCAAGAACGGCGACTGCGGCCTGCCTTCCAGCACTTACAAGACTCAGGCTCCCCACAAAGACAGCCAGCTTTGGATCTCCCAGGTTCCCCCGGGTGAGGCGGATCCTTACAACAACGAGTGGAAGGCCCTCACCGATGCCATTCGCAATGACAAGCCGCACAACGAAGCCAAGCGCGGCGTCGAAGCCAGCCTGGTCACGTCCATGGGCCGCATGGCCGCGCATACCGCGCAGGAAATCACGTTCGAGGACATGCTCAACTCGGATCACGAATTCGCGCCCGGCGCGGATAAATTTACTTTCAACAGCCCCGCACCGGTCCAGGCCGACGCCAACGGCATGTATCCGATCCCCGAACCGGGCAAGAAAAAGCGCGAATACTAAAACAGGCGTTGCAAACCCGGTTGGTGGATCAGAATCGAACCACACCAGCGAAGCGGAGCGGACGGCCATGGCCTCCGGAACCCACGAGGAAAGGCCCGTCGTTTTTGCGGCGCGCTCCCGGCAACTTGGAAAACATCGAACAAAACAACTATGAATCGCGTCCTCTTGTCCGTGAGAACACTTTTGCCCGCCGTCCTCGCCGTGGTGATTCTGGGATCAGCCCCGGCCATCGCCGCCCAGCCTCTCGCCCTCAACCCGGGCGATCACATCGCAATTATCGGAAATGCGTTCGGCGACCGGATGCAACACCATGGCTGGCTCGAAACGCTGACCGTCGCGCGTTTTCCCAAGCATGACCTTGTTTTCCGCAACCTCTCCGCCTCCGGTGACGAAGTCGCCACCTGGCATCGTTCCGAGAACTTCGGCACGCGCGACGAATGGCTGACCAAGGCCAAGGCGGATGTGATTTTCGCCTGCTTTGGTTTCAATGAATCTTTCGGTGGCGACACCGGCCTCGCCAAGTTCAAGCAGGACCTCGACAAGTTTCTCAAAGATTCCAAGACGAAGAATTACAACGGCAAAGGCGCGCCGCGCGTGGTGCTGTTCTCGCCGGTCGCCGCCGAAAAGCTCACCGATCCGAACCGGGCCGACCCGAAGGTGAACAACGACAACCTGCAGAAATACGCCGCCGCCATGGCCGAAGTGGCCAAAGCCAACGACGTGCCCCTCGTGGATTTGTTCCCGATGTCCCAAGAACTTTACACGCAAGCCGCCAAGAAAAAACAAGCCCTCACCTTCAACGGAATTCACCTGACCGAGGCGGGCGACAAGACCGTTGCACCTGAAATTTTCCGCGCTCTATTCGGCGAAACCGCGCCGACCGGCAACTTCGCCAAACTTCGTGCCGCCATCAACGAGAAAAATGCCGAGTGGCATGCGCGTTACCGCACCGTGGACGGCTACAATGTCTATGGTGGCCGTTCGAAGCTGGCCTTTGCGCCCGGTGTGGGCGCGTTCAAGAGCGACACCCGCGACGCACAACCGCCCTACATTTCCAATTACAAAGTGATGCAGGAGGAAATGTCGCAGCGCGACGTGAAGACCGCCAATCGCGATCAACGCGTCTGGGCCGTGGCCAAAGGTGGCGATTTGAAGGTGGATGACTCCAACCTACCGGAAGTGACGAAGGTTGAATCCAACAAGCCCGACATCAAACCGTTCCTCAGCGGCGAAGAAGCGATCAAATACATGACTGTGCCGAAGGGTTTCAAAGTAACGCTCGTCGCGAGCGAAGAGACCCACCCGGAATTGGTCAGCCCGGTGCAAATGAATTTCGACACGAAAGGCCGGCTTTGGGTCGCCGCGTGGCCGAGCTATCCGGAACTCCGCCCCACCGACAAGGTCTTCGACAAACTGCTGGTGTTTGACCTCGGCCCCGATGGCAAACCGACAAAGGTCACGACGTTCCTCGACGGCTTGAATTGCCCGACCGGTTTTCAATTTTACAAGGACGGCGTGCTCGTCATGCAGGCCCCGGATCTCTGGTTCGTGCGCGACACCAATGGCGATGGCAAGGCCGACTGGAAAGAGCGCGTGCTCATGGGCATGGACTCCGCGGACTCGCACCACACGGCCAACGCCATGGTGCTCGATCCCGGTGGCGCGACGTATCTGAGCGATGGCGTTTCCACCGCACCCAGGTGGAGACGGCGGCTGGACCGGTGCGGAACAGCGACGGTTGCATCTATCGTTTTGAACCGCGCACGGGAAAATTCGAGCGTTACGTCCCCTACGGTTTTGCCAACCCGCACGGACGCGTGTTTGATTACTGGGGCAACGACATCATCACCGACGCCACCGGCAACGCGAACTACTTCGCCCCGGCTTTCAGCGGTTTCATTCCCGAACCGCTCAAGCACGCCACCATGAAAGAATTCTGGGCGCGCCCGTCCCGTCCGTGCCCCGGCACCGCCATCCTGAGCAGCCGCCATTTCCCCGAACAGTTCCAGGGCAATTTCCTCAATGCCAACGTCATTGGATTCCAGGGGATTTTCCAGGCCAAGTTCTCGGAGGAAGGCTCCGGCCTCAAGGGTGAAACCGTGGAAGATTTTATCAAGGGAGACAACGACAAGATTCCCAATTTCCGGCCGATCTGCCTCACGGTTGCCCCCGATGGTTCGATCTATTTTTGCGACTGGGCCAAGGAGATCATTGGCCACATGCAACACCACATTCGCGATCCGCATCGCGACAAATCTCATGGCCGCATTTATCGCATCACTTACGAAGGCCGGCCGTTGCTCAAGCCGGTGAAAATTGACGGCCAGCCCATCGAGGCGCTGCTCAATGCGCTCAAGGAACCGGAGAATGATGTCCGCACGCGCGCGAAAATCGAACTGGGCAAGCACGACAGCGCGAAGGTCGTCGCGGCGGTGAAGAAATGGACCGCGAAACTCGACAAGACCGACAAAGACTACGAGCACCACCTGACGGAAGCGCTCTGGGTGCATCAATGGCACAACGTCGTGGACGAAGCATTGCTCAAGCAGATGCTGCGCTCCCCTAATTACCATGCCCGCGCCGCCGCCACGCGCGTGCTCTGCTACTGGCGCGACCGCGTCACCGATCCGCTGGCGTTGCTGAGTGTGCAGGCCAACGACGAGCATCCGCGCGTCCGCCTCGAAGCCGTGCGCGCCTGCAGCTTCTTCAAGACTGCCAAGGCAGCGGAAGTCGCCCTGCAAGTGCTCGAAAAGGAAAAGGATCCGGCCAAGCCGGATTACTACATCAAGTATTGCCTCGACGAAACTATGAAGGCATTGGACAAGTATATGAAGTAGCCGGTGAACTTGTATCGCGGGACGTTTCTGAATTAAGCGCGCTGCACCTATGAAAATCTATTGGTCACTAAGGCAGATCCCGGAGTTAAGTGAATTATCGGACAAGCAGATTCGGATCG
Source organism: Limisphaerales bacterium (assembly GCA_046593035.1). Lineage (GTDB taxonomy): Bacteria > Verrucomicrobiota > Verrucomicrobiia > Limisphaerales > JAYTXL01 > JAYTXL01. The sequence goes on along the minus strand of JBKJSC010000201.1, from coordinate 29,221 downwards.
TTTACGACGCTTGTATCGCAGACGTTTTGTCTCTAAATCGTTGGTTTCTGTATTTTGTCCTTCCGATGGTCCAAGTTTTTAGTCTCTGGATCGGCAGATGCATTACGAATGATTCTTGGGTTGGCCCCATCATTTTTTCCGTGTTCGCAGAAATGGTCGGCCTACAGATTTTCTTTAATCGAGTTTACGATCGCTCACGACCAAAGATTCTCCGTTATTTGGAGGAGCACAGAAATGAGTTGGCCGGTCTGGACGCCTAACACCTGGGCATCGGCGGCCCTGCTTCGCACTCTGCTGGCTGTCCTGCTGGCATTTTCGCCGGTACGCGCCGCCGATGAGCCGCCGAAGAAAACCCTGTTCCTGCCCAAAAGCGCGACGGCTGCGGCTTACGTCCTCGGCCGTCTCTCGAACAAGGAACTGAGCGAAGCGCCACGCAGCGAGTTCGTCTATGTCGCGTTGCTCCAGCGCAAAGGCCTTGATAAAAAATTCCGGCTCGAAGCGCTGGCCGGTCTGGCGAAGGCTCGCACCACCGATCCACTCACCGAACTGATCGGCGGCCTCGGTGAACTCGACAAGAAAGGCGAAGAAGCGGAATCGGTTCTCCGTGAACTTGCCGCGCTGCTGCTCCAGAATAAAGCCGCCGATCTCACCCCAAAACGCGACGGCTTGGAAAAGCTCGCGAGTGATTCACAATCGCCGTTGGGCCGTCAGATTGGCTACGCCGCGCTGATGACCGCCGATGGATCGGCCGACAAGTGCTGGCAACAAACCGAAGCCGACGCCGCCAAGCGGGCGGATTTGCTCCTCGCCATTCCGCTGCTCCGCGACGCGAACCTGCGCGCCGCACTTTATCCGAAAGTCGAACCGCTCCTGCACCAGGCCGATCCGGCGGAGGTGCGCCGCGCAGCCATCACGGCCATCGCCGCCCTGCCCGGTCACGATGCGGAAACGTTCAACACGCTCGCCACGCTCGTGAAATCCGGGACGGAACGCAACGCCGCCGTTGCCAGCCTCCAGCGCCTTCCGCGCAGGGCCTGGCCGAAAGAACAGGCGGCGGCGTTGATTGAAAGTCTCGTTGCCTTTTTACAGAAGGTGCCCGTGGAACAGCGCACCGAGCCGGACGTGATCAGCGCGTTTCAGTTCGCCACAGATCTTGCCACGCTTCTCCCGCCGGAGGAGGCCAAGGCGGCCGGCAAAACTCTCCGCGCCATGGGCGTCAGCGTCTTCGTCGTTCGCACCATCACCGAGCAGATGCTTTATGACAAATCGCTCATCGTCGTGGAAGCCGGCAAGCCCGTGCAGATCATTCTCATCAACGAGGACGCCATGCCGCACAATCTCGTCGTCATCGCGCCCGGCGCACTGGAAGAGGTCGGCGGAGCCGCCGAAACGATGGCCCCGGAACCGGATGCCCTAGGTCGCATTCACGTGCCCAATTCGCTCAAGGTTCTACACGCGACAAAAATGGCGGAACCCGGCCAGCAGGTTAAACTCAGCTTCACCGCGCCGACGGAGCCGGGCGATTACCAGTATGTCTGCACGTTTCCCGGCCACTGGCGCCGCATGGTGGGCACGCTCGCCGTCGTACAGGATGTCGAAGCCTACCTGGCCAAACGCGCGGTCACGCCGGAGCCGGTGATGACCGAATGGAAGCTGGATGATTTGCTGCCCGATTTGCCGAAGGTTGGCGCCGGTCGCAACCTCGCCGGCGGCAAGGAGAGCTTTCAAAAACTCGCGTGTGTGCAATGTCACAAACTCGGCAAGGAAGGCTATGCGTACGGGCCGGAGTTGGGAGACGTGCTCAAGCGATACAAAAATGATCGCGCCGAAGTCTTGCGCCAGATACTCGAACCGTCGCTAGTCATCGCGGACCGTTACCGCAATTATCAATTCGAGCTGAAGGACGGCGACGAATTTCCCGGCATGATCATGAAGGAGGAAGGGGAAACACTGACGGTTCATACCGGTCCCTCGGACGCGTTGATCCGGTCGGTGAAGAAATCGGACATAAAAAAACGCGAGTTGCAAAACTCGTCCTTGATGCCACTGGGCCTGCTGAATCTGCTGACCAAGGATCAAATCCTCGACCTACTCGCTTACCTTGAAGCCGCCGGTGACGTTCGCTGCGGCGCCATGCAGCCTTAGCCGAGATCGATCTTTCGCCAAGGATGGAACACGGACGAAACACCGACAAGACGAGTCATCAGTTTGGTTTTGAAGCGTGAGTTCGAGTTGCCAGTTGATGAGTTACACTCGGAAGGCAGACGCGCTGCGGAGTTTTATTATCCGTGTTCCGTCCGTGTTCCATCCGTGGCAAAAAGTTGTCCCCCGGCATTCAGCGTTGAAACTCCTCCGGGCTGCTGCCATGCTCGCGCGCATGAGTCATCTCGCCCAAGCGCGCCAGGTTTTCGACGTGGAGCTTTCCGCGCTCAAAGCTGTGCGCGCCCAGTTGGATGAGGCGTTTGATTCCGCGGTGGAAACCATCACCACCGCCTTGGGGCAGCGCGCGAAAATTGTGGTCGTGGGCATCGGCAAGTCGGGCAACATCGGCCGAAAAATTGCCGCCACCCTCACCAGCACCGGCTCGACGAGCGTGGTGCTCAACAGCGTGGACGCTCTCCATGGTGACCTTGGAATCGTCAACGACGGCGATGTGATTCTCGTGCTCAGTTACTCTGGCGAGTCGGAGGAGTTGGTGAATTTGCTCCCGGCCTTGAAACGTTTCTCCGTCAAAATCATTGCGTTCACCGGCGCGCTCAAATCCACCGTAGCACGCCACAGCGACGTGGTGCTCAACGTGCGCGTGCCCAAGGAAGCCTGCCCGTTCAACCTCGCGCCCACGGCCAGCACCACGGCGATGCTGGTGATGGGCGATGCTCTCGCGATGACCGTCCTGCAAGCGCGCGGCTTTACGCAAAAAGATTTTGCCCGGCACCATCCCAGCGGCGCGATTGGTCGCGCGCTGCTCGTCAGGGTACGCGACATCATGCGCACCGGTGAGCGCAACGCCATGGCCGCGCAAACGCGCACCGTTAAAGAGGCGTTGCTCGTGATGACGCAGGCGAAGTCCGGCAGTTTGAGCGTGGTGGACGGGCGCGGCAAACTTGCCGGCGTGTTCACGGACGGCGATTTTCGCCGGCGAATGGCGGCGGATGATCAATTGCTCGCCCGCTCGCTGGCCGAGGTGATGACGCGGAATCCCATCAGCATCCGGGAGGAAGCGCTTGCCGCCGAGGCGCTGAAGATTTTCAATGAACGGAACATCGACGATCTCATCGTCGTCAATGCGAAGCGCCAGCCCGTCGGTCTGGTGGACTCGCAGGATTTGCCGAAATTGAAACTCATGTGAACTGTAGCGACGCTCGGTGAGTGTCGAAATTGCTGACGAAGGAAAGAATTATGCGAATGTCTAAATTAATCTGGGTAGCCGTTGGAACGGCCGCCTGGTTGAGCCTCACCACTCTGTCCGCCCAGGAAACCGATCCGGAACTCATGCAAAAGAAACTTACCTTCGAAGGCAAGATCACCAAGGCCGTCAGCGCGAATTATCTGCTGTATCTGCCGAAGGACTACGAGGCCAAGGGCAAAAAAAAATGGCCGTTGATCCTGTTCCTGCACGGCGCGGGCGAACGCGGCACGGACGTTTCCAAGGTGGCTTTCCACGGCCCGCCCAAACTGGTGAAGAACAAGAAAGAGATGGAGTTCATCATCGTTTCACCGCAATGCCCGTCGGGCCAGCGTTGGGATAATGACGTGTTGCTCGGCCTGCTCGACGACGTGATCGCCAATCACAAAGTGGATGCCAGCCGCGTTTATTTGACCGGTTTGAGCATGGGCGGTTTTGGGACGTGGAGCCTCGGCCTCGCGTATCCGGAGCGTTTCGCGGCCATCGCGCCGATTTGTGGCGGGGGTGATCCAATCATGACATTGCTTCCCGACACCAAGAAACAGGCGGCCATGAAATCTCTGCCCATTTGGGCGTTTCACGGCGCGAAAGATCCGGTGGTGAAACTCTCGGAGTCCGAGCGGATGGTGGACGCCGCCAAACGCGCCGGCTGCAAGGAGGTGGAACTGACGGTGTATCCCGAAGCGCAACACGATTCGTGGACCGAAACCTACGACAATCCGAAACTCTACGAGTGGTTTCTCGCGCACGAACGGAAGTCGGCGAAGTAGCTGTCGCGAGCCGCCGTGGTGCCCCCCCGGCTTAATCCAGCCCGCTCGCCACTTTGGCGCGCTTCAACACGGTTCGCGCCAGCGTCTGCGCCTTCACGGCACCGTCGCGCAGCACTTGGCGAACGTAATCCAGATTGGCCGCTAGCTCTACCCGCTTCGCCCGCGCGGCGGCGAAATGATTCCAGTAGTGTTCAAACAACGCCTTCTTCAAATCGCCGTAGCCCAGGCCGCCCGCGCGGAGGCGGTCTTCAAAGTCGCGCGCCACGTCGGCGGGCGCTACAAGTTTAAGCAGTTGAATGGCGAGGTTTTTCTCCGCGTCGGGCTTCGGCTCCTGCGGCGTGCGACTGTCCATGATGAGTGACATGATTTTTTTACGCGTCGCCTTTTCCTCGCCGAAAATCTCAATCGTGTTGCCGTAGCTCTTGCTCATCTTCTGTCCGTCGGTGCCGGGCACCACGGCGACCTCGTCGCGAATCTGCGGCTCCGGAATTACAAATGTCTGGCCGTAAAGCTCGTTGAATTTGATGGCAATGTCGCGCGTGACCTCGACGTGCTGTTTCTGATCGCGGCCCACGGGAACGACGTTTGAGTCATAAATCAAAATGTCCGCCGCCATGAGCACCGGGTAAGCGAACAAGCCGTGGTTCGGCGAAACGCCACGGGCGATTTTGTCCTTGTAGCTGTGGCAACGCTCCAGCAGCCCCATCGGCGTCACGGTGTTCAGCAACCAGGTCAACTCCGTAACCTCCGGCACATCCGACTGGCGGAAAAACACGGACTTCTGCGGGTTGAGGCCGCAGGCGAGAAAATCCAGCGCCACGTCGAGCGTGTTTTTACGACGCTCGGCCGCATCGAACAGCGACGTCATCGAATGGTAGTTGGCGATGAAATAAAACGTCTCGCCGCGTTTCTCCAGTTCGATGGCCGGCTGCATCATCCCAAAATAATTGCCCAGATGCAGCGCGCCGGACGGTTGGATGCCTGACAAAATTCGCATGGGCGGACAGTAACCTTGAATCAGGAAGACAGGAAAGCAGGAAAGAAACCTGAAGCCGGCGGATCAGGTATTTTGCCGAACACTTGAATCCTCCCCGCCATCCTGCAACACTTGACGCCGATGCAATTTATTCGAGACATCAACGCGGCGAAAATGGCGGCAGGCCAGCCGGTCATTTCGTTCGAGTTCTTTCCGCCCAAGACAAGCGAAGGCGACCGCGCACTGTTTGAGAAAACGCTGCCCGCGCTCTTTGCGCTCAAGCCGGCCTACTGCTCCGTCACCTACGGCGCGGGAGGCAGCACGCGTGAGAAAACTCTCGGCATCGTGGACCGCATCCAGCGCGAACACGGCGTGCCGGCCATGGCCCACCTCACCTGTGTCGGCTCGACGAAGGAGCAACTGCGCGAGGTGCTGGAACAGGCCCGCGCGCTCGGCATCAAAAACATTCTGGCGTTGCGTGGTGATCCGCCTGGCGGTGTAGGTGAATGGAAACCGGTGCCCGGCGGCTTCGAGTATTCCTACCAGCTCGTGGAATTCATCCGCGAAGTCGGCGGCTTTTGCATCGGCACGGCGGGCTTTCCCGAAGGCCACATCGCCTGCACCCAAGGCCGGCAGGTGGACTGGCAACGGCTCAAGGCCAAGGTTGATTGCGGCGCGGATTTCGTGATCACCCAGCTTTTCTTCGACAACCGCGACTACTTTGCCATGCGCGATCATCTGGCGAAGCTCGGCGTGAACGTGCCGATTTTCCCCGGCATCCTGCCGATCTCCGGCGCGGCGCAGATCAAACGCTTCACCACGATTTGCGGCGCGAGCATCCCGCAACCGCTGCTGGAAAAGCTCGATCAACTGGGTCACGACGACGCGGCGACGGCGGAGTTCGGCATCGAATACGCCACGCGCCAATGTGAAGAACTGCTGCGCGGCGGCGCGCCCGGCCTGCACCTCTACACGCTGAACAAAGCGGCCACGGCCACGCGCATCTTGAAGAATCTCGCGCTGGTTTAACTTAACATGTGAGCGTAGCTAACATTCACCATGCAACATCCAACTTTGTCCGTATGAGATATTGTCTTCTGGTGACATGCTTGTGTTTGCTAACCTGGACAGGTTGCCAAGGGCCTGTTTTTAGACAGTCACGGACTTATGAGATTCCAAAGACTGGTGTTCTTTGGGGTGAGTTCGGACCCGGCAAACTGGTAAAGCTGAAGCAAGATTTGATGATTTCGAGCGGTGTCAAAGATGGTGATGTTTTGTATTCTGATGGTCATGTGGAGATCACGGATGGCGTCTATGAGATACTGAGGATTGAAACCTTCAAGGCGAATCCGAAGCAATGGCCCCAATACACCCTCGTGAAGAAAGACACCTTGTTGCGATGTGTTAAACTGAAAAGGGTCGATTACATTTCTGTTGCCACAATCGACAGACTTTTAGCCGAGATTTTGGATGGTAATTTTGCAGGAATCACGGTTGACCTTGGCCGGCTAGTTCATTCGCGGATGAATTCGGAAGGGCTAGACACATTGCACCCAAATCCGAAGTATTTGGAGATCGTTGAGCAGAAGTAAATGAACCGCTAAAATTGCTTCAGCGTTCCCGCCTTCACTTCCCAGCGTTGTAATTTCCGTCCCAGTTCCTGCGGCCAGTTCTGCTCCGTGCACGTCATGAAGACTTGCCCGCGCGCGTGGTGGGCGCGGTCGAGCAGAGGCAGAAATCCGGCACGGCGCTTCGCATCCAGTTCGCCCATCACGTCGTCGATCAACAGCACCGGCGGCGCGCCATGAATGCCGGTGAGGTATTCGGCCTGCGCCAGCTTGAGCGCAATGGCCAGCGTGCGCTTTTGTCCCTCGCTCGCGAACTGCGCGGCGGAACGGTCGTTGAGCAGCAACCCCAGGTCGTCGCGATGCGGCCCGATGAGCGTGGAGCGATACGTCCGTTCGCGCGCGCGCGATTGCGCCAGTTCCACCGCAAAATCCTGCTTCACGCTGGACTGATATTCTAGCCGTAGTTCCTCGGCATCGCAGGAGATGCGCCGGTACGCGAGGCGCGCCAGCGGCGAGAGGCGCGGGAGCAATTCACGGCGCAGGGCGATGAGCTGATTGCCAACCTGCACGACCTCGTGCGAAAAACTTTCCAGTTCCGCCTCGTCGATGGTGCGGTGCTTGAGCAGGGCATTGCGCGAGCGGAGCGCCAAGGCGTAACGCTGCAGCAACGGCAGGTACGGCGCGTGCGTCTGTGCCAGCAGCAAGTCCAGAAAACGCCGCCGGATGCGCGCCGCGCCTTTGACGAGCTGCAGATCCTCCGTGCAAAATACCACGGCCCGCAGCGCGCCGAAATAATCGGTGAGCTTGCGCACCGGCTGCGCATCCAGGCTCAATTTCCGTTCGCTCGCGGACCAATACATTTTGATTTCACGCTCGCCCTGCCCGACGACTTTGGCCCCGACGAAGTAACCCTTCGCACCGTGGCGGATCATGTGTGCGCCACCCACGCCCCGAAACGAGCGCAGCGTGGCGAGCAGGTAAATCGCCTCCAGAACATTGGTCTTGCCCTGCGCGTTGTCGCCGAGCAGCAGATGGAACCCCGGCGAAAAATCCACGTCCAACCGCGCGTAGTTGCGGAAGTCGCGAAGCCGCAGATGAGCCAGATGCACGGCGCAGTTTAGGGGCGCGAAGTGCCGGGCGTCAAATTTCCCGTGCGCCAGGGTCTTTTCGTTTGGAGATGCGAGTTGTTGGAGTTCATGCTTTAGCATGTCTGCGGCCCGGGACAGCCTAAAGGCTGAACTCCAACCCTTTCGCCGATTATGCCAAAAGACCCTGTCCCGTGCGCAGCTTTGACTGGTTTTTGACGCGAAGGTTTGGCAACGTGAAGCCATGAAGCCTGCCCGTCTTACCGCCACCGCGTTGGCCTTGCCGCTGTATGCGCTGGCTGCTCTCTCCAGTCTGGGCGCGGAGAAGTTCACGCCCAACCCCGACGCCGCCCGCTGGCGATCCGAACAACGCATCCTCGATTTGCACCAGCATATCGAGTACGCGCCCGAACGCATCGCCCGCGCGGTGCGGATCATGGACGCGTCCGGCGTCGGCATCGCGGTGAACCTGAGCGGCGGCTACACCACGCACAAGGACGACGCGCCCTCCGAGTTCGAGCGCAACAAAGCCCTCTCCGACAAACTGGCTCCCGGACGGTTCCTCCATTACATGAATCTCGATTACACGGGCTGGGACGCGGAGGATTTTTCCACGCGCGCCGTGAAGCAGGTCGAGGAAGGGCATCGACTCGGCGCGGCGGGATTGAAGGAATACAAACGCCTCGGTCTTTACCTACGCGATGGGGCCAGCAAGCTCATCAAGATTGACGATCCGAAGCTCGATCCGGTCTGGAAACGTTGCGGCGAACTGGGCATGCCCGTCTCGATTCACGTCGCCGACCCGAAGGCCTTCTGGCTTCCCTACAATGATCAAAACGAGCGTTGGAAAGAATTGAAGGATCACCGGAGCTGGTGGTTCGGCGATCCGAAACTTTACCCGCCGCGCATGGAATTACTCGAGGCCCTCAACCGCGTCATCGAGCGGCATCCGAAGACGACGTTTGTCTGTGTCCATTTTGCGAACAATGCGGAGGAACTCGAGTGGGTCGAACAATCGCTGGATCGGCTGCCGAACATGCATGCCGACCTCGCCGCGCGCATCCCGGAAATTGGCCGGCACGATCCGGAGAAGGTGCGGCGGCTGCTCACAAAGCATCAGGACCGGATTTTCTTCGCCACGGATTTTCAAGTTTACAACCGGCTCATCCTCGGCTCCAGCGGCAACGAACCGCCGCCGACCGACGAGGACGCTAAGACCTTCTTCGACAAGGAATGGCGCTGGCTCGAAACGAATGACAAAAACTTCGCGCACATGACGCCGATTCAGGGCGACTGGACGATCAGCGGCATCGGTCTGCCGGCGGAGGTGTTGCGAAAAATCTATTTTGACAACGCGCGCAAGCTGCTTGCCCGCTCGCTGCCGTTGCCGACGGTGAAAGCCGCGCGGATTGAAAATGACTTTGAGGTGACCGGTGACTTGAGCAACGCGGCCTGGAATAAGGCGCAGCCCGCCCGTTTGGAATACTCCTCCATCAATCACACCGCGCGGCCCGAAATGGCGACCACGGTGCGCGTGCTGTGGTCCGACAAGTTTCTCTATCTCGGCTACTCGTGTCCGTTCACAAAATTGACGACGTTCGAGCCGGCGGAATTGAACAAGGAACGCATCGGGCTTTGGGATCGCGACGTGGTGGAGGCGTTCATCAATGCGGACGCGACCAATCTAAGGCGTTACACCGAATACGAACTGTCGCCGAACGGCGAGAAGCTTGATTTGCGATTGCCGGAAAAGGATTTCGCGTGGAGCAGCCAGTTTGAAACGAAGGTGAAGGCTGGCGAGCGCGCCAAGGTGTGGACGGCGGTGATGAAAATCCCACTCGCCTCGCTGGGCGAAGTGAAGCCCGCTCCCGGCACCAAGTGGCGTATCAACTTCTACCGGTGCGACTCGGCGAACAAGGCCTTCCTTGCCTGGAGTCCGGTGCTCAATGGCAGCTTCCACACGCCAGACAAATTCGGCGTCATGGAATTCGGCAATTGAACCTCCGGTGCCGGTTCAAGGCAGACTCGTGAAAAACCGGCTCCAACGCGGAAGGTGGTGGTTGTCCGGATTCTGGGAAAGCACCACGGCCGTCGCGCGGCCCACAATGCGCTGGCGGTCCACGAAACCAAAGTAACGGGAGTCAAAACTGTTGTCGCGGTTGTCGCCCATCACGAAGTAATGGCCCGCCGGAACTTTGACCGCTTCAAAGGAACGCAATGCTGACTTGAGCGGCGTGATCATGACCGGATGATTTTTCCCGGTGAGGTTTTCGTTCGCAAACTGATGATCCATTCGTTGCTTTGCGGGAATGGCTTCGATGACGGATTGATCAAGCGATTCATAACTGGCCGGCTCCCCGTTGAGATAAAGCTGGTTGTCCCGCAGCGCGACGGTGTCACCCGGCGAACCGACCACGCGCTTGACGAGCCGCTGGCCATCGGCGGGCGAGAAGAAGACAACAATGTCGCCACGCTTCGGCTCCGCCCACTCGGCCACATGCCAGGTCGTGAACGGAACCTTTAGGTCGTAGGCGAGTTTGTTCACGAAGATTCGGTCGCCTTCCATGATCGTGGGTTTCATGGAGCCGGTGGGCACGTCATTCCAGTCCGCCAGCGCGGATCGAAAGGCGCTGGTGACGAGCAAAACGACGAGCAGGGGTTTGGCCCATTCGCGCCAGAATTTCCGCAGGGTTGGTCTGTCGGCGGTTCGTTTCGTTGGAGGATTTTTCATAGGCTGAATTGGTTGACTGATGAGAGTTCGACAGCAAAGGACGATGAAGGTTCAAACGCGGTCGCGAACCGGCGAGGAATCCCCGACTTACGGAATCACCGAGTAATAGAAATGGCCGCTAAACATTTCGTCGTAGGATCGCACCCCGCGTCGAACCGTGGCAGCAGGGTCGGGATTGTTCAAGTTTTGCGGCGAGTTATCAAAAGCGCCGCGAACACGAAGAATGGTACCGGCGGGCAGTCGTTTTGGTTGCGCCAAGCGGTAGGTCATCTGCCAATGAAAGTCGTATTTGGGAACCGAGAGGAGAACTTCCGTGGTGTTGTTGGGATACAGCGCCTCGTATTTGAAGCGGGCACCGCGATAGTGCATGTGCGGCCTCATTTCGTAGAGCCAGACATCTTTGGTGGCGGATGGACTGATCTGCGCCTCCCGTTCATACTCCCACACGCCGGGGAGCAGAGTGATGTCATGGGTGCTGACCACTGCGGCCACCAATTCCGTCGCTGGCGGCGCGGGCGCGAAATATAGGCCCAGTTGAGTTTGATCCGTTTCCGGCAGGCCGGTCGAGGTATAGTGAATCTCAAACCTCATCAGGGAAAAGGGGGGCAATTGCGTGCCCGTGCCGGAAGGGTAAGCCAAAGGTCTGGCCCCGGGATTGTAACTGGCGATGGATCCCGAACCGTTCAACGCATGACAATGATGCACCACGCGGGGGTTGCCGGGACGTATGATCGCCGCGCGCAGCCAGAGTGAGGAAGTATTGCTTAATTCGACGGACGGATATTGATAAGGCAATTCGCCGGTGGCCGGAATATTTTGCAACGGAATCGTGACGATGTAATCCGGCTGGCCCAACTCACTCGGCCAAGCATTGGGATAATCCGTGGTGGGGAGTTTTGTGACCAGCGGATCCGTGCCCTGTCCGCGCGGCGTGCCGTCGTCGATCCACTGGACGAGCAGGGCCTTTTGCGCCGGTGTCAACCCGCCATCGTTGGTGAACACGCCGTAGCGCGGGTCGGCGTGCCACGGCGGCATTTGCCCGGCGAGCACCTGGCGCTTGATGTAGGGTGCCCAATCGGCAACGACGCTGTAATTGGTCATGGCAAACGGCGCGATGTTGCCCGGACTGTGACAGCGCACACAGCGGTCGAGCAGCAGAGGCGCGATGTTCGTGGCGTAGGAAATCTCCAGCCGCGGGTTCAGGACGATGGGAGAACCCGCAGCCACAGTGCGCTGGAGGGAAATGACCTGGCTTCCTAGAAGTTGCGTCAGCGCGTCGGCCAGATACGTCTGCGTGGTGCCCACGGGGCTGGCGTCAACTCGGTCGTCGATGGCACCGTGATAAAACACAGTCCAGTCCGTCGTGCGGATGGCGATGGCCTCGGCGGTCGTGCCGACTCCGTAGGTGCGGGCGACGAGTTGCGCGTCATCGTGGAGAATCGGCAGATCAATGCCGAGGCGCGCGGCTTCAGCGGCGATGCTGTCACGGGTATCGGGCGCGTTGGCATCCACCAGCCAGAAGATCACTTGCTGACCTGCGAATTGATCCCGCAACGATTTGATCGTGGAGAGCATTTGCTGAATTTTTACATTCCCGTTGCCGGTGAAAATGAGCACGACGGCGCGCGCCTCCGTGTGGTAAGCCAGCTCCTTTGACCGGCCGATGTGGTCGATGAGCCGGAAATTCAGCGCCTCTTCCACGGGCGCGGGACCGCTCAGTTTGGTGGCGCGGTAAAACCGTTGCAGCGGGAGGGCGGCCGCAGCATCGAACCACTGTTGCTGGCTGTTCGTCAGCGTCAGAGTGAGCAGAGAAGTCCAGCCATTGGAGCCGCCGAGCGCCGGGGCGGATTCCAGCGAGTAGGTGCGGCCGATTTCTCCCTGAAGACTGACGCGCACCGGCCCCGCCTGACGGTCAAGGCTCAACACTGGCGATTGCGCGCCGACGTGGACGGATAATCCCAGCGCCCAGCAGACAACCGTAATGAATCGTAGCGCGCGCATCGGTGAAAAAATTGGCACAGGCGGAGAACCCGGACAACCACATTTCACGCGCGAAAACGGGTTGCTCATGCCTTGGCCGCTTTCAGAAACCACATCCTGGCCTGCGCGTCGGCTGCGCCACAAACCCATAGCAGCAGGGTTAAAGCGAGTGCGTTGCGCTTGAAAGGGCTGTTCTTGGGTCAAGGCGGGAAGCTGTTCAACAGCTTTGAAATTCGCCGTTGACCCGCGCCCCGACTTTTCTCTAAGCTGGTCGCTGTTAATCCGGTAATAACCATCAAATAACTATGTCAAACACCTACGTTCCCCTCATCAGTTCAGGCGTCGCCGGCCCGCTCGGCGTGCTCCACCTGCCACGCTTGTGGCTGAAAGTCTCCCTGGAAGCCGCCGGCAAACTTGCCGCCGGGTATCCCGGCCTCGGCAAAGGCTACGACGCGATGACTTGCGCCGCGCTCGGCCTCAAGGAAGACGCCGTGAAGAACTACATCAAGTCCAGCAAGCCCACCTATCCGCAATTTGAAGCGTGGGTCAAGGCCAACGGCACCTCCGTCAACGCCGCCGCCATCGCCGCACACAACGCGGCCGTCACCGGTTACATTCACGATGATGGCACGCGCAAGGGCATCCTCAGCGCCAACGGCCTGCCGGACGGCTCACCGAAGGACGCCGTCAACCTCAACAACCTCGACGACTGGTATGAATTCCACCAGGCGGTGTTGAAGTAACCTCCGACGAAATCCATTCACAACCGCCGCGACCGCAAGGTTGCGGCGGTTTCGTTTTTACCGGAGGCCTGAGTCAGGAAGGAATTTTCAACCACGGATAGACACAGATACACACGGATAGGCCCGAATTCAGAGTCCCGAGGAAGGCTGCGATAACCTAGTGATTGGGTGGCTTCTCACGCACGTCTCACGATTTCATTCCCATCCGTGTTAATCCGTGTCCATCGGTGGTTAAAACGTTCCGCTTTTAGGGCTTGGGAAACAACCGTGAGTTGAGCATCCCCATTTTCGCCAGGCGAAACGCACTCCCCGTGCCGAGGCAGCCGAAGCCATACTGGATGCTCCGGCGCAGATTGATCGACGACGCCTCCGCGAAATACTTCGTGGGGCAGCTCACCTCCGCGATGGTGTAGTCATACCAGAGAATTTGCGCGAGCATCTGGTTGTCGAACACAAAGTCATCCGAGTTGACCTCCAGCGGCAGCCGCTCCAGCAACGCGCGCGAAAAGGCGCGGTAGCCCGTGTGATACTCCGACAACTTCGCGCCCAACAAAATATTCTCCGCCGCCGTGAGGAAACGGTTCGCGACGTATTTCCACAGCGGCATGCCACCACGCAACGCGTACCCGCCAAGAATCCGGCTGCCCAGCACGCAAGGATGCAGGTCGTTGCCGATGATGCAGACCATCGCCGCGATGAGCTTGGGCGTGTACTGGTAATCGGGATGAATCATGATGACGATGTCCGCGCCGGCTTCCAGCGCGAGCCGGTAACACGTCTTCTGGTTGCCACCATAACCACGGTTCTGCGGATGGCTGTAAACCTGCATGTGCGGCAGCGTCTTTGCGATCGCCACCGTGTCGTCCTTGCTGCAATCGTCCACGAGGATGACCAGGTCCACCAATTCCTGCGCCATCACTTCGTCGTAAGTCTGGCGCAAGGTTTTCGCCGCGTTGTACGCCGGCATCACGACGATGATTTTTTGGCCCCGATACATAATGGTTGAAACCAACTGCCTGTTGTTGGCCATGCTAGGAGAAGCATTGGCCCGCCACAAGCCGCTTCATTGACACCCAAGCCCTGCCGTTGCTACCGTTCGCACTCTTTTGGAAGCGAGCATGGACTATAAAAATACGCTGAATCTGCCGAAGACCGACTTTCCGATGAAAGCCGATCTGGTGGCGCGCGAACCGCAACGTCTCGAACGCTGGCAAGCCGCCGGTCTCTACGCGCAAATCCAGGCCGCCCGCAAAGGCGCACCGAAGTTTGTTCTTCATGACGGCCCGCCGTTTGCCAACGGCGATGTCCATATCGGCACCGCGCTGAACAAGATTCTCAAGGACATCATCGTCAAATACAAAACCCTCCGCGGCTTTGATGCGCCGTATGTTCCCGGCTGGGATTGCCACGGCCTGCCCATTGAGTTCAAGGTTTCGCAGGAGTTGCGCAAGGCCGGGAACACCACCGCCGACCCAGCCACGATCCGCACCGCTTGCGAAGAATACGCGCGGAAATACATCGACATCCAGCGGGCGCAGTTCAAACGGCTCGGTGTCTTCGGCGACTGGGACAATCCCTACCTCACCCTCAACAAAGAATACGAGGCCGATGAATTGCGGCTGTTCGCCGACATCGTGGAAAAGGGTTTTGTCTATCGTGGCAAAAAGCCCGTTTACTGGAGCATCCCCTGCCGCACCGCGCTGGCCGAGGCCGAAGTCGAGTATCAAGACCACGTCAGCCAGAGCGTTTATGTGAAATTCCCGCTTGTGCAGCCTAACATCTCACTCGTCATCTGGACGACCACGCCGTGGACGCTTCCGGCGAATCTCGCGGTAGCGTACAACCCAGAGCTCACCTATTCGGAAGTAGAAGTCGGAACGGAACGCTTCATTATTTTGGCCTCGCTGCTTCCCGACGTTGCATTGAAGTCTGGATGGAACAATTACAAGGTGATTTGCGATTTGGACACCGATGACTTGGCTGCGCTCGAATACCGACATCCATTCTGCAACCGCACTGGTAAGGCTTTCTCTGCTGATTTTGTTACCAGCGACACCGGCACTGGTTTCGTCCACGTCGCCCCCGGTCACGGCCTTGAGGACTATCATCTTGGACGTCAAAATGGACTTCCGATCTACTCGCCCGTAAACGACGACGGCTGTCTGGCGCACACGAATGATTTGCCCGTCGAGCAACAGATGCCCGCCGAGCTGATTGGCAAATCAATTTTAGAAAAGCACGGCAAGAGCGACGCCAATGTGGCGGTGCTGCACGAGTTGCGTGTCCGCAATGCCCTGCTGCACCAGGAGAATTACGACCACAGCTATCCGCATTGCTGGCGCAGCAAAACGCCCATCATCTTTCGCGCGATGGATCAATGGTTCATCAAGATTGATCACAAGAGTGAAAGTTTTGAACCAGCAATCCAGAACACTTGGGAGAACGTCTGGAAGCAGTTTATTAGCGCTACAAGTCCTGTGCCACGCGAGTTTTTCAACGTCATTGCGGAAGCTTGTATCAAAGGAGGCTCATCGGCTCCTTCAGATGTTAAGGACATTCCTGCAACGCTTCGACTTGGTGCGTTGGCATCCAGTGACAATCCAAACATGCGTTGGATTCCGGATTGGGGAAGCAACCGAATTCGCAGCGCGATTGCATCGCGTCCCGACTGGTGCATCTCGCGTCAACGCACATGGGGCGTGCCGATTCCGGCGTTTTACGACAAAGACGGCAACGACATGCTCAACGCGTCAATCGTGCGTAACACCGCCGCCCTCATTGAACAGCACGGCTCCAATGTCTGGTTCGAGAAATCCGTGAGCGAGTTGTGGGAGCTCGTGAAGCCCGCCGATTGGCAGGGCGCCGAACCGGTCGCCAAGTCCAACGACACCCTCGATGTGTGGATTGATTCCGGTTCATCGTCGCGCGCCGTCCTCATGCAGCGCGGCGAGCTACAACATTCCACGGTAGGGACGTGGTGCTCCACGTCCCCAACTTTGCCGGACGCGCAGCCGCGCGTCCCTACCCACGATTGGGTTGCCGACGTGTATCTCGAAGGCAGCGACCAGCATCGCGGATGGTTCCAATCCTCACTGTTGCTTTCGCTCGCGGGCAATGGCGCGGCCCCGTTCAAAACCGTGCTCACCCACGGCTTCATGGTGGATGCCGATCGTGAGAAGATTTCCAAGAGCAAGCAGGGCCAGGGCGGTTACGAGAAACCGCAGACCGCCGACGCGTACGTGAAGAAGTGGGGTGCGGACGTGCTGCGTCTCTGGGTCGCCTCGCAGGATTACCGCAACGACATCGTCGTGAGCGAGGAACGCATCACGAAAGTCGCCGAGACTTACCGCGCACTGCGCAACACGCTCCGCTACCAACTCTCGAACCTCTACGACTTCGATCCCGCGAAGCACACCGTGCCCGACGACCAGCTCACTGGCCTCGACCGCTGGATTCTCGGCGAGTTCTCCAAACTCGAAACCGAAATCATTGCGGCCTACGATGCCTACGAGTTCCACGTCGTCTATCAGAAGGTCAGCCAGTTCGCCGCTGTGGAGTTAAGTTCGATCTACCACGATGTGGTGAAAGATCGGCTCTATACTGACCCTGCCAAATCACATCGTCGTCGCAGCACGCAAACCGCACTGCATCGCATGGTCACGCGCCTTTGCCAGATGCTTGCGCCCATCCTTGCGTACACGGCGGAAGAAGCGTGGGAGTTCATCCCCGGCAAGCCATGCGCTTCTGTTCACTTGGCTGCGTGGCAACCAGCGGGATTCTCGTTCTCCGAAAGCGAGAAGACAGATTGGCGTGAACTTCTCTGGCTTCGGGCGATGCTGGTGCTCCCAAAGCTCGAGGAGAAGCGTAAAGAAAAAATAATTGGTAAAGGCTTAGATGCCAAGATTGTTCTCTCAGGTGACATGTTGAGCGTTGAGGTCGCCGGGAGGAACCAGTCCATTTTGCGGGAACTGCTGAATGTCTCTCAGTTGGAGGTGAAGTTTGGCGCAGAGCCGAACCCATACGGCCATGTTAAAACTCAAGCGGGTTCAGTTGAGCGTGCCGACGGCCAGAAATGCGAGCGTTGCTGGCATTGGGAAACCGATGTCGGTGCGAACACGGAGCATCCCACGCTCTGCGCCCGCTGCGTCACCGCCGTTAAGGAACACGCCGCGAGTTAGCAGTCTGTTGAAAAACTTCCGTTTTGGTAGCAGCCGAGGTAACAAGGCTCAAATGTCTTCGGAGGATTACGAACAGATCAGAGCCTCCTCACGTCGGCTCCTACTTTTTCGACGGGCTGCTCGCGCTGACTCACAGCCGTTTCAAGATTTCCAGCGCCTTGGTTTCATACAGCTTCTGCCATTCCGGGGCCAAAATGCAATCGCTGTCCTCCTGCGCGCCGCCCACATTACGAAGCTGTTCCGCCGTGGGCGCGTAGTAGATGTAACCGTTGGAATACCCTGCCACGAAGGTGAGTTTGTGAGGTGACGCCTTCTTGAGATTCAGCCCAATCTGCACCGTCAATTCTCCCGGAAAACTGGCGAGCACAAAATCGCCGATGCGAAGGCCCACCACTTCCACTTCGACCGTTTTCTTTCCGGCGGCTACATTTTGCGCGTGATGCATTTTTAACAAGGCCAGGTTCGTCTGAAGGCGAGTCAACTCTTCCATGGTGTAAATGTTTTTGACATACGCGTCCATGTTCGCCCGGTTTTCCGCATCCAGCAGTTTCAAGTCGCTTCGGCCTAATATTTTTTCGTGCAAGTACCGGTGGGAATAATACGAGGGAAACTCCGGAGAGAAATTGTATTTCACGACGAGCGGCAGAAACGTTTTGAAGTTGAGGCTCGTGCCGGTCAAGGACTGCACCAGCTTGGCCTGTTCGGCCTGTAGCGATTCGATGCGTTCCGCGAGCCGGGCGCGCGGCAGTTCGAGGGTCTCGTTGATGATCTTGAGTTCTCCGTTGCTCCGGCTGGGGATTTTTTTCAAAGCCTGCAGCGTACTCAGACCGAGCATATTTCCCAACGGCTCGGCGTTCCGGGGATTGGCGACATCCTTGTACAAAACCGGATTGATGTCCCCGGCGCAGCCTTGCAGAAACAGGGCGATGGTGCCTTCGCTCAAATTGTCTTCAATCACCTTGGAAGCAAAGCCGACGATGTCCGCGGTCACGCTATTGCCGCCGTTCGGAACGCCTTGGATGGGATGGCACGCGAAATTGTAAACCACCGCCAGTGTCTTTCCGTCCTCCCTGTCCAGCCGAAGGATGCCGATTTGCGGATCCACCGGCCCCACCTCGGCGACCATTTCATCAGAGGGCAGCGAATAGGCATGGCGGACATCCGCTTCCTTGCCGCTCTTCAATTTGAGCCGACGGTTTTCCATGATCCGGTCTTCGCGTCCAGTGCCGGCACCGACGCGAACGGGCACCAGAATCCGCGCTGCTTCCTTCACCGCTTGAACCGTGCGTTCCGCGACATCGGCGCATACCCGACCGTGACAATGGCTGGCATTGACCAAGACGTTCGCGGGTTTGATGTTCAGTTCTTGCAGTAACTGCGCGCGCACCTTGGCGAGATAGTCATTCTTGATCGTGCCAATCTCCGCGATGGCGACGGCGTCCACGGTGATGATCACCGCTCTGGTTGTTCCATCGTCCAGCACCAGCGCCTTGACGTACAAAGGATCGTTCGATGGTCCCGTGGCGTCGGTGATGACGATCTTCGCGACACCCGCCTTGAGTTGCGCCGCGTCGGCGGCGGCCAGCGTGAAGATTGCGATCACCGCCATGAGTAAAGTGAAAGTGGTCGAAGACAGACGGGGGGAAGCGTGGCCAAGAGTGCGGCAAGGAAGGGCTATGATTTTCATGCCAAAGGGTTTTAAGCGAGCCGAGAGATTTGTTCAATGCCCGGAATCTTCCCGTCGCAACAATTGCCTCACGCCAGGATGCCTTGCACGACTTTGCCGGCCACATCGGTCAGCCGAAAATCGCGGCCTTGATAGCGATAGGTGAGCTGCTCGTGGTTCAGACCGAAGAGATGGAGAATCGTCGCGTGAAAATCGTTCACATGAACGGCGTCTTTCGCGACGCCCCAGCCAAACTCGTCGCTCTCACCGTACGTCGTCCCGCCCTTCACGCCGCCGCCAGCCATCCAGGTAGAAAACACAAACGGATGATGGTCGCGGCCCGCCGTGCCGTTCTGGCCGAGCGGAGTACGGCCAAACTCCGACGCCCACACTACCAGCGTGCTGTCCAACAATCCGCGCTGTTTCAAATCTTTCAGCAGCGCTGCGATGGGTTGATCGCAGACGCGGCAGTTGAACGTGAGGTCGTTGTCGAGGTCGTTGTGATGATCCCACGAGGCGTGATGCAAATTGATGAAGCGCACGCCCTGCTCGACCATGCGCCGGGCCAACAGGCAATTTCGGGCAAACGTCTTGAAACTTTCCGGCCCGCCGCCCCGCTGCGTGTTCATGCCGCCCGCGTCGCGGTTCACGCCGTAGGCTGCGAGCGTGGCGGGCGATTCGCCGCTGAGATCCGTCAGCGCGGGCGCTGCGAGTTGCATCCGCGCGGCCAATTCATACGACGCGATGCGCGCGGCGATGTCCGGATCGCCGACGGTTTTTTGGCGCAGTTGATTCAAGTCCCGCAACGCACCAAGACTGTGGTGTCGCATCTCGTCGGTCAGTCCGGGAGGGTTGGTCAAATCTTGCACTGGCTCGCCCTGATTGCGGAAAACTACGCCTTGAAAATTCGTGGGCAAGAAACCGCTGGTGAACATCGAAGTGCCACCACTGGGCGCGCGGCCGGACGCGAGCACGGCGTAGCCAGGCAAATTCTGTGACGGACTGCCCAGCGCGTAATTCACCCACGCGCCGACACTCGGCCGGCCTGGACCCTGAGAACCGGAATACATCAACAGCTCGCCGGGATGGTGGTTGAACGCTTCGGTGTGCAGCGAGCGAATGAGCGCGAGATCATCGACACACTCGCTCAGATGCGGCAGGAGCCGGGAGAATTCCATGCCGCTCTTCCCAGCGCGGCGGAATTGGTAGGGACTGCCCAGCAGCGTCGCCGCAGCTTTATCCAGGAAAGCGAAGCGGACGCCCTTCGTGAGAGATTCCGGTAATTTCTGGCCGTTCAACTGCGTGAGCTTCGGCTTGGGATCGAACAAATCAATCTGGCTCACGCCGCCTTCCATGTAGATGAAAATGCAACGCTTCGCCTTCGGCGCGAAGTGCGGGAGCCGGGGCGTAAGCGGATGAGCCGGGGAAACAGTCTGCTTCGCGCCCGTCGCTAACAAATTATCCTGGCCCAGCAACGTGGCCAAGGCCAGCGCGCCGCAGCCACGCGCGCCGCCGAACAGAAAATCGCGGCGCGTAAGATTAATGATTTCGTTGGCAGTCAAGGGTGATTGTGATTTTATTCCCGCGTTAGAAATTCATCCAGGTTCATCAAGGTTTGCGCCACCACCACGAATGCGGCCTGTTTCGCCAAAGCTTCCTTGGTCGGGGCTGGTTGACGAATGAGCTTTGCCGCTCCCGCTGGATTCGCCTCAGCAAAAAGCCGTTCCTGTTCAAACAATTCTTCCAACCGCTCCAGTTCCGCTGGCGAGGGCGGGCGGGTGAGGCAAAGTTCAAAGCCCTGCGCCAGCGATGCGCGCGGCGTGTTGCCATGAGCGGCGTCCATCCGCCGGGCCAGTGCCTGGGCGCACTCGAAGAAAACCACATTGTTCAGCAACGTCAGCGCCTGCAACGGTGTGTTCGACCGATCACGCAGCGGGATCGACTCGCTGGGATTGGCGGCGTCCAGCGTGGTGGACACGGGATACTGCACCGTGCGCTGGGTTTGCACGTAGAGGCCGCGCCGATATCGCGCCGCGCCGGTGGACTCGACCCACGGGATGCTGCGGTCCACGTAGCCGATTTTGTAGAGGTCCGCCGGCATCGGCGGGTAAATGCTCGGTCCACCCACGGTGGGATTCAACAACCCACTCGCAGCGAGGTGCAGGTCGCGAACAACTTCGGCCTCGACTCGAAATCGATTTTGTCGCGCGAGTAAAATATTTTGCGGATCGCGTTCCACTAACTCCGAGCGAGTGTGCGACGACTGTCGGTAAGCCGCCGAAGTCACGATGAGCCGGATCATTTCTTTGCGGCTCCACCCACGCTGCTGGAACTCCGTCGCAAGCCAGTCCAGCAATTCTGGATGTGAGGGCGGCTGGCCCCGCGTTCCAAAATCATTCGGAGTCGCGACCAAACCACGTCCGAACAGGTGCTGCCAAAGACGATTCACTTCGACGCGCGCGGTGAGCGGATTCGCCGGGTTCACTAGCCAGCGCGCGAGGTCGAGCCGCGTGGGGCCATTCGTGGAAACCGCAAGTGGGAGGTTGTGGTCTCGCCCCGCTTTGGCACTAGGCTTTTTGGCTTGGGCCGATGCGGCATTTAAGTTCAATACTTTCAGCAAACCTGGTTGCACTTCGTCGCCGTGCCGCTGGAAGTCGCCGCGCACATGTAAGAACGTCTTCGTCGGAGCAGTCGCCGCGCGGAAGCCATAGGCCTGCACGTTCGGTGTCACGTTGAAGATTTCATCCTCCGCGTGATTAAAAAACGCGTAGAGCTGGTAAAACTCACGCTGGCTGATTGGATCATATTTGTGCGAATGACATTCCGCGCAACCGACCGTAAGGCCGAGCCAGACCGTGCCCGTCGTGGCGACCCGATCCACCTTCGCCTTGTTGCGATCCTCCGCTTTGTCCACCCCGTCCTCGTTGTTCACGAGGGTTTGGCGGTGAAAACCGGTGGCGACGCGCTGCTCGACCGTCGCATTCGGCAACAAATCCCCGGCGAGTTGCTCAAGAGTAAATTGATCGAAGGGCAGATCGCGGTTGAAAGCGCTGATGACCCAATCTCGATACACGTAAGCCCACGGGCGAACATGATCGAGCTGGTAACCGTCGCTGTCCGCGTAGCGCGCGAGGTCCAGCCAGTGCCGCCCCCAGCGTTCGCCGAAGTGCGGCGAAGCCAGTAGCGTGTCCACCAGCCGCTCATACGCATCAGGTCGCGGGTCGCGCAGAAAAGCGTCCAGTTGTTCCGGTGTGGGCGGCAGACCGAGCAAATCCAGACTAAGCCGCCGCAGCAAAGTGCGACGATCCGCTTCCGGCGACGGCACGGTTTTTTCCCGCTCCAATCGGGCGAGCACAAAGGCATCGATGGGATTGCGAATCCAGGACCGATTCATCACGACCGGTACGGCGGGCTGCCGGGGCGCTTTGAAGGCCCAGTGTTCTTTGGGTTCGCGCTTCGATGGTTGAGTTGCCACGCGTTCCTCCGATGTGCGCGCAAAATCCCCCGCCCCGGGCGCGGTCAGGCTCCCGGCGAAGATCGCGATGGCGATGGCCGTTAATCGGTTCAAAATGGACTTGCACCTTAACTGACGCACGACGGGCCATATTCATTCGAGGCAGAAAGCGAGCGATGGCCGTTAAGCCTTTTTTCGTCTCAACTCGCTCCGCAATTCCCGTTCGCGCAGCCAGGCAAAGATCACCGGCGTCACGATGAGGATGTGGACCAGGCTGCTCAACATGCCGCCGATCACGGGCGTGGCCAGTGGCTTCATCACTTCCGCGCCGGTGCGGTTGCTCCACATGATCGGCAACAAACTCGCCACGATGGTCGCCACGGTCATCACTTTCGGACGCAGCCGCAAACGCGCGCCGTCTTTGATGGCCTGAATCAAGTCGTCGCGCGTAAAGGCGTCCCCGCGTTCGGCCTTTTTCTTCGCCAGCATTTCCTCCAGATAAACCACCATTACCACGCCGGTCTGGATCGCGGTGCCGAACAGCGCGATGTAGCCGACCCACACCGCGACGCTGAAGTTGTAGCCCAGAAGGTATTGCAGAAACACGCCGCCGGTCAGCGCAAACGGCACGGCGAGGATCACATGCGCCGCTTCCTTGGCCGAATGATAAACGACGTAGAGCAGCAGGAAGATGATGAGCAACACCGACGGCACAATCAGCGTGAGCGTGCGCGCGGCGCGGACGAGATTTTCATATTCGCCGGAATATTCGATGGTCATGCCCTTGGGCAGGGTCGGGACGATTTCGCGATCGAGACGCGCCTTGATCTCATTCACAAAGCCGCCGAGATCGCGGCCTTCCACATTCGCCTGCACGTAGACACGCAGGCGGCCGTTCTCGCTGGCAATCTCGCTGGGGCCGGTGGTGCGATGAATCTTCGCAACCTGGCCGAGCGGGATCTGCCGGCCCGACGGCGTGGCCACGAGGACTTCGCCGAGACGCTCAATGTCATCACGCTCGTGCCGCTCGAGGCGGACCTGGATCGGATACCGCTCGCGTCGCTCAATGGTGGTGCTCACATTCTTCCCGCCCAGACCGGCCTCGACGACATTGAGTACGTCCTGCGCGCGCAAGCCGAAGCGCGCCATCGCCACGCGATCCACCTCGATCTCCAGATACGGCTTGCCCTGCACGCGTGAGGGAGTGACCCCCAGGGCGCCGGGAATTTCCTTGATGATTCGCTCCACATCGAAGGCTTTTTGCTGCAACGCCTCAAGGTCGTCCCCGAGAATCTTCACGCCAACCTGGGCGCGAATGCCAGTGCTCAGCATGAGGATCCGGTTCTCGATGGGCTGCAAAAAACTCGGCACGTAACCAGGCACATAAGTGAGTTTTTCCATCAACTCCTCCTTGAGCTTCGCTGGCGTCATGCCGGGCCGCCACTCCGGGTTGCGGATCGTGGTGGGGATTTTCAAAAAGCCGAAGACGGTGCGGTTGGTCGGAAGGTACTCCGGCTTGAGCATAATCGTCGTCTCGATCATCTCGACTGGCGCGGGGTCAGTGGCGGTTTCGGCGCGGCCCAACTTGCCCGCGACCGACACCACCTCCGGCACCTGGCGGATAACTTGATCCTGCCAGGACATGATGCGCTTCACTTCGGAGAGCGACGTGCTGGGCAGCATTACCGGCATGAACAGCAGGCTGCCCTCGTTTAACGGCGGCATGAATTCCCGGCCCATTCCGTGCAGGGCATCCGGGGCGATCTTAAAGTTCCAGGCTTCGAGTTGATGCCGCACCGGGCCGGGCAGACCGAACGCCAGCACCAGAGCGGACACGAGCAGCAGGGCCGCGCCCGCGATCACCGTCTTGCGGAAGCGCAGGGCGAGGTCGAGCAACGGATCGTAAATGGCGAGCAGGACACGCATGACCCAGTTGCGATCCTCGGTGTGAAACGGCCCACGCACGAGCCCCGCGCACAAGGCCGGCACGATGGTGACCGCCAGCAGCGTCGAGCCAATCATGGCGAACGTCTTGGCGAACGCGAGCGGATGAAACAACTTGCCCTCCTGCCCCGTCAACGCGAACACCGGGACAAATGCGAGGATGATGATGACCATGGCGAAGAAGATGGGGCGGCCGACCTGCTTGGAAGCGGCCAGCGTCACCTGCCAGGTTTCAGCTGCGGTCAGGCGACATGAAGAATTAGTAATCAGTGAACCAGTAACCAGTAGGTCAGTATTAGCGCCGGCACAGTTCCCCACTGATTCACTGTTCACTGACCTACTGATTACTTTCCCTTTCTCTGCTTCGGCCTGCTCACAGTGGCGAATCACATTCTCCGTCATGACGATGCCGGCGTCCACCAGCACGCCAATGGCAATGGCGATGCCGGACAGCGACATGATGTTCGACGTGATGCCGAACTGTTTCATCAGGATGAACGAAATCAAAATCGACAGCGGCAGCGGCAACGTCACGATCAGGATGCTTCGAAAGTGAAACAGGAAAATGATATGCGCCAGCGTCACCAGGATCATCTCCTCGGCGAGCGCGTGCTTGAGCGTGTCGATGGTGCGGTCAATCAGCTCGCTGCGGTCGTAAAATGGACGGATGCTCACGCCCGGCGGCAGGCTGGGGCTGATCTGCTTGATCTTTTCCTTCACACGATTGATGACCGCCAGACCATTCTCGCCGGTGCGCATAACGACGGTGCCCCCGACAACTTCCTGGCCGTCCACATCCAGCGCACCGCGCCGGAAATCACCGCCGACCTGCACTGTCGCCACGTCACGCAGATAGATCGGCGTGCCGTTGCGTTCGACAAGGACGATCTGCTCCAGGTCCGTAGTGGACTTCACCAGGCCGATGCCGCGCACCACGAACTCCATGCCATTTTCCTCGATCACCTTTCCGCCGACGTTGAGGTTGCTGTCTCCGACGGCCTTCATCACGTCCTGCAACGAAACCTGCGCCGAGCGCATTTTGATCGAGGAGACTTCAATCTGGTACTGCCGCACGAAGCCGCCGATGCTGCCGACTTCCGCCACACCCTGGACCGCGTTGAGCTGGTAACGCACGAACCAGTCCTGGATCGCGCGCAACTGGCCGAGGTCATAGCCGCCTCCGGGTGAGCGCGCGGGATCCACGTGCAGATAATATTGGTAAACCCATCCGAGGCCGGTGGCATCGGGGCCAAGCTGCGGCACCACGCCTGTCGGCATCTGGCTGGAGATGAGGTTGAGCCGCTCCAGGACGCGCGAGCGGGCGAAGTAGTTGTCGATGTTCTCCTCGAAGATGATCGTGATGAGTGTGAAGCCGAACATGGAGTTCGCGCGCACGGCCTTCACGCCCGCGAGTCCCTGAAGGTTGACCGAAAGCGGGTAAGTGACCTGATCTTCGACCTCCTGCGGACTGCGACCGGCCCAGTCGGCGAAGACGATGACCTGGTTCTCACTGAGATCGGGGATGGCGTCCACCGGCGTGCGGTAAATGGCGCGCACCCCCGCGGCGAGGATGAACAGGGCACCGCACAACACGAGGAAGCGGTTGCGCAACGACCATTCGATAAAGCGGTTGATCATAAAATCACTTCACCTCGGTGCCGCAATCAATCATGTCCGGGGCGAGGAACGGGTTGCGAAGCGGACCCTGGATTTGCAGCCACCGGCTGGTTTTCGGCGCGCCCGGAAATGACATGTTTACCATCGGACACTCGAAAATCTTCAACGACTTGAACCTGGCATCGTGTATGCGCAGGTTGCGGGCGAAATCCACCGCCGCCGCCGTGAACGGCACGAACGCCTTACGCGCGGCTTTGATATCGGAAGCCGCCGCCAGATGACCAATGCGTTCGATTGGCTGAACCAGCGGCTGCCAGTCGGGCGTGTCCACGAAAGCCTTGGTCAGCGCAGGAACGACGGCGTGCAGTTTCGCCGCCTCCTGGTTGAACTCCGCGACGGATGATTTCGCCAGGGCGGCCTCAAGTGCATCGGCCACGGCGATGAAATCCTTCGCGGTTGTTTGCTGTGCTTCCGTCAACGCCACCGCCGGCTTCAGCAACGGAGCCGACACGTTAGTCTCGCCGCCGTGCTGGTGGCCGACGACCGTGCCGGAATTGAGCTGGGCCTGCGCGTCGATGAGCAGATTGCCCGCCATCACGACAAATTCCCCCGCCTTCAAGCCGTCGAGCACTTCCCACAACTCGTCTCCCGCCCGCCCCAGCTTGAGTTTGCGCTGCTCGAAAATGCCGCCGCCTTTGTCCACATAGACCACGGGCTGGCCAGCGGGCGAGAGCACCGCGCTGCGCGGCACCGTGAGTGCTTCCGGCACCTCGATCTTCACGATGCCTTCGGCGTAGAGCTTGTGATACAGCACGCGACGCTGTTTGCCTTCGCGCTCCACGAGCGGATTCTCCAACTCCACGCGCACCTTGGCACTGCGCGTCTTGTCGTCGAGATTTGGATCAATGAACGTGATGGGCGCAGTGAAGACCTTGCCCGGCGCGGCGGGCGTCGTCACGTCCACCATCTGGCCCGGCTTGATCCAGGCGAGGTCGCGCTCGTAGGCGTCGAAGCGGAACCACATTCGCGAAAAATCGGCCAGCTCGAAAAGTCTTTCGCCTTCCTTCACGTATTGTCCTTCATACACCTCGCGCGTGATCACGGTGCCGGCCATGGGCGCGAGCAGTTCCGATGTGGATTCGGCGGTGGATTTGTTTTCCAGCGCGGCAATCTGCGCGTCGTTCAGACCAAGCCGTTTCAAACGCTGCGCTGCCGCGTCCACGAGCCGCTGATGTTCCGCCAGCAATCCGGACGCGTCACTGGCAGGCTTCTGTTGTCGCAACGCCGCATATTCGCGCTCCATCGCCAGCAGCATCGGGCTGTAAAACGTTGCCAACGGCTGGCCGGCGGTGACTTCCGCGCCGATGTAATTGACGAAGAGCTTTTCGATGCGCCCATCAACGTAAGCGGAAAGCCGACGATGACGCGTGTCGTTGTCGTCAATCACGCCCGCCACCCGCAGCGAACGCGACAACGGCTGCCGCTTCACTTCGGCGGTCTGGACGTTGATGACGTTGATGACGCTGGCGGAAAGCTGCACCGATCCGGCGGGCAATTGCGCGGAGGACGTGCCGCTGCCTATCGGAGCCAGTTCCATGAAGCAGATGGGGCAGCGGCCCGGTTTGTCGCTGCGAATTTGCGGGTGCATGGAGCAGGAATAGATTTTGCCGCCGGGCGCGGGCGCGTTGGCTTCGGGTGCGGCGTGCGAGTGGTGTTGACGGTTTGAGAGGAACCAGCCGCCGGTACCGGCGAGGGCCGCGACGAGGACGAGTGAGAGAAAATGTTTGGCATTCATAATTGAAAAGGTTTCAAGGTTTGAGCGGCGCAGCGGTTGTCGCGCCGTCCACGTTGACGGTTTGCAAAGATTTGAGGTCGCCGATCCCGCAATACGAAGCCAGCTCGGCCATCATCAGGTGTTGTTCGGTCACGGCCCGCGCAGCCATGAGTTCGCCTTCGAGCAGCATCCGGCGCGCGTCGAGAACGTCGCGCACCATGCCGCGGTTGGTTTCCCACGCCGCGCGTGCGCTGGCCAGCGCCTGACGTGTGCGGGGCAGAATCTCGTCGCGGTAAAGCAACGCCTCGCGGCGCGCGGCGTCAATGTCCACGGTCAAATGATGCACTTCCTCCTGGACGGAGAGCGCCATGTCCGCGAGATCGGCCTCGACCGCGCGGGTCTTCGCTTCTTCACGGCGGACGCCGCTACGGTAGCGGTCGCGGTTGAACCACGGCAAATTCAAACTGACCGTGAACATCCCTTCGCGGAAGCCGCCGTCGCCGCTGTATTGCCGGCCTTCAACGCCCACGCTCACATCGGGCAGGCGCTGGCGGCGGGCGAGTTGCGTCGCCGCGTCGGCCTGGTTCTTTTCCTGGCGCAGGACGAGGAGCTTCGGCTCAAACTTGATCGCCAGTTCGGTCAGGCGCGGGCTGAACGGAATCGGCGCGGCAATCGGTGGCAACTCGAAGCCCGGCCACGACGCATGCAGATCGCGGTTGAGCAGCCGGTTCAACGTGAATCGTTCGTGGACCAGCTTGCTGCGCTCGGTCCGCAATTGGTCAACGCGTTTGCCCTTCTCGTTCTGTGGCACGAGCACGTCAATCTGTGCCGCCGCACCGGCACGGTATTTCTCCTCAGCCACGGCAATGATCGTCTCCAGCCAGTCCAGGTCTTGCTCACCGATCTCAATGACCCGTTCGACCAGCGCGAGGCGGAACAGCGCCTTGGCAATGTCGCGGCGCAACAACTGAACGCGGGATTCCACCGTTGCTTTCTGAGTCGCGGCTTCGGCGACGGCGACGCGCCGGTTCAGTTGCGGCTTGCCCCACAGCGGAAGTTTTTGATCGAGGCCGTAAGCCAGATTGCCTTGTTGCGCGGGATCCATCCCGTTGTCGGCAAAAACACTGCCGCCGAACTTCGCCATCGGATCTTCCCATTGGCGCACGGTCTGGACGTTGAACACGGCGGCATCGACGCGGGCATCGGCGGCGCGAAACGCGGGATGATTCGTGCGCGCTTCACCGGCCAGTTGCGTGATGAGCGAGGAGGTGATGGCGACGCGATTGGTCGCAGCAGGCGGGGGCACTGGTTGGGCGGTGGCATTCGCTG
>JBKJSC010000229.1:0-8541 GCA_046593035.1 Limisphaerales bacterium | reverse complement strand
CGTCACGCTGTTAAGCCTCGAAATGAAACGGCTCGTGAAGCAACTGCCGGGAAAGTTGTTCGTCCGCAACCGGTGAGGCGTGCCGTTGCTTGACGGCGGCGGGCCTTGTGACATGATTGGCTTACACAAAACCCTTTGCTTCAGCACCGCAAAGTGAACTGGAAACCCGCGCGCCAGAACTGAAACTAAACCACCGCCAATGTCCCCGGACATTACCCCGAGAAAACTCCCGCCGAATCTCGCTGGGGATCTGTGGGGGGGATTTGCGGCGATGCTGGTGGCCCTGCCGTCCGCCATCGCGTATGGCGTCTCCATCTACATCGTGCTGGGGCCGGAATTTGTTAAATACGGCGTCATGGCGGGAATCCTGGGAGCCATCGCCATGGGCCTGCTCTCGCCCGCGCTGGGTGGCGCGCCGCGTCTGATTTCAGCACCGTGCGGTCCCGCCGCCGCCGTGCTCGCACTGCTGGCCGCCGACCTGATCGCGGGCAAGCAAGGTGGCCTGGGCGTGGTCACACCCGAAAAGGTGCTCATTCTACTCACTTTGGTGGCGCTGCTTTCGGGCGGGTTGCAATTACTTTATGGCACCATCGGCGGTGGACGGCTAATCAAGTTTATTCCCTACCCGGTTGTGTCCGGCTATCTCAGCGGTGTCGGTGTCATTATTTTCCTGAGTCAAGTGCCCAAGTTTCTCGGTCTCGCCAAGGGCGTCAATGTCTGGGAAGGTTTGTCTTCGCCGGATACGTGGAAGTGGCAGGGAATCACCGTCGGCATTGTCACCATCGCCGGCATTCTCGTGGCACCGAAGATCACCAAGGCTGTTCCCGCCACGATCATCGGATTGTGTGCCGGCATCTTGACCTACTTTGGTTTGAGCCTGGCTTATCCGGGGTTGCGAGAACTGGATCACAACAAACTGGTGATCGGACCGATCGGCGGCAGCGTGGGTTCGATCTTTACGGCGCTGGGCGACCGGTGGAACGCGCTGGGCGCGCTGCAACTCAGCGACCTCCAGGCGCTATTGGGTCCGGCGCTCACGCTCTCGGTCCTCCTCTCCATTGACACGTTGAAAACCTGCGTCATCGTGGACGCGCTGACTCGTTCGCGTCACAACTCCAACCGCGAGTTGATCGGCCAGGGCGTGGGCAATCTCGCTTCGGCGATCATCGGTGGCATGCCCGGCGCGGGCACGATGGGTGCCACGCTCGTCAACGTGAACAGCGGTGGAAAAACCCGCGCCTCGGGCGTCCTCGAAGGCGTGTTCGTCCTCGCCGTGTTCCTTCTGTTCGGCAACTTCATCGCCTGGGTGCCGATTGCCGCGCTGGCGGGCCTCCTCTTCGTCGTCGCGTTCCGCATGTTCGATTGGGAGAGCTTCCACCTGCTCAAGTCCAAGACGACGATTTTGGACTTTTGCGTCATCGCGGCGGTGGTGGTTGTCGCCCAAATCAGCCTCATCGCCGCTTCCGGCACGGGGCTGGCATTGGCGATCCTGCTGTTCATTCGTGAACAAATCCGCGGCACCGTCATCCGGCGCAAGGCCTATGGGAACCAAACCTCGTCGAAGAAAAACCGGTTGCCGGAAGAACACGAGGCGCTGGAAAAATTCGGCCACCTCACGGTCGCCTGCGAGTTGCAAGGCAGCCTGTTCTTCGGCACCACCGACCAGTTGTTCACCGAGTTGGAGCCGGATCTCAAGCGTTGCTGCTATCTCATTCTCGATATGCGGCGCGTCCAGTCGGTGGATTTCACGGCGGCGCACATGCTCGAACAGATCCAAGCCATCCTTAAGGAGCGCGACGGCTTCCTCGTCTTCAGTGGTCTGCCGGCGAGCCTCCCGACGGGCCAAAACCTCCAGGCTTACTTCGACCAGTTGGGCGTGATGAAACCCACCGAGAATGTGAAGCTCTTCGACACGCTTGATGACGCGCTGGAGTGGGCGGAAGACGGCATCCTCGAAGATCAACACCTGTTGCAACTCGAGGGCCAGGAAATCCCGCTCGAACTGGCGGAGATCGAACTGCTGCGTGAGTTCGAGTCGGATCAAACTCTTTCCGCGCTCAAGTTTTGTGTGGAGGAACGATCCGTGCCGGTGGGCCAGACCATTTTCAAACGCGGTGACGCTGGCGACGAACTGTTTCTCATCCGCCGTGGCAACGTGCGCATCCAATTGCCCCTCGAAGGTGGCAAACATCACAACCTGGCGTATTTCGGCCGCGGCAATTTCTTTGGCGAAATGGCGTTCCTGGATCGCGGCACTCGTTCCGCCGACGCGGTCGCCACCACCGGAACTGATCTCTTCGTGATCTCGCGCCACCGCTTCGATGAACTGTCACGGCCGTATCCCCTGCTCGGGGTGAAAATGTTCGCACGCCTGGCCCGCGCACTGGCAGTGCGACTGCGCCGCACCGATGGCGAGTTGCGTGCGCTGCACGAGTCATAAGCCCCATCCCATTACGGAGCGCCGGTCTCCTGAACGGCCCAGCGTTCGCAAACCACCGCTGGATGTTTCGCGCCGCGCGACCACTTGACGGCAACCTTCATTCTGACATTATCCGCGCACGTTGAAAAATATGCCGAAGCAAAGCAGTGCAAAAAAAATCCTCTCCCGCCAGGAACAGCGGAATCTGGACATTGAAATTGGATTCATCGAAGGAGTGATCCGACGCGACCCGCAGTACGTCGAGGCGTTGCAAATTTTGGGCGATGACTACACCCGGCGCGGGAAATTCGCCGAAGGTCTGCAAGTGGATGAGCGGCTGGCCCAGTTGCGTCCGGAAGACTCGCTCGTGCAATACAACCTCGCATGCAGCTACGCGCTCACGGAGCAATTCGACGCCGCCGTGTCGGCCCTTGAGAAGGCCCTGAACCTCGGCTACCGCGACTTCAAATGGCTGGCCCGCGATCCCGACCTCGTCAAACTCCGCAAGCATCCGCTCTATAAAAAAATCCGCGCCCAACTCAAATCGCTCAAAGCCGCCCAGCGTTGAGCCGCGCGGCGCGCGAGAAACTCCACGCGTGGGTATTTTTTTTGGCTGTCCAGTTCGCTTAATTATTCCCTATGAATGTCACCGTCGGCCAACGCACCCGTCATCATCGTACCGTCACCTTCGACGCGCGCCGCAACACTGTTCGCTTGATCGAGCAACGCCTACTGCCGCACCAGTTCAAGGTGATCGCCACGCGCGATTTCAAAGAAACGGCGCGGGCCATCCAGGAAATGGTCGTCCGCGGCGCGGGTGCCATCGGAGCCACTGCGGCGTACGGCTTGGCGCAGGGCACACGGGCCTTTCGCGGCGACAACCGGGCAAAATTTTCACGGCACGTTGAGAGGGTTTATCAAACTTTGAAAGCGGCGCGGCCCACCGCCGTCGATCCCGTCAACGCCATGAACCAAGTGCGCGCCCACATGAAGCTGGGCAAAACGGTGGCCGAACAACAATCGCTCGCCCTGGCCGCCGCCGAGGAATTCGCCAATGAAGACGTGGCGCATTGCGAAGCCATCGGCCGGCATGGCGCGTCGTTGATCGGCGAAGGGATGAACGTGCTGACGCACTGCAATGCCGGCTGGCTGGCCTTCGTCGATATCGGTTCCGCCACCGCACCGATGTATGCGGCGCAGGCGCTCGGCAAGAATTTTCATGTGTTCTGCAACGAAACCCGCCCTCGCTCCCAAGGCGCAACCTTGACCGCGTGGGAATTGGCGCAGCAAAAAATCCCGCACCAGATCCTCGCCGACAACGCTGCCGGTCACCTGATGCAACGCGGGGAAATTGATTTGGTTATCGTCGGCAGCGACCGCACCCTGGGCCGCACCGGCGAAGTCGCCAACAAGATCGGCACCTACACCCAGGCCGTGTTGGCGTGGCGGCACGGCCTTCCTTTTTATGTCGCAATTCCGCTTTCGACGATCGACTGGAATTTGAAATCAGGTGCGGACATTCCGATAGAAGAGCGGCATGAAAGCGAAGTGCTCGGCGCTTGGGGGATGACGCCACGGAACCGGCGCGAGTTTGTGCGCGTGGCGAATCCGTCGAGTGGCGCGCGGAATCCTGGATTTGACGTGACGCCGGCGGAATTGATCACCGGCATCATCACGCCGCTGGGAATCTTCGCGCCGCACGAATTATGGCCGCGCCGCCGCGAGTTGGGCTATCAAGGTTAACATTGGAAAGTAACACTTGCGCCGACGGCGAAGTTAATTATTCTGTGCGGCCTGAGACGGCGGGGTAGCCAAGTGGTAAGGCGCGGCTCTGCAAAAGCTGTATGCGTCGGTTCGATTCCGACCCTCGCCTCCAGTCAAATCGCCTTTTTTTATAGGGGTTTGCTTGGGGTCAATGGGAAACCTTCAACGAAACCTTCAACGATTTCAGCTCTCGTTCACTATCCGGCATGGGCACGTCGCGGACACGCCCACTGCACGGATGCGAGACCAAATTAGTCGCCATATCCTTACAAGATGAAAGCGCAGGATATGACGCAACGGTATCGGAAATTCAAACGTTCCTAGGGCATGTGGTATGCCTGCAACGCCGTCCGCAGGCTGGTGGACTGTTCCCGTATTTGCGGACGGTGCGGGCGGGAGATCGGGCGACGGAGTTCAAGCAGCGGTGCGACGGGCTGGGAATCAAAGGGGTGTCGCTGCATTCGTATCGGTATACCTGGGCGGAACGGGCGCTCAAGTGTGGCTACCCAGAGCGGTTCGCCCAGCAAGTGCTGGGGCACAATTCCAAGGCGGTGCATCACGCCTACTCGAAACACGCGGAAGTCACGGTGCCGTCGTTGGACGATTGGGAGAAGGAGTGGGAGCGGAACCCGCAAGGGATGAGGAAACCCAGTCTTGTGCCGGTGGACTTTCGTCCGCAGGTTGCGCCGGACGGGCATGATGCGGAGGAGCGATTGATTGCAATCCCGCGGACGAGTTTGGGCACCGATGGCTTGACCTGACGGCGAGTGTGGTGATGGGACGACTCCTAAAACGCGGCTGGACAGTCCGAATGGAGCGAAGTAAGATTGCTTTTGCCTTGTTCAGCTTAGATTCGCGTCTCACGTTCTTTGGTTTCGCTTGCTTGAGTTGATCATGGCCCAAAGCAATCATGCGGATTACATGCACAATCCCTGCAATCGAAACCATTAGGCTCCAAGCCGAAATGAACCGGGAGATTACCACGAAGAGTTCGTCACAGTGGTTTCAGGCACTTTTCGCAGTCGGAACCCCAGTGGCATTGTTTGGGGCGCTGTATTTTTGTTCCGAAAGTGTCGGTGACGCATTGGGACTGACGTTTGTAGTTATCGGGACCATGGCGCTGTTAATTTTTGTTAACGTGAAGGTAAATGAACGTCTGTTAGCACGCTTTTTGGCCGCGTTACCCGAAGCAGAGATTTGGAATTTCGAAATCGGCGACGACTATTTCACGGAGGAGAACCGCGGCATGCGACTTTCATTTCCCTACACTCCCTTGCCTCACATTTTCGAGGAGAAAGAGAACGTTCAAATCGAATTCCCAAATCTTGGAAAGGCGCGTATTCCATTCCAGGCTTTTGTTTCCCCAGAGGAGCGCAGTCGCTTCATCACGTTGTTTCTCGACAAAATGAAGGCTAAACAGTCGCTGGAATCAACATCTGCGGTTGTCACGTCGCCGGCAGCGGGAGACTCATGAGCATTCGTAGCGCGTAACGCAACGGAGTGAAGCGAAGGCGCGCGCGATAGCGGTGGGACTCTTGTGCCGACGTGCCGGTTCGTCTGGCTTCAGGTCTGACACCGGGATTTCTGCTCATACTAGCTGCCAGAATGGAGCGGCAACCTGTGCGGAGTGCAGCGGTGGCGAAATCCGGTCGCTGGGTATGCGCCCTTCCGCTAAATGACAGTTTTAGGAAGCGATGATTTCGACTTGTCCCGGAGTCAATCCGGGCAGGATTGTGAGAACTCTGGGCATCAACGGCAGGGTTTTATTAAGCTGGGTGCTGCCAGCCACAAGTACTACCACCGCGATTTGAAACTTGGTGGTGTTCTGTTGAAAACTCAAGTTGCGGTCGGCGGTCAGGAAAACATCGAATTGCTCCCGGGCCAGTGCCAGCAGCTTGCCGTTTTTGATGCCACCCCAACCCATTTTCTGAACGGAGACGCAATCATGCCCGGTTAACGCCCGGCCCAAACGCCAGTCGAGGCATTCGTCAATGAGAATGCGCACGGCCGACGGTTTCGAGCATTTTCAACTGACCGGCTTCAATGACGGCGATGGCTTGCGAGCGTTTGACGGAAGGAAATCCCACCAAAAAATCTTCAACGGACTCATCACCTTCCAGGGCGTCAATCAGGTTTTGCAAAGGGACGCGCGTGCCGACAAAGACGGGCGTGCCGCTCATGATTTCCGGGTCGGAGTGGATGATGCCTTTCAAATCTTCCATTGTCATAACGCAGCCACACTACTCCTGTGGACGAAATTGTCACCTGCAAACATGGCCGTAGTGCGTGCGCCAGCCCTGTTGCGACGAAAGCGGCGTTGGGTTCGTAGCCGGTGGCGGAAACTCGACCGGAACATTTCGACTTGTCCACCAAATCAAGGCAAGGCGAAGTTCCGGCTTAGATGAACTCGTTGATGAGGTTCTCCAAGAATTCCTGCCGTCCGCTCTCCAGCTTCGGCTCGCTGTTCTTGAGCGCGTGCGCTTCGAGTTGTTTAAAGCCGGTTTTGCCCTGCTCGATGTCTTTGCCGATGCCCGTGTCCCAGGTGCGGTAGCGGTTTTTCACGA
Source organism: Limisphaerales bacterium (assembly GCA_046593035.1). GTDB lineage: Bacteria > Verrucomicrobiota > Verrucomicrobiia > Limisphaerales > JAYTXL01 > JAYTXL01. Next base: position 1,794 of record JBKJSC010000229.1, on the reverse strand, counting down.
ACGCGTCGAGGCGGCCGTCGGCGCGGATGGCAGCGGCGATTTTCAGACCGCGCGCAAAGGCGTCCATGCCGCCGATGTGCGCATAGAACAAGTCGATTGGCTCGAAGCTTTCGCGGCGCACCTTGGCGTCGAAGTTCACGCCGCCGGTCTTGAGACCGCCGTATTTCAGGATGCCCAACATGCACTGCGTGGTCAGATAAATATCCGTTGGGAACTGGTCGGTGTCCCAGCCCAGGCTGAGATCGCCGGTGTTCGCGTCAATGCTGCCGAGCGCGCCGGCGGCTCCGGCAACCTCTAATTCGTGCTGCATGGAATGACCGGCCAGCGTGGCGTGATTGGTCTCCAAGTTCAGCTTGAGATGATCCATGAGGTTGTATTCGCGGAGGAAATTCAGGCACGCGGCGGCATCGGCGTCGTATTGATGTTTCGTCGGTTCCTTGGGCTTCGGCTCGATGTAGAACTGGCCTTTGAAGCCGATTTGTTTTTTGTAGGCGACGGCCATGTGGAAGAACTTCGCGAGGTGTTCCAACTCGCGCTTCATGTCGGTGTTCCAGAGCGTGCTGTAGCCTTCGCGGCCACCCCAGAAAGTGTAGCCTTCGCCGCCGAGTTCGTGGGTGACTTCGAGGGCTTTCTTCACTTGCGCGGCGGCGTAAGCGAAAACATTGGCATCACAGCTCGTGGCCGCACCGTGCGCATAGCGCGGGTGGACGAAGAGTTGCGCGGTGCCCCAGAGGAGCTTGATACCGGTGCGTTTTTGTTGGCCCTTGAGGAGCTTGGTGATGGTATCGAGCCATTGGTTGGACTCGCGGAGATTTTTGCCGTGCGGCGCGACATCGCGGTCGTGAAAGGCGTAGTAAGGCGCGCCGAGCTTCTCGCAAATCTCGAAAAACACCGGCACACGGGCCTTCGCGAGGTCGAGACCGGAGAGGCTGGCTTCCCACGGGCGGATGGCGGTGGGCACGCCGAACATGTCCGCGCCCTGGCCACACATGGTGTGCCAATACACGACCGAGAAGCGTAGGTGGTCGCGCATGGTCTTGCCATCGACGACGGCGTCAGCGTCGTAATGTTTGAAGGCGAGAGGATTTTTGGAAGCCGGGCCTTCGAATTGAATCTTGGGGACGTTTGGGAATGCGGCGGACATGGTTTGTAAATTGTTAAGGGTTCAATCGTTTTTTAGCGACGGGGATTGCTAAAGGAAACCCCGCCCAAGTGCAAGCTTGAAAGGCATCCGGCCGCAATTCCGGCGCCAAGAAACTGCGTGCCTGAAATCCGCTTCTGCGTTAAGTCAAGAGGGTGAACAACGCGCGGCACATTCGCAATCTCGCCCTGGTCGGCTTCATGGGCACGGGCAAGTCCTCCGTGGGCCGGTTCATCGCCGGTGAGCTTGGCTTCCTTTTTTTGGACACGGACGAGTTGATCGAAGCGAGCGCCGGTCGGCGCATCAGTGAGATTTTTGAGCGGGAAGGCGAGCCAGCGTTTCGGGAGCGGGAATGCCGTCTGGTCGCCGAACTGGCCCCGGAGAACCGCGCCGTGATCTCCACCGGCGGCGGTCTGGTGGTTAATCCCCTCAATCTGGCCAGCCTGAAAACGCACGCCCTCGTCGTCTGCCTGTGGGCCTCTCCGGAAATGATCTGGCAGCGCACGCGCCATCAATCGCACCGCCCACTGCTGCACGGGGAGGATCCGCTGGCAAAAATCCGGCAACTGCTCGCCGAACGCGAGCCGGCGTACCGCCAGGCCGACGTGCTGGTGAACACCGACTTTCGTTCGGTGAAAGAAGTCGCCCAACAA
>JBKJSC010000137.1:0-16440 GCA_046593035.1 Limisphaerales bacterium | reverse complement strand
GTTTTATCCCGAGCGCTGGGCGAAAGTTTACGACCACTGGATGACGGGCCTTCAGGACTGGTGCATCAGCCGCCAGCTTTGGTGGGGCCATCGGATTCCGGTGTGGACGCTGACTTGGGGCATCAAAGGCGAAGACGGCAAGAACTGGGATCAACAAGAGATGCTTGGAATAGTTGAACAGTGGCTGACTCAAACGGGCATTAGGGAGAATGTATTCTTGAAGCCAATCTCTGAGCATCAGCTATTGCTCCTTACGACAGATTCTTCAGCAGATGCCCATTTGGCAGAACTAGCTTCACGATTCGCGAATTACAGCCCTACTTCGGATGAAGCATATGGGGATCGGCACCCTATGGGCACGCACCTACTTCACATGATGGCAAGTCTTGAACAAGACCCCGACGTGCTCGACACCTGGTTCAGTTCCTGGCTCTGGCCATTCGCCACGATGGGCTGGCCGGAGCAGACGGAGACGTTGAAGAAGTTTTATCCGACCACCGACCTCGTCACGGGACCGGACATTATTTTCTTCTGGGTCGCGCGCATGATCATGGCGGGCTACGAATTCATGGGCGAGCCGCAGTTCGCGCTGCCGGATGCGATGCCGTTCCAGAATGTTTATTTCACCGGCATCATCCGCGACAAGCAGGGCCGCAAGATGTCCAAGACGCTCGGCAATTCGCCCGATCCGCTCGTGCTCATCGCCCAATACGGCGCGGACGCGCTCCGCTTCGGCACAATGCGCAGCGCGCCGCTCGGTCAGGATGTGCTGTTCGATGAAAAGGACGTGGAGTTGGGCCGCAATTTCTGCAACAAGCTTTGGAACGCCTGCCGCTTCCGCCAGATGCAGGGGAGCGCGACCGTCCCGGTCGCCGCAGCGGGCGTCTCGCCCGACGCTTCCGAGTTCGAAGCCGAAATCAACCCCGCGCTCCTCACCAGCGACGACCGCTGGATTCTCATCCGCCTCGACCTCGCGATCCGTGAAGTCAGCGACGCGCTCGCTGGCTACAACTTCGCCACCGCCGTGCAGACGCTCTACCGTTTCTTCTGGAGCGAGTATTGCGACTGGTATGTCGAGGCAAGCAAGGCGGCGTTCAATCCCACCGGTAGGAGTCGAGGTGACGAGACTCTAACTTCCTCCGAAGAAAGTCAGAGACTCCTCACGTCGTCTCCTACGGACAAATTGGCGGCCAACAAGCTCGCCGTGATTGATTTCGTCCTCAGCCACACGCTGCGGCTGTTCCATCCGTTCCTGCCGTTCATCACCGAGGAACTCTGGCACGGCATGGGGTTCAGCAAGGACCTCCCCGAGAACCAGGGTGGCAAAACCATCATGTTCGCGCCGTGGCCCAAGCCGTTCACCGACGAGGAGAAATCCTACTTCGGCCTCGACGACACCGCAGACAAAGTCGCGCAGGCGAAATACGATCTCGTCTCGCTCGGCCGCAATCTCCGCCGCGAATTGAAACTCGATCCGGCGAAAAAATTGAAGTTTATCCTCAAACCCGCTGGCACGCTCGCGGCCAGTGAAGTCGAAGTGTTGCGCCTATTGCTCAATGCGGAGGCGATTGAAATCGCCCAGAATTACGTGCCGCCCAAAGGCACACCCAGCACCGCGAACCCGCTCGGCGAATTATTCCTGCCGCTGGAAGGCGTGATCGACGTCGCCGCCGAGCGCACCCGGCTCCAGAAGGATTTGGAAAAAATAAAAACCGAAATCGAGAAGGTGGAGCAGAAGCTCGCCAATCCGGCCTTTGCGCAAAAAGTCCCGCCCGCCGTGCTGGCGGAACACCAGAAGCGGCTGGCGGACTGGCAGGCCAAGGCACAGCAAGTGCAGTCGTCGCTGGATAATCTCGGTTGAAGTTTAGTCGTATGCCGCGGTACCGGCTTCGTTGCTGCGTTGAAAACAAAACCTCCCATGACCTTTGCCGAACAAAAGCGCGCCCTGGCGTGTGCCATTCAAGCCGCCCATGCGGCAGGGAAGTTGATGCGCCGTCATCTCGGTTCCAGCAAGAAGATCAACAGCGCCACGCAGCACGACATCAAACTGGAACTGGATGTGCGCTGCCAGAAGTTGATCGAGCGCACGTTGCGCGCCTCGTTTCCCGATGTCGCGGTGCTGGGTGAAGAGGGCGTGCTGGGCGATCCGCAGTCCGCGCGACGCTGGGTCGTGGATCCCATCGACGGCACGGTGAACTTCACCTACGGCATCCCGCACGCCTGCGTATCGATCGCGTTTCAGGCCAGAAGTTCAAAGTTAAAACGACCGCCGCATCCCGACGCGGCGTATCAAACGCTGGTGGGTGTGGTTTATGATCCGTTCCTTGATGAACTTTGGACGGCCATTCGCGGACAGCCGGCGCGCTTGAACGGCAAAATTATTCACGTGAGTCGGCGGCGGAAACTGGCGGAGGCCATCGTGGCCATGGGTTTTGCCAAGGACCAGACCACACTCGCGAAGATGCTTCCGGTTTTCCATGCGCTGGTGCCGCGCGTCCGCAAAATCCGCTTGCTCGGCGCCGCCGCACTCTCGATGACTTGGGTGGCCGCCGGGCGCATGGACGCTTACCTGGAGTGCGGCATCCGACTGTGGGACATCGCGGCGGGCGGCCTCATCGTGGAATGCGCGGGCGGCGAGTTTTGGCACCGGCCCATTGCCGGTGAGCATGCCTACGAGCTTTGCGTCAGTAATGGACGGCTTCGTCGCCAGTTGGAAATGGCGGCGAAAAGCGCCAGCGCAAATCCGCTCAACGTTTAGAATTCCCTTCCAAGGCGGAGGCCCGGACGAAACTGCGGAACAATTCGAGGAACTTAGGATAACGGTCGTGCAACCGCTCCGGGTGAAATTGCACCGATTGCAGATACGGCAATTGCCCCGGGTCTTTCAATTCCAGCCCCTCGATCACGCCGTCTTCGCTTTGCGCCGAGATGGCCAGGATTTCAGCGACGCGCCCGACGGACTGGTGATGGGTGCTGTTCACTCCGATCTGTGAGCAGCCGAGGAGACCGGTCAGTTGCGAGCCGGGCGTCAAGTCCACGTCGTGAACCGGCTCAGTTTTCCGATCCATCCGGCGATGATTGAGCGCGTGCGGCAACTGCGTCGGAATGTCCACCACCAGCGTTCCGCCGAGCGCGACGTTCAACATTTGATGGCCGCGGCAAATCGCCAGCAGCGGCTTGTGCTGGCGGAAAACTTCGTCGATCAACTGGAGTTCGAGCAAGTCGCGCTCCGGTTCCGGCGGGCTGACGGTCCTGGCCAGTTTCGCCGGCACGTTCGGCGCGTACAATTTCGTCTGCACGTCGTCGCCGCCGGTGAGCATCACGCCATCGGCGCGTTGCACGAACGCCGCCGTGCGCGCCGCGTCCGGTTCGCAGGGCAGGATCAGCGGCAGACCGCCCGCCGCGAGGATCGCCTGGGCATAACGGTTCGAGAGGCTGATCGAGGCGTCGGCAAACTCCACGCCCTGCCGCTGCGTGCTGGGGGCAATCAAGATGAGCGGGGCGTTGGGCATGGGTAAGGCGGTTAGGGTGATTGGCAAAAATGATTTCGGAGTGCGGTGGTTTGGTTAGGCGGCGTCAATCAAATCCCGTAACATAAATATATGCTGTCTGAGAATTCGCATCGTATGCAAGCCCAGCATCGTGAAACGAATATGGGCCTCCGAACTCACTCGACAACCAGAAACTCGCCTGCGAAGGAGGTGTCCACCAATCCACGGGTGCTTGGTGCTTCTGAAGGTCTGAAAAATCTTGCGCAGTGCGCGTGGAAAAATGGGCCTGTAAAACAATGGACGCGACGGCCTCCGGTGATGCCCGCAAGCGAAGCCAAATGGTCGCTCCCGGATGAAAACCCTGCACCTCGTAACCAAGGAAGTCTGCGCAGCCAGCAGGTGGTAAGAATCCAAGGGCATATCCAAAAGTCTTCTGAGGACTGCGCTGAAACGGACCGAAGACGACATGTGCAAAATAAATCGTCAGTATGGCAAATGGGATGACAAGCAGCGCGGTTCGTATATGTCGGCGACCACGAATGCTGCGAAAGAGGAAGAATCCGCTCGCGACGAAAAAAACAACCGAGACGAGGAATATGAGCACCGGAAGGATAGTCATACGGCGAACACCCAAGATTAATCAGCGACAAATGTGTGGCTGATCACTTTCACGGTTGACGACAGTAAATCCGAGGTTTGCACTTGTCTAGTTCTCCGCTTCAAACTTCGTTTCCGGAAATCGCTCGCGAATGGCCTGCTTGATCCGCGCTTCCTCTTCGGGACGCAGGAGCCGCCGTTGGATTTTGCGCTGCACAGCGTCGAGCAATTCCAGCCAGTCTTCGAGCGGCGGTTCGAGCATCGCCTGCCATTGATCGTAGCGCTTCTCACGCGCGTAAAACTTCCAGCGGTCGCCCACATGCTGCGCATAGACTTCGCGTTTCAGTCCCTCCGCCGTGCGGCCTTTCCAGCCAATTTCTGCTTTCGCGCCCATGTTAGTTGTCTGTAACCACGGATGAAACACGGATGGGAAAAACTGGATTCATAAGGAGAGCAGGAAAGCAGGAGAGATAGGAGCACGGTGGCCGCAGCTTTGCTCCTGCCTTCCTGCCTTCCTGATGAGCTTCCCAGTCCGTGTTCAATCCGTGTTTCATCGGTGGTTAAAATTATTCAGGCAGATCCACGCCCGCCACGGCCATCGCGGCGATGCCTTCCTCGCGGCCAATGAAACCGAGGTGTTCGTTCGTCGTGGCTTTGATCCCGATTTTTTTGACGTTGAGACCCAGGGCCGTGGCGATGTGCATCTTCATCGCCGCCGCATGGGGCAGGACTTTCGGTTGCTGCGCGATGATCGTGGCGTCCACGTTCACGATTTTCCCGCCGTGAAACTTCACCTGGCGCGCCGCCTCCTCCAAAAAAATCTTGCTGGGCGCACCGCGCCAGCGTGGATCCGTGTTTGGGAAAAATTGCCCGATGTCGCCCTCGCCGATCGCGCCGAGCACGGCGTCGCAAATCGCGTGCATCAGCACATCCGCGTCGGAATGGCCGTCGAGGCCTTTGGTGTGGGGAATCTCCACGCCGCCGAGAATGAGTTTTCGGCCGGTCACCAGCGGGTGGACATCATAACCGATGCCGACATGAATCATGGCGGCAGTTTAGGTGCGGTGGGAAATCCAACCAAGCAAATTATTGGAATGACGTATCCACGCGGAACCATTAAACTTCCACCAAGATTGTCTGTGGAATCGGAAAAACGGGAAATAAATCTCGCGACCCGGCGTCAAAAGAGTTATACAGCTGGGTGAATCCAGTCGTTTCAACGAGCAAACTTAACATGCCGATCAACGAAAAATCTGATGCCGCGGGCCTTTGCCCCGGACCGATCCCGCGCCGGGAATTCCTGCGCATTGGTCTGTCTGGATTCGCAAGCCTGTCGCTGCCGGGGCTGTTCCAGTTGCGCGCGCAAGCGGCGGCGGAGAAACCGAAACTCAAGACGGCGGTGATTCTCGTCTGGTTGCGCGGTGGCCTGTCGCATCTCGAGACCTACGACACCAAGCCCGATGCCCCCAGCGAGATTCGCGGCATCTACAACCCCATTTCTACCTGCGTCCCCGGGATGCGCATCGGTGAACTGCTTCCGCGCCACGCGAAAATTGCCGACAAGTTCACCCTGCTCCGTTCCATGTCGCACACCGGCGGCGGGCATCCGGCCGGTTCACTGCAAATGCTGACTGGCGATCCCGACGCGGCGGACAAACCGAAGCCGGTCTTCCCCGATTGGATGACCGTGGCCAATTACCTGCGCGCCGAACGTGGTCGCTCGCTGCCGAATTATGTCGGGGTCAATCCCATCACTGCCTACGACAATTTCACCATCGCCGGTTCGGCCTATGTCAATCCGGCTTACGGCCCCTTCATGGTGCATGGCGACGCGAGCGACCCGCATTTTGAAGTGCCCAACATCGGCTTCAAAGATCAAACGCAGGCGGATCGAATGAATGACCGCGTCCGCCTCAAGCAAAGTCTCGACCGTCTCGCGCGGGCCGTCGATCAATCGGGAACGATGCGGGCGATGGATGATTTTGAGACGCAGGCCTTGAGCTTGTTGACCAGTCCGGCGGCACGGGAGGCGTTTGATTTGAACCGGGAATCGGCGAGCACCCGCGACCGCTACGGGCGCAACCAATGGGGCCAGCAATGTTTGATGGCGCGTCGTCTGGTCGAAGCCGGTGTGGAAATCATCACCACGGAATTGAGCGGCCCCCTGTGCGGGCGCGTGCAAAACTGGGATGACCACGCGGTCAACCAGCACATTTTTGACGTGTATAAATTCCGCATGCCGACGTTTGACCAGGCGGTCAGCGCGCTCATCGAGGACATTTATGCGCGCGGTCTGGACAAGCGCGTGCTGGTGATCGTCTCCGGCGAGTTCGGGCGCACCCCGCGCATCACGCAAGTGGCCAGCAGCGGCGGCGGCGTGGCCAGCGCGCCGGCGGGAACGGTTCAACCGGGTCGCGATCACTGGCCCAACGCGTTTTCAAATCTTTGGGCGGGCGGCGGCATCCAGACCGGCGGCGTGATCGGTGCAACCGATAAGTACGGCGAGAATGTCTCCGAACGGCTCTGCACGCCCGGAGATTTCATGGCGACGATCTACCGCCACCTCGGCATCGACGCCGGGCAAATCACGATTCCAGATTTCTCCGGTCGGCCCATCGCAATTCTACCGCGCGGCGCGCCGATCCCGGAACTCCAGGGGCAGGTTTGATTTTCAATTCTTCAAGATTTTTCAGCCCGGGGAAAACTGCCGTTGCGATTTGGTGGCGCGCTGTTATTGATTATCCCTGAACTATGACGATTCGAACGATCTTGGTGTTGCTCGCGGTGGGCGGCTGGCTGTGGCCGGAAATGGCGGAGGCCGCCCGGACACCAGTAAGTTATTCCAAGGACATTGTCCCGGTGTTCAAACGAAGCTGCAATGGCTGCCATCATCCCGGCAAATTGAAGGGCGAGCTGGACTTGACCACGTACACCGCGCTCACCAAAGGCGGCAAACACGGCGCGAGCCTCAAGCCGGGTGATCCGGCGGGCAGCCGAATCATCGAGGAAATCAGCGGCGCGGAACCGGCGATGCCCAAGGAAGGCGATCCGCTCACCAAGGCCGAGGTGGCGCTGGTGACGCGCTGGATTCGCGAAGGCGCGAAGGACGACACCTCCAGCCGCGCCGCGTTGCGGCAAAGCGCGCCGGAGTTTTATCCGGTGGCACCTACGATCAGCGCGCTCGCGTATTCACCCGACGGCACGCTGCTGGCGGTTTCCGGGCATCACGAGATCGTGCTGCACCGTGCGGATGGTTCGGGCATCGTCGCCCGATTGGGCGGTGAAGCGCGGCGGATCGAGAGCCTGGCGTTTTCCCCGGACGGAAAATTTCTCGCCGCCAGCGGCGGTTCACCTTCGGAGTTTGGCGAAATTCAAATCTGGGACATGGCAACGAAGAAACTTTTCAAATCACACAAGGTCACGAGCGATTCGCTGTTCGGCGTGTCCTGGTTGGCCAACTTGGAAAGCGTCGCTTTCGGTTGCGCGGACAAAACCGTGCGCGTAATCGCGGTCAAAGACGGCAAGGAACTGCTGAAGTTCGATCACCACAGCGATTGGGTGCTCGGCACGGCCTTCACGCTCGACGGCAAGCGCGTGCTTTCGTGCAGCCGCGACAAGGCAATGAAGCTGATCGATGTCGCGCAAGGCCAGTTCATCGACGACATCAACAAATTGCAGGAAGGCCTGTTGTGCTGTGCGCGCCATCCAACGAACAATCTCGTGGCGTGCGGCGGCGACCAGGGCACGCCGCGCATTTACAAAATTTCAGAAAAGGCCGGCCGCACCGCCAACGACAACAACGACGTGAACCAGGTGCGCCAGTTCGAGCGCCAGCCGGGACCGATTCACGCCATGGCCTTCAGCCCGGACGGCAACGCCATCGCCGTCGGTGGCATGGGTGGCGAAGTGCGCGTTTACAACGCCAATGACGGCAATCGTCTCGCTACTTTGAAAGGCCACGACGGCGCAATTTTTGCCATCGCCTATCATCCAACGAAAAATCAAATCTGCACCGGCGGCTTCGACGGCAAGTTACGAATCTTCGACGTGCCTTCGGGCAATCTGGTGCTCGCGTTCGCGCCTGTGCCGATGAGGACATCGGAGAAGCTGGCCAGCGCGGAAAAAAGTAGGGTGGCGCCTAAAAAATAGTGATCCGCACGACCATGGTCGGGCAATGGCATGAACACGACGCAACACTTCGACGCAGGAGAACGGTGCCCTGCCGTTGAAATAGGGAAGAGATTGGCCGAACACGGGAGTCTCTCCCTCTCTTCCCGACGAAGGAGGGAGGAGAGGGCCAGGGAGAGGAGGCGCGTTTTAGTTGATTTCCCCTCACCCCGACCCTCTCCCCGCTCGTCCCTCGCGAGGAGAGGGAGAAGATCTGCGGCCGCTCGGTCTCTTTTTCCAATGGCAGTGGGGCGACGGTGGCGGCGCTGGCTGGTTCCGGTGGTGTTGGCGTCTGGCTTGCTGGGGACTGTTCACATGCTGTGGGCGGATTTCCAAGGTTCGACCCACCTGACTCTGTATGAGGAAGACCCGATCAACTACAGCACCACCGAGGCCGGCGGGCCGGTGGCGCGCTTGCAGCAGCGGCTGGCGAAGGGCGAAGTCAAACTCAAATACGACGACGAATTCGGCTATCTGCCGGCCGTGCTGGCGGAATTGAAAGTGCCGCTCTCGTCGCAGTTGCTGGTGTTTTCCAAGACCTCGCTCCACCGCGATTTGATCTCGCCGAAAAATCCACGCGCCATTTTTTTCAATGACACGGTGTATGTCGGCTGGGTGCGCGGCGCGCCGAAACTGGAAATTTCCTCCGCTGATCCCAAGCTGGGCGCCGTGTTCCATCTGCTTGATCAAAATGAATCGCCGAAGCCAAAACTGGTGCGGGACAATTCCTGCACTGAATGTCATGTGGGGCCGAAGACCATGGGCGCACCGGGCCATCTCGTCCGTTCCTTCGCCACGGACGAGGAGGGGTTTCCGGAAGAAGTCTCCGGCACCGTGCGCGTCAGCCACAACACCCCGTATGCCGAGCGGCGCGGCGGCTGGTATGTCACCGGCGATTTCGGACGGGACACGCACCTCGGCAATCTGATCGGCGACAAAGATTTTGTACGCCACCGGAAAGACCCCGCCTTCCGCAGCAACCTCACCGACCTGAGTTCGCTGGTCGATGCCGCGAAGCTCCCGCAGGCCACGAGCGACGCCGTGGCGTTGATGGTACTGGAACATCAGGTGCACATGCATAATTTCCTGACACGGGTGAACTACGAGGCCCGGATCAGCCTGCTGGAATACGGCCACTTGAATTACTTGAAGGCCATCGTCGAAGGGTTCGTGAAATACCTGCTGTTCACGGAAGAAGCGCCGCTGGCCAGTCCGGTCAAGGGCGTGTCCGCCTTCGCGCAGGAGTTTGAAAATCTTGGCCCCAAGGACAGCCAGGGCCGGTCGCTCCGCCAGTTCGATCTGCAAACGCGGCTCTTCAAATACCCGTGCAGCTTCCTGATTTATTCCGAGAGCTTCGACAACCTGCCGCCGAAGATGCGGGCGCTGATTTACCGGCGGCTGTGGGACATCCTGAGCGGCAAGGACACGAGCGAGGTGTTTGAAAAAATCCCCGCCGAACAGAAGCGGGCGATTTTGGAAATCCTCATCGCCACCAAAACCGGCCTGCCGGATTACTGGAAGCTCAAGGAATAGTCAGCTCTTTCTTGGTTGGACCGGGAAAGGGTCATGAGACGGTTGGTCTCTCCTGTCTTATGGTCGGCCAGTCGAGTTCAATGAACTTTGGGAGGAACGCATTTCAAAGCATGAGGAGGAAACCAAAAAAAGTCTGTTGCCACTTCGACGCCCTGTCTGTGTGCCAACAGGGCTAAACCGCAATGCGACCAACACCACGTTTGCTGAGTGTGACGGAAGTTCTGCATATTGACCACAGTTCCAAGTTCGTTCTCCGATATAACCGTTCCATTCTTGCGGGCTCGGCCCCATAGTGTTTCAAAGTCCTTGTGCTGATTTTTCACGAATGATTTCCAGTCCCGTTTCAGCCACGGAGCGATTAAAGGCTTCGTTGTAGCACGGTAAGAAATGTCGCGATACGCTTTCCAAACAATTTCGGATTGTTGAACCGCCCTCTCCCAGTCGCCAAGAATCCAATACTTCAACATTCCACAATACGCGGCCGTATAAAGTTCTCCGTTGTTGTGAGGTGTGTAATCCTTATAGCCTGTAGCATCCATTACCCGCCTAGCAACCCTCATCAACTGTGTTCCGCTGGAAGCGAAGATGGCACAATGCAATAGGAATAGCTGGTGGATGGGACGCTTGTGAAACAACGGGGACGCGGCTTCAGCCTCAAGGCCCCGTTCAACAAACAACTCAACCCGATTGCTGATCTCCGCGGGTGCGTTATTAAGAAGCCACTGACCCCACAGCCAACTCATACAGCAGTCGGCTCGTCCTGCTGGGCCAGAAAACCCATGCTCTTCTAGGTAACGCTTATCGGTCTGGTCCATCGGTGACCCAAAGTGCGCCATCGTCTGCCAAATCTTTAAGTTCGAGAGCAAGTTTTCAATTTTCAATATCATCACTCATTTCCTCCCAGCGAGCAGGCTTGCGCTTAGTTCCGTTTCGCTTTTCCGAAATTCCGGTCGGCGAAGTTGAGATACTGTTCCCAGTCGTAGTCCAGTACGTCGTGCTTGCCGGTGCGGACGTGGTAGCCGATGACGTCGCCGACGGGTTGGTTCACCGCCGGCCATTCCGCGACGCCGAGGCCCGCCTTGCCAAAAAGACGATACACCGGCTCGGCGTGTTTCTCGGAAAGAAACTCGCCTTTGGGATCGGCCCATTTGTCTTCCTCGGCGCTGGCGACATACACCGGGCGCGGCGCGATGAGGGCGACGAGCAGGTGCGCGTCCACCGGCAGCGCGGCGACATTCGTGTTGTATTGCTTGTAGTTCGCGCAGAACCAGTGCGGGAAACTCGTGTTGATGCGTTCGACGGTCTCGCCGAAATTGCGCCGCGAGAGGGCCGCGCCGCCTTCACCGGAATCGTTCGAGATGACGGCGGCGAAGCGTGGGTCGCTCGCGCCGGCCCAGAGCGCGGCCTTGCCCATGCGCGAATGGCCCATCACGGTGACGTGCTTCGCATCGATGTCCCTGTCCGTCTCCAGATAATCCAGCGCCCGGCTCAAGCCCCACGCCCACGCGGCAATGGCACCCCAATCGTCCGGCGCGAATTGGGTCCGGCCCGACTTCTGCAAAAAGTATCCCCGCACGCCATGCCGCCAGCCTTCGGCGTAATCTGGTTCGATGTCGGCGCGGGGAATCGTCGCCAGCGCATAACCGCGCGCCATGAGTGTCTCGACTGCCCAACGGCCGATGCTCTGGCCGCGCGTTGTGTCGGCGGGACGGACGAGTTCTTCGCGCTTCTGCTGGTTGTTCCACGTCCACTGGTCGGTGAGCGTGATGCCGGGATCGGCATGAATGGTGTGGTTGCCTTCGAAGTTTACACCGACGAAGGTGGGCACGGGTTTCTTGGCACCATTGGGGATGTAGAGCAGCAAGTGCATTTGGGCTGCGTCTTTTTCAGAGCCGAAACGAACGGTGATTTCCTTGCGCGTCGCTTTGCCGCCGAGCGCGGTCTTGTCGGTGGACGTGACCTCGAACTGCATATCCTTCGGCCGCGCGGGGCTGTGGCCGTGCATCTGAGACTCGAAGAGTTTGAGGATTTCCGGGCGGCGTTTGGACTGCCACGTCTTCGCATCGGTGACGGGCTTTCCATTGGCGAGGGTGAGCGGGTCGGGCAGCGTGTAAGCGCCGACTTTGGCTTCGTCGTAGTTGTATCCGGCGGGCTGGGCGTGGGCGGGAGCGTGGCTGAAAGTGAAAACAGCGAGGGAACCAAACATCGCGGTAACGCGGCTCGAATATCGGGAGTTCATGGGCCGGATTATTCCGATCCGCGCGCCGGCTGCAACCGCTATCTGCGTGGGGGCGTCGCGCAACGCATGCTTGGCCGTAACAATGCAGTTCAAACCACGGATGGACACAGATAGGGAGGGCGAAAGGCATTGTTCTGCCAAATTTAAGGAACTCATGCTTTGGTGGTCGAATCACCCGCCGGAGCAGCTTCATTTTTATCCGTGTGCATCCGTGTGCATCCGTGGTTAAAACCCTCTTCAATTGCATCGATCCGGCTTGAATTTCTCGCGCTTGCCTTCACCCCGCCGCGTTCTACACTCCGCGCGCGCATGGTGAATCTGAACTCGCTCAATCCGGAACAACGCCTCGCCGCCGAGACCATTCGCGGCCCGGTGTTGATCCTCGCCGGCGCGGGCACGGGCAAGACGCGCGTCATCACCTTCCGCATCGCGCACATGATCGATTGCGGCATCGCGCCGGATCAGATTCTCGGTGTCACCTTCACCAACAAGGCCGCGCGCGAGATGCAGGAACGCGTCAACCAACTCTTGCCCCGGGAACCCAGACGCCAGACCCAAGACCTCGACGCGAACAAGGCCCCTCGCCCCACCATCTGCACCTTTCACAGTTTGTGCGTCCGCATTCTTCGGCAACACATCGAGAAGCTCGGCTACAAGCGCAACTTCGTCATTTACGACGAGTCGGAGCAACTCGGGGCCATCAAGAAAATCCTCAGCCACTTTTCCGCGAAGGGCGAGACGACCGATCCCAAGGCGGTGCTGGCGATGTTGAGCAAGTTCAAGAATGGCGGTTCGCGCGCCGCGGCCTTTGCCGACGAAAGCGTGGCCGCGCTCGCGGAGCACGTCCGCAAACGCTACGAGTCGGCGCTCCACGCCTGCAACGCCGTGGACTTCGACGATTTGATTTTGCTCACGCTCCGCCTGTTCAACGAGCATCCCGACGCGCTGGAAGCCTGCCGCGCCCGCTTCCACTACGTAATGGTGGACGAGTATCAGGACACCAACGCCGCGCAGTTCCAACTCGTCCACGCGCTCACGCGGGAACACCGCAACCTTTGCGTGGTGGGCGACGATGACCAGTCCATCTACGGCTGGCGCGGCGCGGAGGTGGCCAACCTGCTGGACTTGGAAAAGCATTATCCGGAAGTGAAAGTCGTGAAGCTGGAGCAGAATTATCGTTCGACGAACACCATTCTTTCCGCTGCCAACGCTGTCATCAAACACAACGCCCGGCGGCGTGGCAAGCAGCTCTGGTCCAAGAAAGGTCAGGGCGAAAAGATCAGCTTGCAAGCCTTCGGCACCGATGAAGAGGAGGCGCGCGTCGTGGTCGAGGGAATCGAATACAACCGGCTTGGACGGCGCATTCCGTGGAGCGAGCACGCGATTCTCTTTCGCACGAACCAGCAGTCGCGGCCGCTGGAAACGGAACTACGCAAGGCCAACGTGCGTTATCATCTCATCGGCGGGCAGAGCTTCTTTGACCGGCGCGAAATCCGCGACTTTCTCGCCTACGTGAAGATGTTTGTGAACCCGCACGATGACGTGAGCCTGCTGCGCATCGCGAACGTGCCCGCGCGCGGCCTGAGCGACGTGACGATGGAGCGGTTGCTCGCGGCGAGCCAGGAGCGGCACTGCTCGGTCTTCAGCGCGATGCGGCACACGGATGTGCAGGCGGGTTTTCAGGCCCGGACGGCGGAATGCCTGCGCGAGTTTATCCGGTTCATCGAAGAAACGCAGGCGCTGCTGCAAACCAGCCAGAAGATTTCTCTGCCCGCCTGGGCGGAAAAGTTTTTGAACGAAGCTGGCTATTGGAATGAACTGCGCCGTTCGGAGAAGAACGTGGAAATCTCCGAGAATCGGATTCGCAATTTGAAAGACCTGATCGCCACGCTCGACCACAGTGGTGAGCCCAACGCGAAACCGACGGAGCGTCTTTCCGACTTCCTCGAAGACCTCACGCTCGACAGCGAACGAGAGGAGGAAAAGGAATCCGCAGGCGACGCCGTGACGCTCATCACCATGCACTCGTGCAAAGGATTGGAGTTTCCGCATGTGTTTGTCGTCGGTCTCGAAGATGGCCTGCTGCCGCATTCACGCTCGAAGGTCGAGGGAACGATGGACGAAGAGCGTCGTTTGTTTTACGTCGCCATCACGCGCGCCAAGGAGACGCTCACGATCAGCCACTGCGGCGGGCGCAAGAAATACGGGCAGTTACTCCCGTGCCATCCCTCGCCATTCTTGAAGGAGCTGCCCGCCGACTTGGTGGAGGACGCCGACGAAAAGGGCAAGCAGCCCGTCAAAGTGGACGCCGGAAAAAATCTCTTTGCGAACCTGCGCGCGGCGATTCAGTAGCGGCGGTGCGCAATAAACTTGACTCCATTTTCGTGGAACCAAAACTCGCCGCCATGCCAGATCAATCCAACGCGGCGTGGCGGTTTGTTTCCTTCGCGGAAACCGAGGTGGAACGGTTGCCGGGCAAAACGCACCACTGGTATTGCAAACCGGGGATGGTGGCGGACACCAATTTGATGTTCGTGCGCGCGCACTTGCCGCCGGGCGAAGCGCATCCGTTTCATCACCATCCGAAAATGGAGGAGATTCTCTACATTCTTTCCGGCACGGCGGAACAATGGGTGGAACGCGAGAAGCGCATCCTGGGGCCGGGCGATTCGCTGTATCTTCCTGCCGGTGTCATCCACGGCACTTACAATGTTGGTGACGACGTGCTCGACTTCCTGGCGGTCTTGTCGCCCGCGAAGAGCGAAGGGCCGGTGACGGTGGATGTCAGCGGTGAAGCGCCGTGGAAATCGCTGCGCGCCTGAACCGCCTGCTGTCGGCGAAGTAAATTGATTTGTCGGCGCGGGAACCGCCGCCCTACATTAGCCCCGATGCGGACGTTGCACCTTTATTTGACCCGGCAAGTGCTGGCGACGCTGGTGATGGCCGTGCTGGTGTTCACCTTCGTGCTATTGCTCGGCAATGTGCTCAAGGAAATTATCGGGCTGCTCGTCAACCGCCAGGCGACCTTCGGTTTGGTGCTGCAGGCGCTCGTCCTACTCGTGCCGTATGTCATGGTCTTCGCGCTCCCCATCGGTCTGCTCACCGCCACGCTGCTGGTCTTTGGCCGGTTCAGCGCCGACCAGGAATTGACGGCCGTGCGCGCCAACGGCATCAGCCTGATGGCGCTGGCGACGCCGATTTTACTGTTGAGCGTGGCCTTGAGCGGCGTGAGCGCGGTGTTCAATCTGCAAATCGCCCCGCAAAGCCGCGTGGCGTATAAACAGTTGCTGGAGCGGATGGGATTGGAGCTGTCGGGCGAACTGATCCCGGCGGGCCGTTTCGTGGATGATTTGCCCGGCTACACGATTTACGTTGGAAAAAATAACGGCGGTGAATTGGAGCACATCTCCCTTTCCAAGCGGGAGGACGGCGAGGCGGTGCTGCGGGTCAATGCGCGAAGCGGGAGATACGCGGTGGACAAAGAGGCAAGGAAGGTCACGTTGATTTTGCAGGATGCGCAAGTCGCCCTGCGCAGCGGCGAGGGCTGGCAAACATTGTTCTTTGGCGAGTACTCGCTGCCGGACATTGATTTGAAACCGGCGTTGACCGGACACGAGGAACCCAAACTCAGCGAGATGACGTTTTGGCAGTTGCTGGACACCTTGCACGAGCTCGAAGAAGCCGACCGCCAAAGCACGCCGTCCGGCAAACAGGGGACGGACGAATTACGCGCCGAAATGCGGAAGCTCGAGCATATGAAGCGCGATCTGACCATGCCGGTCAAAGTGCAGCTCCACCGGCAGATTTCCTTTTCCTTTGCCTGCATCGGATTCACGCTTGTGGGGATACCGCTCGGCTTGCGCGCTCATCGGCGTGAAACCAGCGCTGGCGTGTTCATGGCGCTGGTGCTCGTGCTGGTTTATTACAGCTTCATCATCCTGGGCCAGTCGTTGGAAACCCGCTCGGAGCTTGCTCCGCACCTGATCGTCTGGCTGCCCAACTTTATTTTTCAGGCGGTGGGAGCGGTGCTGCTCTGGCGGGCCAATCGCGGGGAGTGATTGGGCCGCAGCTATCGTCAAGAACAACGACAGTTGGTCGTCGATTGCGCACTCTGACGGCGATCTCTTCATCCGCACCTATCGGCGCCTGTGTGTACCAGCGGGAAGAAATAGGGCAGCGATTATCACAAATAAAGAGTTGCTTGTTGAAGACGAACAAAGTGATGCTGCTTGACACATGAGTGGGGATTACATAATCCGAAGTCCGCAGCAAGTCTGCCATCCCGTTAAAGCGTCTCGGTCAAGTTTTTCAAGATCAGGTTGTCCTTCCCGGATGCCGGTGCGCGGCAGCCAGACTCTTTCCGCCTTTCCTGGATACTCAGGAACCGTTCCCGGACGCACTTCCGTCGCTTCC
>JBKJSC010000148.1:0-11961 GCA_046593035.1 Limisphaerales bacterium | reverse complement strand
GCGATTACGAAACCACTGAGTCCAGTGCGCGGGCGTGGATTTACATCGCGATGATACGCATTCAACTCCGCCGACTAGCTTGATTCCTCAGCCATCATGACTTTTCAGACGGACTCTGAGGAAGCTGGGTTCAATCAGCAGATCGAAGCGCGCTCCGAAGGATCGCACGCAGGTAGCCACGGGTGACCCGGAGGGAACCCGTGGATCATGGACGGATGGGAACGCCGCCCCGGAGGGGCGGACGAATGACTGACAACCCGGTCGCGGCGATTTCCCGTCCGCCCCTTCCCGGGGCGCGCGACCGATTGCGCGACGATTCCACGGGTTCACCACGCTCACCCGTGACTACCTTCTTACGCTCCTCTGGAGCTGCATTATTGATAATGCGGCGGCTTGGGGTTGTTGGCTTTAATCCGCTCCAATTCAATCGTGGCGAGCGTTTTCCCCGCCTGCTCCTGCTGCGCCTGCAAACGCGCCAGTTGTTTCCCTTGTGCCACCACCACCTGATTCAACTGCTCGCAAAGATGTTCCAAGTGCGCGACGTTCGATTCGAGCTTCACCAGCCGTTTGGCAATGGGATCAGACATGCGGAGAGAGTAGCGATTCGCCCGCCGAAGGCACGGCAAATTGAGCCACCTCAAAACGCGGCAGCACCTTTTGATTTGGCCGCACAATTTGTTGGAGTTCAACCTTCAGGTTGTTTCCGGCGGGGTACAAGCTAAAGCTTGAACTCCAACGTCTCGCGCTTACATGCCAAATCCCCGCCGCACCGCTTCGGCAAACCTTGACGGCAGCGATGCAAACCGTTTACAACCTCGCCCTGATTCAGCCCATGTGATGCGTCCGCGCGCCGCGCTTTCATCACCGGCCGACGCAATCGAATTCGAGTTTTATGCCCGTTGAAATCAAGTCCAACGCTGATGCCGCCCCGCCCGCCGGAGAATTAAAAATCCCTGTCGTCGCGAAGGCGGAAGGCTTGCGCGACCTTTCACCGCAGCAATGGAAGTCGGGCATCGCCGCGTGGCTGGGCTGGCTCTTCGACGGTCTCGACATGCACCTTTACGGGCTGGTGGCCGGGACGTTCGTGACGTTTCTGCTGTTCAATCAGGGGTTGATCCCCTCTGCCTCGTCGCTCGATGCGGCCGCCACCGAACTCGTGCGCGAAAAGAGCAGTTGGATTCAAGCCGCGTTCCTGATCGGCTGGGCGCTGGGCGGTGCATTTTTTGGACGCATCGGCGACAAACTGGGCCGCAGCCGCGCGTTGAGCCTCACGATTCTCACGTACGCCTGTTTCACCGGCCTCTCCTTCTTCGCGCAAACGTGGTGGCAACTGCTGATCTTCCGTTTCATCGCCGCGCTCGGCATCGGCGGCGAATGGGCGGTCGGCTCCGCGCTGCTTTCGGAAACCTGGCCCAAACACTGGCGTCCGTGGATCGCGGCCGTCTTGCAAACGGGTGTCAACATCGGCGTGCTGCTGGCCTGCCTGACGACCTTTTTCATGGCCGATTTACATCCCAAGTACGTGTTCCTCGTCGGCGTGCTCCCAGCGCTGCTGGTGTTCTGGATCCGCCGGCATGTGCCGGAGCCGGAGGAGTGGCACGCCGCCAAACGCGAGGCGCGCGACCACGAACCGGGCATCATCGATCTCTTTCGCGGTACGGTGCGCCGCACGACACTGCTCACGATTGTAGTATGCGCCTGCGGCCTGACGGCGTGGTGGTCCTTCATGTTCTGGCACACGCAGCATCTCCGCAATCTTCCCGATCTCGCCGCCAAGGTGAATGCGGATTACGCGAAGACCTTTCTCTCCGGTGCGGAGACCACGAAGGCACCCAACCCTGCGGAGTGGGCCAAGGCGCAGAAACAAAAGGTGGTCAGCACGGCATTTTTTGTGGTCATCGCCTCCTCCATCGCCGGCAACTTCTTTGCGGCCATGCTGGCAAAGTTTCTAGGTTATCGGCGATCCATCGCGCTCTGCTATTTGGGTTTCTTCATCACGATGTTCGCCACCTTCATCCAGCCGCGCGACTACGAATCGCTGCTCTGGTTATGGTTTCCGGCGGTGGGCTTTTTCTCCGGCGTCTTCGGATTGTTCACCATGTATCTGCCGCCGCTCTTCCCCACCTTACTGCGCACCACCGGCGCGGGCTTTTGCTACAACATCGGCCGCATCGCCTCGGCGGCAGGCACAATCATCTTCGGGCTGTTCTCGAAGGTCGGCGACTTCCGAACCGCGTTGTTGTACGCGAGCTTCCTCTTCATCCCGGCAATGCTTGTCGCGCTACTGCTGCCGGAACCGCCGGACTTGAATCCAGTGGGCACGCCCGTGGATTGATTCTGAAAGCCCAAAAAATAAGGCGCTGAGAATTTCAGCGCCTCACAAAGAAAAACCACCGACGGTCTCACCGCTATTTTTTACCATCCTTCTTCTCGTCTTTGTCTTCCTTCTCACGTTTCTCAATCGCCTTTAGCACTTCCGGCGGCGCGTTGGCATTGATGGAAGTGAGGACTTCCTCTGTCAGATCGCCTTGGCCGTTCGTGTAAAGAACGATGGGGGTGCCATTGACCGATTCAGCCACGGTATCGAGCACCATGGTGTAACCGCCCGCCTTCACTTTCGTGTTGATCGCCTCGCGGATGTCCTTAAGAACGTTGTCGCGCAACCGGCGCTGCTGCTCCCCGAGGGTGGCCCGGGCTGAATTATCGAACTGGCGGACGTTCTGCTCGATTTCCTTCATCTCGAGCACTTTCTTTTCCGCCGTCTGCTTGCGTTTGTCGCGTTCGGCCACGGCCACCGCCTGATCGTTGGCGCTGGCGATCAACTTGCTGTATTCCTCGCCAATTTTTTGATACTCGTCGAGCATCTCCTTTTTCTTCTTGTCGAAGTCGGCCGCGCGGTCTTTGAGATTCGCGTCGGCCTGCTTGGTCTTCCAATAGTTTTCGAAAAGTTTTTTGAGATCCACCGTGGCGATTTTGGTCTGCGCCTGAAGCGGCAAGGCCAGCAGCAGCACGGCGGCGGCGAGAAGGGATTTGAGGATCGTGTTTTTCATGAGTGAGGTCAGGTTAAAATTCGCGGGTATAGCCAACGCCAAATTGAAATTTTCCACTGCTGCCGTTGGAGGCGTCGTGGGTGATGGGAATGCCGTAATCGAGCCGCAGCGGGCCGATGGGCAAATTGAGCCGGAAGCCGATGCCGTAGTTGTCATTATACATGCCGGTTTTGAAGCCTTTCTGACTGAAACTGTAAGCGTCTTGATAAACCATGCCGATGTCATAGAACAGCGCGACGCGCAAACGTTCAATAATCGGAATGCTGTATTCCACGGAACTGAACCAGTAGGTATCGCCGCCGAGCGGTTCGGTGGTGGCGTCCTTGGGACCGACCTTGCGAAGCTTGTAACCGCGCAGCGAATACATGCCGCCGAGGAACCACCGGTCAAACAGCGGCACGCGCGGCGACTGGCCATAGCTTTGCACCACGCCGGCCCGACCGCCGATTTCCAGGACGTGACCCGGTGC
This sequence comes from Limisphaerales bacterium, assembly GCA_046593035.1. Taxonomy (GTDB): domain Bacteria; phylum Verrucomicrobiota; class Verrucomicrobiia; order Limisphaerales; family JAYTXL01; genus JAYTXL01. The sequence continues at coordinate 8,442 of JBKJSC010000148.1, read as the reverse complement.
AAATCCTTTGAGGTACCAAGCAGAACGAAGTTCAACTTTGTAGAAGTCGGTGTCACCCCCGAACGGCCCGCCGGCCAGTTCGGTCAACAGTTCCGTCCGTTGGCCCTTGTCGGGCAGCGTGGAGCTGTTGCGGGTATCGTAGGCCAGCGACATGCCGATTTTGGACACCAGCCGGTCGCCCGCTTCCTGCTGGATGGCCGGCGAAGCGGTCGAACTGACGTTGTGAATGCCGATGTTTTCAATGGTATAGCTGACGCCGCCGATGAAAAAGTCACTGCCCAAGGCTTTCGTCAATCCCAGGCGAACGCCGGTCTGAGTTTCCTCAAAAAGACTGCTCAGGTAGTTTAGTTTCCGGTGGTAAAGCTCGGTGCTGAATGCCAGTTTCCGGTTCAGAAACCACGGCTCGATAAAGGTCAGCACGTAGTCCTGCCGCTGCGTGCCGATGGTGGTGCGTAGCCGGAATTTCTGGCCGCCGCCGGTGAAATGAGGCGGATTAAACAAATCAAAGTTGCCCTGGCTGACCTCCACAAAACCGACGACGCTGTCCACGGAACTGAAGCCCGCGCCAAGCGTGAAGTTGCCGGTGTTCTTTTCTTCCACACCCACGATCAGGTTCTTGCGGTTGGGCACGTCGGTCTGTTCGTTTTGCGTGTCCACCTTCCCAAAGTACTGCAAGCCTTCCAGGCGCTGCTTGCTCAACTTGACGCGCACCATGTCAAACGGTTCGCCGGGCGACACCGCGAGTTCGCGCCGGATCACCTTGTCCTTGGTCTTGGTGTTGCCTTTGATCTCAATCTTCTCGATGAAGGATTTGTCGCCTTCTTCGATCTGGTAGGTCAGGTCGATGTTGCCCGTCTCGGTGTTGGCGTTCTTGACCGCCCCGACGCGCGTGTCGATGTAGCCTTTGGAACCGTAGAAATCCTGGATCGTCTCGGTGTCCTTCGACAGGCCCTTCGGCGTGAAGGTGCGGCCCGAATTCATCCTCAAAGCCTTGGTGAGATCCGCCGTCGGGAAAAGCGCGTTACCTTTGACCGCGACGGTGCCCACGCTATATTTCTTGCCCTCAAAAATTACGAACCGAATGGCGATCCGCTTGGGGTTGAGCTGGTCGATCTTCACCTCCTTGATTTCAAAATCGATATAGCCTTCGTTGCGATAAAAATCGGCCAGCTTTTCCTTGTCGTCCTCGAACTGCTCATCCTTCAAAACGCCGCTGCCGGTGAGCCAGGAAAACATCCAGCGTTCGCGGGTCTTGATCGTCTTGGCGAGTTTCTTGGGCGGAAATGCCGCCGCGCCGACGAACTCCACGCTGGCCACACGAATTTTCGGGCTTTCCACGATCTCAAACGTCACCGTGCCTCGGCCCGCGCGTTCGTTGATGTTGAGCGTGTACTTGACCTGCGTCTTCTGGTAGCCGGCCTTCTGATACATCTTCTGCAACTCTTGCGCGTCGGTGAACAGTTTTCGTTCATCAAGCGGTGCGCCGGTCTTGGAGGTGAGTTTCTTCTGAAGCTTGGAAACGCCGTATTTCTTGTTGCCGGTAAACTTGATGTCCATGAGCAGCGGCTTGCCCTGCACCACGTAGGTCAGGTTCACGCCACTATCGCCCGGTTCTTCCAGGACACGGATGTTATAAAAAAAACCGGTGCCGAAGAGATTGCGGACGTCGTCGTCCACGCCGGTCTTGGTGTAGGCGTCGCCGACCTTCACGCGGATGTTGGCGCGGATCAATTCATCGCTGACGGCGGGAGGGCCGACGTGTTCGATCTTGATCTGTTGGACCTTGGGCTTCTCCTGGGCTTGGGTGTTCGGGAGCCAATAGATGAGTAACGCCAGCAGGACGCAATAACGGCGGAGCAAAGATTTCATTCGTTAAAATTATCCGTTCGGCACGTCGTCGCTGCTAAATTTGGCGGCGCTTTCGAAGCGCGTGTAACTCTTCAAGAACGTCAGCGCCACGTCCCCAGTTGGGCCGTTGCGCTGTTTGGCGATCAACAGGTTCACGGGCACCGCGTCCTGTTCCTCGCGCGGCCCGCCGTCGTCTTCTTCGCCGCTGCTCGGTTTGTAGAGCAATGCCACCAGATCGGCGTCCTGTTCAATCGCACCGGACTCGCGCAAATCCGACAGCCGCGGCTTGCGGTTTTTGTCCTTCTCCAGCTCGCGGTTCAACTGGCTCAGGACAATGATCGGCACTTTCAATTCTTTGGCCAAGGCCTTGACGCCATTGGAAATATCCGCGATTTCCTGCTGCCGATTTTCAGCCCGGCGCGAAGTAGAATTGAGCAGTTGCAAGTAGTCAATCACGAAAAGCTTGATGCCGTGCTGCTGCCACATCCGCCGCGCTTTGGCCCGCAATTGCAGGATCGAAAGACCCGGCGAGTCGTCGATGTACAGCGGTGCCAGGGAGAGCTTGCCCGCCGCGCCGGTGAGCTTCGGAAAGTCCCGCTCCGCTAGGAAGCCTTCGCGGATGCTTCGCAAGTTGACCCGTGAGCGCGAACACAACATGCGCAACACCAGCGATTCGGCCGTCATTTCCAGACTGAACACTCCCACCGGCTGCCGCTCCTCCAACACGACGTGTTCGGCGATGTTCATGGCGAGCGACGTTTTGCCCATGGAAGGACGCGCGGCAATGACGATCATTTCCCCGCCGTGCAGGCCGCTGGTCATCTTGTCAAAATCCGGGAAACCGCTGGCCAGGCCCGTGAGCATCCCTTGCCGCGCGTGGAAATCCTCAATCTTGTTGATCGCCCCATGCACCAGTTCCTTGATGGTCAGCGTGCTCGCTTCCACCCGCTCTTCGCTGATGCGCAACACATCACGCTCGACTTCGTCCAGCAGCGCGTCCACTTCGCCTTCGTACTCGTGAACCCGGCCCACGACTTCCGTGCAAGTCCGGATCATTTTCCGCAACATGCTTTTTTCCCGGACGATGTCGGCGTAATAGCTCAGGTTGGCCGCCGAGGGCACCGCGTCCAGCAACGCCGACAGGTAAGCAATGCCCCCGATGGCGTCCAACTGCTGCTTATCCTTGAGCCGTTGCTGCACGGTGATCAGGTCGATCGGTGCCTTCTGATCGTACATCGCCACGAGCAGTTCGAACAAATGCTGATGACGCAGATCGTAAAAAACTTCGCTACCGCCCTTGAACTTTTCGAGGCACAGGCCCACGCATTCGTTCGGTGAAAGCAGCATGCAGCCCAGTACGCCCTGCTCCGCTTCGAGAGAATGCGGCGGCAGGCGGTCCACTTTGGAAAGGTCCACGGCGGCGGGTTTATGCCGGCGCGATTTTTTCAAATCCGGCGGTGCACCACCAGCTTCAGAGCCAACGCTGTCAATCATGGGTGCAAGCAGAATGGAAATGGCCGCGCCCGACAATCAAATCCTATTTTAGTTACTCACTGGCTGCCCCAACAAATCCCCGGGACTATTCACCACACAAAACCAAGTTGTGCGCAAGTTGCTGACAAAACACCGGCAAAGTTCATGGGATACAACCTGAATACCAAAGTGATCGCCCGCAGATGACGCGGATGACGCAGGCAGGATGGAAAAGCCAACCGAAGGAAGAGTCTCTTTCAAAACCCACCAGGCAGCCGAGTCTTCTCCCTCTCCTCCATCGGATGAAGGAGAGGGTCGGGGAGAGGAGGCGCGTTCTCGTTGGGAATTCCCCTCTCCTCAATCCTCTCCCCACTCGTTCCTCGCGGGGAGAGGAAGGGGCAGCGCAGGGTTTTGAAAGAGCCTCTCACATCTATCGATTCTGGCTCTTGGCTCTGTTTCCTCGGTTGCCTCCTGTTCAAAGTCAGTTTCGGAATCCGCGTGAAATTGCCCGTCGTTGATTTTAGGCCCTGGTTCTGCTTCTCTCACGCCAGAGATCAATGGTGAATAAGAACGCTACACAATGGTTCCTTCGTTTCACGCTGCTGGCACTCTGCTGGGCGGGCGGCGTAGCGTACGGTCAACCCGTCGTCTCCAGCTTCACGCCCACCAGCGGCGCGCCCGGCACCAGCGTCATCCTCAGCGGCGCAAACTTCTTCGGCGCGACACAAGTCCGCTTCAACACCGTGGATGCCATCTTCGAAGTGCTCTCGGACTCGCAGATCGCCATCACCGTGCCGGTGGATGCACTCAGTGGACCAATCAGTGTCGCGGCCTCCGGTAACACCAGATCGAGCAGCACCAGTTTCGTGGTCGCGCCACGGATCACCAGCTTCTCGCCAACCGCTGGCTTGGCCGGAACCACGGTGATTATCTCCGGGGCGAATTTTATTGGCGCAACCAGCGTGCAGTTCAACGGCGTCACCGCCAACGCCACTGTCACGGCGGAGAGCCAGATCAACGCCACCGTGCCCGTGGGTGCGACGAACGGGTTCATTACCGTCACGACCCCGGCTGGCGTGGCTACAAGTGCCGACGCCTTCATCGTCTCCAACGCACCCAGGATCACGAACTTCTCGCCGACGATTGCGAAATACGGCAGCCCGGTGGTGATCAACGGGATTAATTTTGTCGTCGGCGGCACCACCGTCAAATTCAACGGCACGAACGCCCCCGGAGTTTCCTACACCGGCCAGAACGGCACGCAAATCCAGGTGAACGTGCCGAACGGTGCGACCACCGGGCCGATTACCGTCACCACCACCAATGGCACTTTCACCACCAGCACCAACTTCGTGACCGGTGCGGGGCCGATCATCACCGGCTTCTCGCCCGTAGCCGGAACGCCTGGCACGCAGGTGGTGATCACGGGGATCAACTTCACCGGTGCTACTCTGCTGACCTTCAGCAACAACATCGCTGCCGGCGGCACGATCACGGCAGACACGCAGATTATCGCGACGGTGCCCAACGGCGCAATCACTGGCCCGATCAAGATTACCAGTAGCGGCGGCACGGGCGTCAGCACCAATAATTTTCACGCCGGCCCGGATCCGATCATCACGGACTTCACGCCAACCAACGGGCCGGTGGGCAGCGTCGTCGTCCTCAATGGCGCAAACCTCACCACTTCCACCGCTGTGAGGTTCAATGGCATTGCAGTCGTCACCAGGTCCGTGACGTCCTCAACCCAGATCCATGCCACCGTTCCCGTCGGGGCCACCACGGGATTGATCACGGTTTCTGACGGACAAACTACTAACAGCAGCCCGTCCGTCTTTGTCGTCACTGGACCGGGGCCGTTCATCAACAGCTTCTCACCCGCCAACGGCCCGGTCGGCACCGACGTCATCATCGAGGGGGGCAATTTTGTTCTCAACGGAACCGGTGTGAGTTTCAATGGCGTCGCCGCCACCTCCGGGTTTGTGTCGTCTGCAACCCAAATCCATGCCATCGTTCCCGCCGGGGCCACCACCGGGCCGATCACCGTCTGGACGGTCTCTGGCACCAACACGACGACCAGCAAATTTTACGTGTGGCCGCGCATTACCAGCTTTACGCCAGCCACGGGGGCGGCGGGCGCGAGCGTGAGCATCAGCGGTGCGAATTTCACCAATGCCACCTCCGTGCAATTCAACGGCGCCGCCGCGAGCTTCACGGTGAACTCGGGCACCAATCTCACCGCCATTGTTCCGGGGGACGCCATCACCGGCACGTTGAGTGTGACCACGCCCGCTGGCATCGTGGCCAGCACGACCAATTTTCTTGTGCCGCCCAAAATCGCCAGCTTCACCCCTGCTGCCGGCACGGTGGGAACGAACGTGTTGATTTCCGGCTCCGCTTTCCTGGGGGCGACGTCGGTGAAGTTCAACGGCACCACCGCCGTTTTTTCCATCGTCTCCCGCCGGTTGATTGTCGCCGTGGTGCCGACCTCGGCGAGTTCCGGGCCGATCACGGTCACAACCAGCGACGGCACGGCCACGAGCGCGAGCAACTTCAAAATTCTGCCCAGCATCTCCGGATTTTCCCCGGCTTATGGCCCGGCGGGCGCGGCGGTGGTCATCACGGGCACGAGTTTCGCGGGCGTGACGGGCGTGTATTTCAATGGCGAGAGCGCAAGTTTCACCAATGATGCGCCCAGCCAGATCACGGCCACGGTGCCGCTCCTCGCCACGCCGGGTCGCATCGCCTTGACGACTGCGGACGGCACCTCGACGAGCGCCACGGATTTTCAGGTGTTGCCCATTCTGTACATCGGGAGACTGGCGGGCCAGGAAGTCTTGATCGGCTGGCCGACGTGGGCGACCAATTTCGTCCTTGAAGCCACCACCAACCTGACGCCGACGGTGGTCTGGACTACGGTGACGAATGCGCCGGGGGTCCAAGGCGGCGAAAACCTGATCACAAACAACGCCGCGAGTGGAAAGAAATTTTATCGAATGAGAAAGCCGTAGCCACACTCACGGCACGGTTTCCACTTTGATGTTGCGCGGGTCGCTCACGCCGAGTTCGAGTAGGCTGGCGTTGCGATACATTTCGGTGTTGAGCTTGTGGATCGGGAACCTGGCCGCTTGCCGCTGACGATCCAGTTCTTCGATTGAAAGTACATCCAACGCCACGGGATCGGTGCTGAAACGAAGCTGGTTCAACATGGTCGAGTAATGCAGCAGGCCGCGCTCGCCGCCCTGATACTGGCAGATCAGGGCGTCCACGATGTTTAACACGACGCGATCGCCCAGCACCGGCAAGGCGTAGATTTCCGGAATGGCCGTATCGGTTTGTTCCCGGTCGTGTTCGAAGCGAAAGAAGTTATCCACGCAGCCGGAAGTCAGGCCGAAGAGATTGCCGGAGACGCCCGCTTGATTGTGGTTGAGCAGCGGCGTGAGGTGAATGATCTTCGTCATCTTCCGCGTGACCAACTGCGACACAAACGATTTACGCCCCACGCCCTCCCCTTTCTTGCCAAACTCCAGGTCGCCGACGAGCAGCTTGCCCAACAGCGCCGTTTCATAAAAACTGTTGGTGTCGTAACCCGCGTCAGCGCTGCTGGCCACACGCACGCCGTAGCGCGCACCGAGCGCCACATAGCCCGCGAGGCGCAAGTCCACCAATTTCTGATCCCAGATCACGATCTGCGCGGGCGGCAACCCGGCGGCGAGCAACCCTTCCACCACCGCACCGGCGACGGCGGGCCGCGTGCCACTGTTGGGACCGGGGCCGGAAAAGACTTTGATGCCAACTGTGTCCTGCGTGGAAACCAGACTCAACCACGCGGCGGCGGGCGTGCTTTTGCCGGTCCATTGCAACAGGCCGCCGTTGACCATCGACTGGACGCGATCAGGGCGGACGGTGTAAGCCTGCGTCGCCTCGCGATCCTGCACGATGACGACACGGGCACTGGCGGCTGCTCCGCGCGCCACGCCATTCGTCTCCCCCGCCCACGATAGATGGTCAGAAAAAATCACACAGACAACCGACGTCACCCACACCAAAAAATGTTTCATCAGAGGAAAAATTGCGCGTTTCTTGACACTCAGCGCGGCGGATGTTACCAGCATGGTCGATGCTGACCATGAGAAAATCGGGCGCGCGGCGGGCGCATTTTTGGCCGGCCGCCCTGGTGCTGGTCACTCTGGTCGGCTGCGAGCCAAACGGCCCGCGTTTGCTGCTCGAAGGGGAAAAATTGATCCAGCAGCGAGCGTACGCCCCGGCCGTGGAAAAACTTCAGGCAGCCACCGAGTTGCTGATGTTGCCCAAACAAAGTGCCCAGGCTTGGAACCATCTCGGCCTGGCGTTGCATGGCGCGGGGCAGCCCCGCGAAGCCGAGCAGGCGTATCGCAAGGCGCTGGCGCAGGATCCGGATTTGACAGTGGTGCGTTTCAATCTCGGCTGTCTTTCGCTGGAACAAAACCATCTCGCGGCCGCCGTGGATGAGTTGCGCAGTTACACCTTGCTCCGCACCAACGCGGTCGCCGGCTGGGTGCAACTGGGCACCGCGCAACTGCGCGCCCGGCAATTTGACGCCTCGGAAAAAAGTTTTCTCGCGGCGCTGAGGCTGAACGCCAAACTTCCCGAGGCGTTGAACAATCTGGGCGTCATCCAGCAGCAGCGCAAGAAAACGCGCGAGGCTTTGCTCCAGTTTGCCGAAGCGCTCAAACTCCAGAACGATTATCCTCCCGCGCTGCTCAATCTGGCGATTGTATCCCAGCAGCACGCGCTCGGCCGGCCTTACGCTGCGGAAAAATACCGGGAATATCTGGCCCTGCAGCCGCGTCCGGAAAACTGGGCGGCGGTCAGCGAGGTCGTGCGCCAGCTTGATTTGGAATTACGCCCACCAGCGCCGACGACGAACTATCCCGCCACGAATTCCGCCATGTTGCCCTTCCGAACCAACGCACCACTCGCGCGCGCTTCCGCGCCAACCAATCGCGTGGCCATTGTTTCCCCCGCGCCCACGATTACCGCCACCAATCTAACCAACACGATCAAAACCAATCCGCCTCTCGTGGCTAAAGTGGAAATCGTGGAGCCGCCGGTGGAACCTAAGCCAAAGCCCGTGCCGCC
>JBKJSC010000138.1:0-20053 GCA_046593035.1 Limisphaerales bacterium | reverse complement strand
GTATCAAAACGACAAAATGGCGAACCGACAAACAACAACCGCTCGCAGACTGCATCGAGGAATTAGCCGATGGACTCTCAAACGCCGTGGGCACGGGCAAAATCATCGAACTAAATACACTTATGACGCACAGAATCGCCTCACCCTGACCGAGCCGACCGTGCCCGCAGATGGCAACCAGAAGATGACCTTCGCCTACGACGCCCGGAACCGCTGCGTCCATCGCCAGACCTACACGCGAATCACTGGTAACTGGTCACTGATTACTGATTACTTCCTCATCTACGACAACTGGAATTTGATCGAGGAATGGACGACGGGCGGGGCACAAATCGCCCACTACGTCCACGGCCCGCGCATCGATGAAATCTTGGTCAAGGTATCGACCACGAACGCGGTCTATTTTCATCACGACGCCTTGGGCAACGTGACGCATCTCACCGGCACCAACGGCACTGTGGTAGAGAGATACACCTACGACGTTTTCGGTACAGTAACGATCAAGGATGGGAGTGGGAACGCCCTTGGTGGAACGGCGTATGCAAACAGGTTCCTTTTCACTGGCCGAGAATGGCTGGCCGAACTCAGTCTTTACGATTACCGGAACCGAGTCTATTCACCGGACCTTGGTCGCTTCTTGCAGACGGATCCAATCCAGTTTGATGCTCGTGATGTTAATATTTATCGGTATGTTGGCAACGACCCGGTGGATTTGATCGACCCGGATGGTCGCACTGCATGCTGGGTTAGTAACGCAAACGGGTGGGTGACGGCTAACATTAGCTGCGGAAGCACAGGGAAGTATAAACTTCCTCCGCCAGGGCCGTTCAAGCCACCTATCCCGATCACACCTCCAGTAAAGAAAACATGGTGGAAAAAACTGTGGAAGGGGTTCGTCGTGCCTTTGACGGCAATAAACTGCGTTCCTTGCAGCGCGGGCGTGTCGCTAATCGAAGTCCAATGCATAGGGTGGCAGGGGATGGGCTATTCGGATTTCAACAGTTGTGTGTGCAGCTTTTACCAGAGCAGCTGGTTGTTACAGAAAACGTGCGACAACTGCGTTACCGGGCCAACCTTAGGTTTTGGGCCAAACATGTCCCAGCTTCTGGGTTGTGGACCATAAACTTATGGGATTCGATCTCAAGCTTATGTCAGAAAATCTACGGCAACGCCAGTTACGTTGGGATATCGTGAAGCTTAGGCTGACGAATCTCCCGGTTGTAATCCTCCTCTTGATTAACCTCGCGGTAACGGTGTTTTACTACAACGCGGACGCTTGGCGTGGGGCTTTCGATCCGCAGGTGCTCAAGCCGCTTATGGCAGCGGCAACGGCGATCAGTCTCGTTCTCTACTTTTTTATCGGGAACGACGGATTGAAACTGCTCCTCGCGGTCACCATCCTCGCATCCATTGCTATCGTGGCCCACATGATTATCGAATGGCGAACACCTGTAGCGGACTTCGCCGTCGAAGTCGTTCGGCGGATTTTTTGGGTGCTCATGGTTCTGTGTCTCTGCCTATGGGACCGAGACAGAGAAGCTCAGGCACGTTCGACAACAAACGAGACAACTGAACCGCCGGGAAAAGGAAGCGCGCCAGCAAGCAGTAAATAGCTTGAGGCCTTGCCTCGATTTGGCATCGTAAGGTTTTTGAGGTGTTGGCCACACTGCCATCGTAAAACCGATTTTCCACTTTGAGCGTGTCATCAAATCGCCACGATCAGCGCGGATGGTCCGCCGCCCCTGGCGACGTTCAGCTATGACGGCAACGATAATCGCACGACGAATACGCTGGAAAACGGCACGAGCGCGGTGTATTTCTACAACGATGGCAGTGGTATGACGAGCATGATGCACAAAACCAACGTACGATCCGCTCTACCGGTTGACGGGCGAGACGGTGGGCAGCGATCCGGCCGGTTCCACGGGCACGATTGGCTACACGTTCGATGGCGTGGGCAACCGGCTGTCCCGCAGTTCGACGATCTCAGCGGTGCCGGCGGCGATTGCAAGAACATGAGTGCGCTCCTCATCTTTTGAAATACAATTTCCACTTGCACGGCATGGTGGCGCAGGGACAATTTAACGATGAAACGTATTTCGACTTGGTTGCATTTCCTTGCGGTGGCAGGTTTTTTTTCTGTGCTGACTTCGGGTTGTTCAACCCCTGCTGGAATCCCCGCGACCAAGCCAAACGAACTTTCCGCTGCCGAGCAGAAGGCTGGCTGGAAATTGCTTTGGGACGGCCAGACGCTTTATGGCTGGCGTAGCTTTAAGAAACCCGGACCGCCGGCGCAGGGCTGGAAAATCGAGAACGGCATCCTCACGCACAAGTTGAATGGCAACGGCGGCGACCTCATCACGGAGCAGACTTTCGATGACTTTGAATTCTCCTGGGAATGGTCGATGCCGCCGAAGTCGAACAACGGCATCAAATATTTCATTACCGAGGAACGCAGCGCGGCCATCGGCCACGAGTATCAGATGATTGACGATTCGCTGGAGAAGGATCACCCCGAATCGAGCACGGCGTCCTTTTATCTGGTCGTCGCGCCGAAGCCGGACAAGCAGGTCAAGCCGTTTGGCGAATGGAATCATTCGCGCGTCCTGGTGCAGGGCAACCACGTCGAACACTGGCTCAATGGCATAAAGGTCGTCGAATACGAGTGCGGCAGCGACGCGATTCTCGAGCAGGTGAAGAAGACGAAATTCAAAACCACCGAAGGCTTCGGCAAGAAAATCAAAGGCCATCTCCTGCTCACCAGCCATCACGACGAGTGCTCGTTCCGCAATTTGAAAGTCCGCGAGCTGCCGGCGAAGTGACGGTGCGTCCGGTCAGGTTTTCAGACTGGCCTTGCATCGATTTGGTGGACTGGACTGGGGGTGATGGTGTGAGCTCCCTCGCAAGAAATTAAGATGCTCACCGGCAAAGCGCCCAACCCTTTTCAACTTGTTTCTCCCGGTGAACTTGTCTATCACCGGTCATTCAATTTTTACCAGTCAACATTCTAGCCAGATCCTTATGAACGATTTCATCCCTCGCCGCCGGTTCCTAAAACAAACTGCCGTTCTCGGTGCCGCTGCTGCGGCTTGGACACCGTCCGTGGTGCGCGCCGCCAAAGGGGCCAATGCAAAAATCGTCGTCGGCGTCATGGGCTTGAGCCGCGGCATGGCGCACGTGGCCAATTATCTCGAACTGCCGAACGTTGAGATCGCCTACGTGTGCGATGTCGATTCGCAGCGAATGGACAAGGCCATCGCCGCGATTGCCGCCAAGCAGGAGCGCGCGCCCAAAGGCGTGAAGGATTTCCGGACGATTCTGGATGATCGCAGCGTGGACGCGCTGTCGATTGCCGCGCCGAATTTCTGGCATACTCCGGCCGCGATCCTTGCCTGCTCGGCGGGCAAGCATGTCTATGTGGAAAAACCCGGCAGCCACAACGCGCGTGAAGGCGAGTTGATCGTCGCCGCCGCGCGCAAATATCAGCGTGTGGTGCAGATGGGCAACCAGCGGCGCAGCTGGCCGTGGACGATGGAGGCGATCGCGAAAGTTCACGCGGGAGAAATCGGCCGCGTCACGTTTGCGCGGTCGTGGTACAACGCCGACCGCCCCACCATCGGGCGCGGCAAACCGGTGCCAGTGCCCGCGTGGCTGGATTATTCGCTGTGGCAGGGGCCGGTGCCGGAGCGGCCGTATGTGGACAACCTGGTGCACTACAACTGGCATTGGCGCTGGCATTGGGGCGGCGGCGAACTGGCCAACAACGGCATTCACGCCCTCGACATCGCCCGCTGGGGCTTGGGTGTGGATTGCCCGCGCCGCGTCAGTTGCGGCGGCGGCCGCTATCAATACGACGATGATCAAGAGACACCGGATGTGTATGTCACCACGTTCGACTTCGGCGACAAAGGGGCGACGTGGGAGAGTCACAGTTGTCATCCGCGCGGTTTTGAGGGCGTCGGGTTTGGGGTGAATTTTTACGGGGACAAAGGCCACCTCGTCATCGCGGGCAACAGCTACAAGATTTACGATCTCAAAGGCAAGGAGCTGCATACGGGCACTGGCAAATCGAGCGACGCGGATCATTTCAGCAATTTCCTCGAAGGCATTCGCACCGGCGCGCGGCTGAATTCAGAAATCGAGGAAGGGCAGAAAAGCTCACTGCTCTGCCATTTGGGCAACATCGCGTACCGCACCGGCCACACAGTCAACGTGGACCCGAAGACCCGCAAGATCATCGACGACAAAGCTGCCGCGGCTTTGTGGGGCCGCGAGTATCGCAAAGGCTGGGAGCCGAAAGTCTGAGGCGGGATTGAAAGCCCAGCTTGACGGATCGTTCTCGTCTTCGTCCTCGCTCTCGAAATTATTTTCGGAATCGAGGACGACGACGAGAGCGAGGACGAGGAGAGGAGGAAGGCCAAGCACTCAATTGTCAAACCGGCTACGGGCAACCAGATCATGTTCTCCACAATGTCTCCACGTTACAAACCTAAGTTGGAATTGTACTCCAAAAGTTCCAATCGTCCGCTAGAGTGACGGCGTTATGAAAAAATCTGTAATCGTTTTTGGTTGTCTGGGCGCGGTTCTGCTCGCGGTGGTCGTGGTCGGACTGCTGCTCGCCGGCACCTACAACAGCCTCGTCGGCCGCTCCCAGGAAGTGGACAAGCAATGGGCGCAGGTCCAAAACGTCTATCAACGGCGCGCGGATTTGATTCCGAATCTTGTCTCCACGGTTTCGGGCGCGGCAAACTTTGAGAAATCCACGCTCACGGAGATCACCGAGGCGCGCGCTTCGGTGGGCCAGGTCAAGCTCGACCCGAACCAGTCGCCCACTGATCCCGCCAAGCTGGAGGAATTCCAAAAGGCGCAGGCCCGGCTCTCCTCGGCGCTGTCCCGCTTGCTCGTGGTGGTGGAGCGCTATCCAGATTTGAAAGCGACCGCCAACTTTCGCGATCTCCAGGCCCAGTTGGAGGGTACGGAAAACCGGATCACCGTCGAACGGCAGAAGTTCAACGAGGCGGTGCAAAAGTACAACACCTCCGTGAAATCTTTCCCCACGGTTTTCGTCGCCGGCATGTTCGGCTATCAAGCCAAGCCGTATTTTGCCGCCAAGGAAGGTTCTGACACGCCGCCCAAAGTCGATTTCAACTTCGGCAAGCCCGCGCCCGCCAAGCAATAGCGGCCTATGTGCGGCGCTCTTTCCATCGTTCTCGCGAGCCGGGCGAATGTCGCCCGGTTCTGCGTTTCGTGGTTGGTGCTGCTGCTGATTATTTCCGGCACGACGCAAGCGGCGGAAGTCATCCCACCCAAACCGGCCCGCTACTTCAACGATTACGCGGGTGTGGTTTCCCCCGGCACCGCGCAGCAGTTGAATCAGCAACTGGAGGAGTTTGAAAAGGCCACGTCGAGTCAGGTGGTTGTGGCGGTGTTTCCGAAAATGCAAAGCGATTCGTCGATTGAAGATTACACGATCCGCGTCGCGCGTTCGTGGAAGGTCGGTCAAGCGGATAAGAAAAATGGCGCGGTGCTGTTTGTCTTTGTTCAGGACCACCGGATGTGGATTCAAGTTGGTTACGGATTGGAAGGCGTGTTGCCCGACGCGTTGTGCAAACGGATCATCGAGGAACAGATCAAACCGTATTTCAAAAATAACGATTACAATCGAGGATTGTCGGCGGGGGTTACGGCGATCTTGCAAGCCGCACGGGGTGAATATAAAGGAACCGGCAAGACGGTCAATCAACGCACCGGGAAAGGTAATTTTCCGCCGGCGGCGATGATCGTTCTTTTTCTGATTGCCGTGGGCTTCATGCTCAAGTTTGCCCGACGGATGGGGCAGGGAACCGTCTATCGCCGCGGCAGCCGCTCCAACTGGAATGATTGGTCGAGCGGAAGTTTGGGTGGTGGTTGGGGTAGCGGCGGATCGTCAGGGAGTGGTGGTAGTTCGGGCGGTTTCACCGGTGGCGGCGGAGATTTTGGTGGTGGTGGTGCGGGTGGAAGTTGGTGAAAGTTATGAAGCCTGACGAATTTCTTGACCAACTGGACGACGCCCGGATCATCGCGTCCATCGGCGAGGCGGAACGTCTAAGCTCCGGCGAAATCCGCGTCTATGTCTCGCACAAAAAGCGGGAGGACGCGCTGGCGGCCGCGTACATTCGTTTTCAAAAACTCGGCATGGCCAAGACGCGCCAGCGCAATGCCGTGCTGATTTATTTCGCACCGCTCACCCGCCAGTTTGCCATCGTGGGCGACACCGGCATCCACCAAAAATGCGGTGATAATTTCTGGCAGGACATCAGCGCCGCCATGAGCGCGCAACTCAAACAGGGAAAATTCACCGAAGCGATTGTGGATGCCATCCAGAAAACGGACGCGTTGCTGACGCAACATTTCCCGCGCGATCCCGACGACCGAAACGAACTGCCGAATGAAGTTGAACGCGGCTGACCTGTATTTGCTCCACCTCAAGTCGCGACTCGACGCGCTTCCAGATTTTCGTTAACAAGTTTCCGATGCGATTGATTTATGCCTTCCGGTTGGTCTGGTTCTTGGCGCTGTCGGCCTGCGCCAGCGAAGACTGGCCGCAGTTTCGCGGCCCGGATGGTCAGGGCCATTCGGACGCCATTGGGCTGCCGCAAACGTGGAGCGAGATCCAAAATGTGAAATGGAAGACGGCCATTCCCGGCGAGGGCTGGTCATCGCCAGTTGTGTTCGGCTCGCAAATCTGGCTCGCCACTGCGCTGGAGGATGGCAAATCGCTGCGCGCCGTTTGCGTGGATCGGGACAGTGGCAAACTCGTCCACAACATCGAAATATTTCAGGTGGTCGCGCCCGCGCCCAAGCACGCGCTGAACAGCCACGCGTCCCCGACGCCGGTCATCGAGAAAGGCCGCGTCTATTTCTCGTTTGGCATGTACGGCGCGGCCTGCCTCAACAGCGATACCGGGAAAATCCTCTGGAAGAACACCGAATTGAAACACGACCACGGACAGAACGGGCCGGGCAGTTCGCCGATTCTATACGGCGGATTGTTCATCCTCAATTGCGACGGCACCGAGCTGCGTTACGTCGCGGCGTTGAACAAATTCACGGGGATACTGGTTTGGAAAACGCCGCGCAGCAATCAAATCAACAAGTCTCCCGAGTTAAAAAAAGCCTACGCCACGCCGCTGATCGTCAATGTCAACGGCAAGGATCAGCTCATCAGTCCCGGTGCTTTTCGCGTCAATTCGTACGAGCCGAGGACGGGCCGGGAGCTTTGGTTTTGCGACATTCCCGGATTCTCCAACGTGCCGCGTCCGGTGTTCGGGCACGGATTGGTTTATGTCTGCACCGGCTACATGAACAGCGAACTGTTCGCCATCCGTCCGTTTGGCGCGGGCGATGTTTCGGCTACGCACGTCGCGTGGAAAACCAGGAAACAAGTTTCGTTCAAGCCTTCGCCGCTGCTGGTGGGCGACCAGCTTTACATGATTTCTGATAGCGGGATCGCCTCCTGCCTCAACGCGAAGACGGGCGAACCCGTCTGGAGCGAACGTCTCGAAGGTGAATATTCGGCTTCACCGATTTTTGCGGATGGCGCGATATATTTCTTCAGCCAGCAAGGGCTAACCACCGTCATCAAGCCCGACACCAAATTGAATGTCGTGGCCACCAACACGCTCGCCGCCGGCTTCATGGCCTCGCCGGCGATTGCGGGCAAAGCCTTGTTCTTGCGGACGAAGACGCATCTCTATCGCCTTGAGAAATAGCGTGTGAATTCTTTGCCGTCCATACCCGCCGAACTCGAAGCCGCCGTCACCGCGCTGGGCTTGACGCGCTGCCAGCGCCACATTTTCTTGTGCGCCGACCAGACGAAACCCAAGTGCAGCCCCAGGGAAAAGAGTGTCGAGTCGTGGGAATTCTTGAAGCGACGATTGAAGGAACTGCACCTCACCGGGCCGGAGGCGCTGGTGTATCGCACCAAGGCCAATTGCCTCCAGGTCTGCGCTCTCGGCCCCATCGCCGTGGTTTATCCTGAAGGCGTCTGGTACCATTCGTGTACGCCCGAAGTGCTGGAGAAAATCATTCAGGAACATTTACTCCTGGGCAAACCGGTGGCGCAATACGCCTTCGCCAGAAATCCTTTGAGTTAACGGAGACTCGTTCTACCGCCGCTTAGGCCGGTTCCGGTGCACGCCCGCATAAAACTGTTTGTGAATCTCCAGCAGGCGCGCCAGTTCCTGGATCGGCTCGGGATGATCCTCCACGCGCAGGTCGATGAAACGGTCGTTCGCGCCGCCGAACCCCGCCTTGTCGCGCACCACCAGCAGCGCCGCCGATTGTTTGCCGCGCTTGTCCCCGCCCGCCGCCTGGCCGGCTTGCAGCGCGGCCATCAACCAGTCCGCCAGCTCCGAGCCTTCCACTTTTTGCGCCGATTCGAACGCCGCCGTCATCGACGTGACCACCGCTTCGCCCGCCAGCAGGTTGCCTTGGACGCAGAAATTCTTTCCTTCCTTGTGGCCCGCCCAGCTCTGGCATTGCTCGCCAGTGAAACTCGCGCTGTCGCCTTTGGCATCCACGATGCCGAGCTGCCGTACCGCGCTGCGGGAATCTTCGTCAGTCAATTGCTTCACCGTTTCCTTCGCGCTCTTGCCCGCGCGCAACAGCTCCAGACCTTTCTCGCCGTAGGCCACGTTGGCGGCGGACTGCGTCGCGATCGCGCCCACGCCCGCCTTCGCCCACGGCACCACGCTGCCGACGCCAAAAAACTTGCTCTCCACCGCAACGCCTAAATCGCCCGTCGCCGGATCAAACGCCACAATGGAAAACGTGTTCACTCGCGGCGTGCTTGCGATGTGCGGTTCCAATTGAAAACTTGCCTGCCCATGTCGATCCGGCATGGCGCAGCCGGTGATGAGGAACAAAATCAGGAACTGGAAAACACGTTTCATTTCTTCACCGGTTTAGTGCGTGCCTCACTGTTGCGGAGGGCCAGATTTCTTTTCAAGGAACACCAGCTTCATGCCACTACCGGACTGGCCGGACTTGGTGATGTTATCCAACAAGCTGTTGGCTGCGACGGGCGCAGGCGCGGCTGCGGATGCCGTGGGCTTCGTCGTCACTTCGGCCAGCGTGGATTCGAGGGCAGAACGGAGCGCGTCCTCGACAAGCTGGGTGCAATGCACTTTCGTCGGTGGTAGCGGGCCAAGGTCGGCGGCGAGTTCCTGGCCGGACATTTTCAACGCCTCTTCCGGTGTCTTGCCGCGAATCAACTCGGTAGCGAGGCTCGCGGCGGCGATGGCGGTCTCGCAGCCGAACGACTGGAACGTGGCGCGGTCAATCACCTTGCGCCCGCCCTCCTGCCGGAACTTGATCCACATGCGGAGCGCGTCGCCGCAGCCCGCATTGCCCACGGTGCCCACGGCGTCCGCCCCGGCCATTTCGCCCATGTTCTGCGGATTGGCGATGGCGTCGGCGATGCGTTTTTGAAGGTCGTTTTCCATACTGCCGAATAGGTTTAACTCAAAGGCGCTAAGATACGAAGATCAAAGCTGGGAAAATATTCCATTTCAACGCGCGCCCACAGCCTCTTTCGATCGTCTGCGCTGTCCGTCAAAATAACCCCCGTCGCTAAAACTCGTGAATCCATGAACTTTGCAGCGCAGGAACACTGTGTCCTTTGCGTCCACCGAAATTCCCGGTGACACGAGTTCGTAACTGCATTCTTCTTGCTTGAAGGCAGACCAGTCTTTCACCACCGGACGTGATTTGTCGGCCGGACAAAAAAAGATTTGGGTGGCACCTGCCAGTTCTATTTCCATGGAAGAAAAATTGGTCGGAAACCTGTCACCATGATCCCCCGCATAGAGTCGTCCTCCGAGGGTGAGCGCCACCATTTGATTGCCGCACTTGATGGCGTATGCCTTCCTGCGCGCGACCGCCGAAGCTGAAATCAAAGCAGCAAGGCCGATGGCGCAAAGAGTAATACTAATAATGATTGCACGCCGATTTGATTTCTTTCGTTTTCCGTCCATGCGCTTTCGTGTTTGCGTTTGATTAAACCCAGTGATGTGATTCCATCAAGCCGCTTCCATCCGATACCTCGGCATTTCCTTGTCCATTTCCACGGCCCAGGCGTCGATGCCGCCGCGCAGGCAGCGAACTTGTTTGAAACCTTGGCCGGTGAAATAAGCCGCCGCATCCAGCGCCGTCTTGCCGGTGTGATCGTAAATTACCACCAGCGACTCGCGCGGCCACTTCGTCAGGATTTCCTGCATCGTGTCCTGCGCCATCCGCACCGAGCCAGGAATCTTCACGGCGTCGTGTTCTTCGCGCGTGCGGATGTCGAGCAGTTTGGTGCCCGGCTCTTGCTTGAGTTTGTCGGCCAGTTCGTGCGGCGAGATATGCATCCGCTCATCCTGTTCGTGCGCCGACTGAATGGTTGCGAGCACCTCGGCTACGGACAGATTTTCATTGCGCTGACAGAGTTGCTCCAAGGTTTCGGCCGGCGAGAACGCGCAACTCGCGCACCCGCCGATGTGGTAGCGCTTGAACAACGCCCGTTGCGCGCCCGGATAGGCGGCAAGCACATCGGTCATCTTGCTTTGCGGAGAAATCGTTTCGGTCGCAGTCATAAATGAAATCTGGCCACGGATTGAACATGGAGGAAACACGGATGAGAAAAAAGAAGATTGATAAAGAGAGCAGGAAGGCAGGAGGAATTGGAGCGACATGGCCTCACTGTTTCTCCTGCCCTCCTGCATTCCTTATGGATTTCCCTGTCTGTGTTAAATCCGTGTTTCATCTGTGGCTCCTTAAACTCCGAAGAACTTCTGTATCTCCCGGACCACTTCGATGAAGCGGTCCACTTCGGCCTTCGTGTTGTAAAAGTAAAAGCTCGCGCGCGCTGTGGAAGGCACGCCGAGCTTCTTCATCAACGGCTGCGTGCAATGGTGCCCGCCGCGCAACGCCACGCCGTAGCGGTCGGCGATGGTCACCACGTCGTGCGCGTGGACGTCGTTCAGGAGGAAACTCACGAGGCCGCCGCGCTCGCCCTTCGGACCGAAGAGGCGAACTCCTTTCATCTCGCCCAGTCGCGCGTAGCAGTAAGTCGCCAGTTCGAGGTCGTGACGGAAAATGTTCTCGCGTCCGACGGCGTCGAGATAGTCCAGCGCCGCGTGCAAGCCGATGGGGCCGGAGATGTCGGGCGTGCCGGCCTCAAACTTGTGCGGCAGCGTGTTCCACGTGCTCTTGAAATAATCCACCGTGGAAATCATCTCGCCGCCGCCTTGCCACGGCGGCGTTTGCTCCAGCACTTCCTTGCGACCATAAAGCACGCCGATGCCGGTCGGGCCGCAAATCTTGTGGCCGCTGAACGCGTAGAAATCGCAGCCGATGGCCTGCACGTCCACGGGCATGTGGCCCGCGCTCTGCGCCCCGTCCACGAGCGTCGTGATGCCTAGCTCACGCGCGCGGGCGCACAGGTCGGCGACGGGATTTATGGTGCCGAGCGCATTCGAGATGTGAACCATCGCGAACAACTTCACCTCCGGCGTGAGCAACGCATCGAGCTTGTCCAGATCCAGCAAGCCCTCGTCGCCAGTGATGGGCACGTAGCGGAGCTTCGCGCCCGTGCGCTCGGCAAGCATCTGCCACGGCACGATGTTGCTGTGGTGTTCCATCTCGGTAAGCAGGATGACATCGCCAGCCTTGATGAACTTCCCGCCCCACGCCTGCGCGATGAGGTTGATGCCCTCGGTGGTGCCGCGCGTGAACATGATTTCCTCCGTGCTGCGGGCGTTGAGGAATTTCCGCGTCCGCTCGCGCGCCGCTTCGAAGGCGTTCGTCGCGCGGTTGCTCAACTCGTGGATGCCGCGATGGACATTGGCATTGTCCCGCTCGTAATAGCGCACGAGCGCGTCAATGACCGCGCGCGGCTTCTGCGACGTGGCCGCGTTGTCGAAATACACGAGCGGATGACCGTGGACTGTCTGTTCGAGGATGGGGAAATCCTTTCGCAGCGCGGACCAATCAGTAGTCGAGGAAGGCACGGGAATTATTTTTTAGCCACGGATTGAACACGGAGGAAACACGGATGGGGAATTGATTCATCAGGAAGGCTGGAAAGCAGGAACGGAACAGAGCCGCTTTCAACAGCGACAGTTCCTACCTTCCTGCTTTCCTGATTCATCTCTGTGTTAAATCCGTGTTTCATCTGTGGCCAAAACTTGGTTCACATCAGGCCCAGTTGCAACCGCGCCGCCTCGGTCATCATGCCTTGGTTCCAGGGCGGATCCCAGACCAGTTCGACGGCCACGTCGTCCACGCCTTCGAGGCAGAGCAGTTTGTTCTGCACGTCCTGCACGAGCACCGGGCCCATGCCGCAACCAGGCGCGGTGAGCGTCATCTTCACGTCCACCTTGTAGCTGTCCGCGCCTAGCTCTGAGAGATCGCAGTTATAGATGAGGCCAAGGTCGGCGATGTTGACGGGGATTTCCGGATCGTAACACGTCCGGAGCGCGGCCTGCACTTCCTTGTCGATCTGCTCGCGTGTGCGCGGCCCGGCGGGAACGCCGGCGGGAGTGGAGGCGGGTGGTGTCGGCGTGGCGACCTGCTTGCCGAGGGCGTCGGCGTCTTTGGCTTCGATGCGTGCGAGGCCACCGTCGAATTGCACGGTGAAACTGCCGCCGAGCACCTGGGTGATGGTGACCGGCGTGCCGGCGGGAATGAAGCCCTTCTCGCCGGACGGAATGCGGACAGCATCCACCTCGCGGCTCAATGTGACATTTTCGTAGGAGTGCATAATCAGTTATTTAGCCACGGATGAAACACGGATTGAACACAAAAATAAATCAGGAACGCAGGAACACAGGAAACCGCCAACAGGAAATCTCTTTCCTGCTTTCTTGCCTTTCTGATGTAAGAATCCGTTTTCAATCCGTGGCTGAAAAATCATTTTGGCTTCGGTTCATCACCTTCAGTGCTCACCGTTTCATCCTTCCCTTCCACCGCGTTCTTCGCCGCGTGCCAGGAGAGGATGGCGCACTTCACGCGCGCCGGGAACTTGTGCACGCCCGCGAACGCCGCGAGTTTGCCGAGGCGTTCGTCCGCGTGGCCGGTGGTGACCATGTCATGCACTTGCCCGAAAAGCGCTTCCACTTCGATTCGTGTTTTGCCTTTCACGTAAGTGGTCATCAGCGACGCCGACGCCTTCGAGATGGCGCAGCCGGAGCCTTGGAAGCTCGCGTCCTTCACCACCTCGCCATCCATGAGCAGATAGACGGTGTAATTGTCGCCGCATAGCGGGTTGCGGCCCTGCGCGACGCGGTTGGCGTTGGGCATCACGCGGAAGTTGCGCGGGCTTTTCGCGTGCTCCAGGATGACTTCCTGATAAAGGTCGGTGAGGTCGTCGTTCATTTCTTCTCAATGAGTTCTTCCAGCCTGCCCCACAGCACCTGCTCAAGATGCTCGCGCACCGGCTCGACGGTGATGCGGTTCACGATTTCGCTGGCGAAGGCGTGGGTGAGCAGGCGGCGGGCGTTCACTTCGTCAATGCCCCGGCTGCGGCAGTAGAAGAGCGCCTCGTCGTTGAGCTGGCCCACGGTCGCGCCGTGCGTGCACTTCACGTCGTCGGCGAGGATTTCGAGCTGCGGCTTGGAATTCACCGTCGCGGTGTCGGTGAGCAATAGATTGCGGCTGGTCTGCTTGGCGTCGGTTTTCTGCGCGTCCTTGCGAACAAAGATTTTCCCGTTGAACACGCCGCGCGAATTCCCGCCGAGGATGCCGTGATAAAACTCGTGGCTCGCGCAGTGCGGTTGTGCGTGGTCGGCGACGGTGTGGTGGTCCACGAGCTGTTTGCCGCCGACGGCGTAGAGGCCGTTCATCACGCAATCCACGCCCTGGCCGGTCATGACGAGGTTGATGTTGTGCCGCGCCAGCCGCGCGCCGGTGCTGATGCTGTGCGAGAGGAACCGGCTGTCGCGCGCGAGCGTGGCCTGCACGGTGGCGATGTGGAACGCCTCCAGATTCTCCTCCTGAAACTTCGCGTGCTCGATGTGCGCGCCTTCGCCGACAGCGATTTCCGTGACGGCATTTGTGAAGTGCGCGGCGTCGCCGAGGCTGACGTAGTGCTCGACGATTTTCGCGGAACTGTTCGCGCCGGCGACGATGAGGTTGCGCGGCTGCGCGGTGTTCGCGTCGCCGGGCGCGCTGACGAAGAGGAGGTGAATCGGCTCGGCGGCAACGGCGTTCGGCGCGAGCGCGATGAACGCGCCGTCGGCGATGAACGCGGTGTTCAGCGCGGAGAAGCCGCTGGCATCGAGTCCCGCGTGGTGGGCGAGCTGGGCTTCGACGAGCTTGTCGCCACTCGCGAGCGCGGCGGCGAGGTTCGTGACAGTCACGCCCGGCTGCGGCGCGGGCGGCGTGGAGAGCGCGGGCGCGAAGTGGCCGTTGATGAAGACGAGTCGCGAGCCAGTCCAGCCGGGGAAGGCGAAGGGCGCGAGTTGATTCGCGGTCACGCTGGCGTCGGCGGACGCGGCGGGCTTGAAGGCGAGCTTCGTGACGGGCGCGACGTTCGTGTAAATCCAGTCTTCGAGCTTCGTCGTGGGGAAGCCGAGTTCCGTGAAGTGCGTCACGCCGTTGCGCCGCAGCGTGCGGAGCCATTCGGGGCCGGCGGCGTTCGCAGCGAAGGATTCGGCGGCGGCGAGGTGCGCAGAAATATCCGCAGCGGGTTTTGATTTCGTCGTGGTCATCGTGCGCTCCGGTTACTTGCCGTTCTTGCCGATGAGCCAGTCATAGCCTTTTTCTTCCAGTTCCAGCGCGAGTTCCTTGCCGCCGGATTTGATGAGGCGGCCGTCGAAGAGCACGTGCACGAAGTCGGGGATGATGTAGTTCAGCAGACGCTGGTAGTGCGTAATGACGATGATGGCGTTGTCGGGGCGCTTCAGCTTGTTCACGCCCTCGGCGACGATGCGCAGCGCGTCAATGTCCAGGCCGGAGTCGGTTTCGTCGAGGACGGCGAGCTTCGGGTCGAGCACGGCCATCTGGAAAATTTCGTTGCGCTTCTTTTCGCCGCCGGAGAAGCCCTCGTTCACGGAGCGCTTGAGCATGGCCTCGGGGAGTTCGAGCAGCTTCATCTTCTCGCGCACGATGGCGAGGAAGTCCACGGCGTCCACTTCCTCCTGGCCGCGATGCTTGCGCTGCTCGTTGTAGGCGGCACGCAGGAAGTAGGTGTTGTTCACGCCGGGAATCTCGACGGGATACTGGAACGCGAGGAACAGCCCCTCGCGCGCGCGATCCTCGGGCGGCAGCTCAATCAAGTCCTTGCCCTCGTAGGTCACGGAACCGCCGGTCACATCGTAGCCTTTGCGGCCGGCGAGCACGTAGCCGAGCGTGCTCTTGCCGGAGCCGTTCGGGCCCATGATGGCGTGGACTTCGCCGGGGCGCACGATGAGGTTGATGCCCTTGAGGATTTGCTTGCCGTTGACGCCGGCGCTGAGGTTGGTGATTTCGATTAGGGGTGGTTTCATTCGGAAAGTATTCAGTAATCAGTGGTCAGTTTTCAGTGTTCAGTCAGCAATGGTGAAAGGTTCGTGACATTGGCATCGCGGAACAAAAGCAGGCGAAGGTGCAGTGAGTGAACACGGCGAAGCCGTGTCAGCCATTAGCCGAGGGTTGAGCGAAGCGACACCCCCGGACAGTTGCGGTGAAGGAATGCACCGCGTGAGCGGTGCCAGAAAGACGAGTGAAATTGGAGGTGGCTGGCATCCCTTCAGGATGCGGTCGTGTTGGGGACGTTGACCGGGGGTGTCGTCGCGCTCCGCGCTCCTCAACCCCCGGCTAATGGCTGGCAGCCCGTTGGGCTGCGGGAAGGCTAGCGTCGCATTGCGGAAGATTGTTGCAACAATGAGAGCTTTCATTGGCGAGCAGCAAGTTGCGGATTTGAAAGCAAGTGTGCGAAGTATCGCTTCGGGTCGTTGCCATGCTCGGCCCAGAGCTTCCGCCGAACGGCGCGAACCGCGGCAACGATGGGGTCGTCCACGGCGTCGCTGCCCATGAATTGAGGTGGATACCCGATGGCAGGGCACTGATAGCCAAGTGAACGGCAGACCGCTTCGATGTCGCGACGGAAGTGAGCGTGGGCTGTGCGGTGCAAATCCAAACTGACCAACAGCTTGATGCCGTGGACAGCCGCAGTCGCAATGTGCTTTGCAGCACGCGAAGCATCAGCCGGCAAGGCTTGCTGGCGAAGCAAAGCTTCCGAAAGTTCGGCAACCGCAGGTGTCAGGGGCAACGTAGTGAACTTGTCCAGTTGGCTTTTCACCGTGCGTGGCACCCCAATTCCATCGGTTTCCAACTCGGTGAACAAACTTTCCGAAACGCACACTTTGTATTTCGTGAGCCGCTTATCCCACCATTGCTTCGCCATCTCGTGATAATAACGCGCCTTCTCATTGCTACTGGGCCGGGCGACCAGGTAGCTGACAATGGTGGTTTCGAGGTAGAGGCGGGCGTTCATCTCACCCTCTCTTACCTAACAACGATTCCAAAATATCAGCGCTCACTCCCAACTTCTTCGCGGCAATCTCCTTAGCAGCTTGAGGGACAACTGAAGGAAACTTGTTTGGGTGACGACGCCGTCCATCTGAATTCCATGACGCCTCGTGACCTTTTTGCAGCGGGACATGCACATGCCGTTGGTCCCCCGCAAAGCGTGGTGCGTCCACGCGCGCCCGTTTCGAATCAACCTGCTTTTTGGCCTCGTCGAGTATTTGAATTGCGCGCTTCAAAATCTTGTCACCGTCTTTATTCTTTGGATTATCTTCAGCTTTGAGAGCTGGACGGCGAGCATTTCCTTCGGCGAGTTCGTTCTCTTTTGCCTTTACGAAAATTTCGCTGAGCCGACGAGCTCGAGTGCTTTTTTGTCCTTCGTTCATAATGTTGAAAATCAGCCCACACTCCCATCCAAGCTCACCCCCAGCAGCTTCTGCGCTTCGACGGCAAATTCCATCGGCAGCTCGCGGAAGACTTCCTTGCAGAAGCCGTTCACAATCATGTTCACGGCGTCCTGCGTCTCGATGCCCCGCTGGTTGAGATAGAAAATCTGGTCCTCGCCAATCTTCGACGTGCTGGCTTCGTGCTCGACCTGCGCGGTCGAGTTCTGCACGTCAATGTAGGGGAAGGTGTGCGCCCCGCATTTGTCGCCGAGCAGCAGCGAATCGCACTGCGAATAGTTTCGCGCGTTGGCGGCGCCCTTCATGATTTTCACCTGGCCGCGATAGCTGTTCTGGCCGCGCCCGGCGCTGATGCCTTTGCTGACGATGGTGCTGCGCGTGTTTTTGCCGATGTGAATCATCTTCGTGCCGGTGTCGGCCTGCTGATAGTTGTTCGTCAGCGCGACGGAGTAGAATTCGCCCTGCGAATTGTCGCCCAGCAAAATGCAGCTTGGATATTTCCACGTGATGGCGGAACCGGTCTCGACTTGTGTCCAGGAAATCTTCGCGTTCACGCCTTTGCACAGGCCGCGCTTGGTGACAAAGTTGAAGATGCCGCCCTTGCCTTCCTTGTCGCCGGGATACCAATTCTGGACGGTGCTGTATTTGATTTGCGCGTTGTCGAGCGCGATGAGTTCGACGACGGCGGCGTGGAGCTGGTTTTCGTCGCGCATCGGCGCGGTGCAGCCTTCGAGGTAGCTCACGTAAGCGCCTTCGTCAGCGACGATGAGCGTGCGCTCGAACTGGCCGGTGTTCGCGGCCTCGATGCGGAAGTAGGTGGAAAGCTCCATCGGGCAGCGGACGCCCTTGGGGATGTAGCAAAAGGAGCCATCGGTGAAGACAGCGGAGTTCAGCGCGGCGTAGAAGTTGTCCGTGTGCGGCACGACGGAGCCGAGATATTTCTGCACGAGTTCCGGATGATGCGCCACCGCCTCGGAGAACGAGGAGAAGATGATGCCCTGCTTCGCCAGCTCCGTCTTGAACGTCGTGGCGACGGACACGCTGTCCACGACGGCGTCCACGGCCACGCCGGTGAGGCGCTTCTGCTCGTTGAGCGAGATGCCGAGCTTCTCGAAGGTCTTGCGCAGCTCGGGATCCACTTCATCGAGCGAGTTGAGCGTCTTCTTCTGCTTGGGCGCGGAATAGTAGCTGATGGCTTGGTAATCCGGCTGCGTGTAATGGACGTTCGGCCACTTCGGCTCCTCCATCGTGAGCCAGTGGCGGAAGGCCTTCAACCGCCACTCGGTGAGCCACGCCGGCTCGTTCTTCTTGGCCGAGATGAAACGGATGGTGTCCTCGCTCAAGCCCGGCGGCACAGTGTCGGACTCGATGTTCGTGACGAAGCCGTATTTGTAATCGGACGCGACGAACTCTTCGATGGTGTTGAGGGATTCGCTCATGAGGAAATGCTTTTAGCCACGGGTGGAAACGAATGGAACACCGATGAAGATTTATCAGGAAGGCAGGAAAGCAGGAATGGAACAGAACGGACTTCAATGCCGTCCGTTCCTGTCTTCCTGCTTTCCTGATTCTTATCTGTGTTCGATCCGTGTTTCATCTGTGGCCAATAATTGGATTCATTTCGCCTTCGCCGCGCAGTCGGGACAGAGGCCGTGGAGGTTGGTTTCGATATTCTTCAAACGGAAGCCGCGCGGGAGTTTGATGTGCGCCTCTTCGGCCGAGATGGTCTGGAGGATGTCGTAAACGCTGCCGCATTCGTCGCAGTAAAAATGCGAGTGGTCCTGCATGTTTGGGCAGTAGCGGGTGGCGCCGCGGTCGAGCGTGACTTGCCTGACGAGCCCGCACTGCACAAGCGCGTCGAGGCAGTTGTAAACCGTGGCCATCGAGATGTCTTGCATGTCTGCTTTGGCGCGGAGGAAAACCTGGTCGGCGGTCGGATGATCCTGCTTTTCGAGCAACACCTCATGCACTCGCCGGCGTTGGGGCGTGAGCCGCAGTCCGCTGTTGGCGAGCCGCTCGTTCAATTGCTCACCGGAGCAGGATTTTTTGAATCGCTTATCCATGGCGCAAATTTAGCGGTCGGGAGGA
This sequence comes from Limisphaerales bacterium, assembly GCA_046593035.1. GTDB lineage: Bacteria > Verrucomicrobiota > Verrucomicrobiia > Limisphaerales > JAYTXL01 > JAYTXL01. The sequence goes on along the minus strand of JBKJSC010000138.1, from coordinate 1,031 downwards.
TTGTGTCAATAGTTAGAATTATTCTAAATAAGGTTAACCTTCAACGCGGATTGGTGGTCGCCGGGAGGTTGGCGAGGGGAGACACCGGTCGTTCGGGCGGGCGGGGCTATCGGCGCTGGCGGCGCTTGACGTGGAGTTGCGCCAGCGAATGCATGAGCGCGGCCTGGACGGAGGTGGCTTCCTCGTCCGTGAGCTTCTCCTGCAGGCGGGCCTCGGCGCGTTTGCGGGCTTCCTCGGCCTTGGCCTCGTCGATATTGTCAGCCCGGATCGCCATGTCGGTGAGGATCGCCACCTTGTCGCCGGTGATCTGCACAAAGCCATCGCCCACGGCGAGAAAATAATCCTGACCGTCTTTGCGGACGGCAATTTCCCCGGACTTGATTTGGGTCATGAGGGGAACGTGCTGGGGGTAAATGCCCATCTCGCCCTCCACGCCCGGGAGGGTGACCATGTCGACGTCCTCGGAGTAGGTCTTCGACTCCGGGGTGACGATTTCAAGTTTCAAAGTGGCCATAGTCGGTTGTCAAATTTCTGTTCCAAGTGGTCAGTTTCACGGACTAAAAGCTGAACACTGAAAACTTGAAACTCAGCCTTCCTTAATCTCTTCAATGCTGCCCTTCATGTAAAAGTTGCCTTCGCCCACGTCGTCGTGCTTGCCTTCAAGGATTTCCTTGAAGCCCTTCACAGTATCGGCGACGGGCACTTGTTTGCCGGCGTGGCCGGTGAACACCTCGGCCACCGAGAACGGCTGGCTGAGGAACTTCTGGATTTTGCGCGCACGATAGACGCTCACTTTGTCGTCGGGAGAAAGTTCGTCCATGCCCAGGATCGCGATGATGTCCTGCAAATCCTTGTAACGTTGCAACACCTTCTGCACGCCGCGGGCCACGTCATAATGTTCCTGGCCCACGATGTCGGGCGTGAGCGCGCGGGAGTTCGAGGCGAGCGGATCGACGGCAGGATAAATACCCAGTTCGGCGATGGACCGTTCCAGCACGATGGTGGCGTCGAGGTGCGCGAACGTGGTGGCC
>JBKJSC010000285.1:0-45461 GCA_046593035.1 Limisphaerales bacterium | reverse complement strand
ACCGCTCAACCCGCTGCCTTCAAACTCATCGAGTAATTTCTCCCGGCGTGCCGCCGGGGTTTGTACCCGGCCCAAGCCATCGGTCTTGATTACCTCTTCATCCACCAACGTCGTATTTGTCATAGCATTACGCTACGACGTCTACGACTCTGTTGAATAGAGGTGCTCGGGGTGACGCTTACAGGTGTTCGCCCAGACGACGCGGATCACCGCGACCCGCACCATCTGTCGTTCTTCGCCGCGACACTGCATTTGGAAATCGTGTTTTCGACGAAGCCTCGTATGATGGTCGGCGCCGAACGATGGCCGAAGCGGCTTTCGCTCCTGGCATCGCCATGACGTATCTCGTCCTCTTTCTTGCTTCGGTTGCCGTGGATATTATTCCATTCGTGGCACCGCCCGTGTGGGCGGTCATGATTTTTTTCCTGGTGAAGTTCGACCTGAACCCGTGGCTGGTGCTGCTGGTGGGCGTTCCCGGTTCCACCTTGGGACGATACCTCTTCGGTCTCTACGTCGTAAAATCTTCCAAAAAGCACATCAAACAGCACACTCAGGAGGAGCTGGAATACCTTGGTAAACGGCTGGGCCAGAAACCCTGGCCGAGCTGGCTCTTCGTTTTTGGTTACACGCTGACCCCGCTCTCCACCACTGCACTTTTCACCGCCGCTGGCATGGCCAGGGTGAAGCCGATGCGAATTCTTCCGCCGTTCTTCTGCGGCAAGCTCCTGAGCGACGCCGTGATGATCTTCACCGGGCGCTACGCCGTCGGGAACCTGCAGGAGGGAGTCTTTTCCGTGAAGGGGATCGTCTTCATTCTGCTGGGGCTGGTGATCGTGGGTGCCTTCCTCTTCATTGACTGGCGCACGTTGCTGCAAAAAAAGAAGCTCACCTTTCATTTCCGTATCTGGAAATGAAGGGGTTTCTCCACTTAGTCCATTTCAATCAGCGTCTCCTGATGAAGTCTCAGTTGAGTCGGCCGTTGGCGGCGAGCCTCTGCAATCCACCTTCACGGCCAAACCCGCTTTCCTTGTAACCGCCGAATGGACTCATCGGCTCGAACTTGTTGTAGGTGTTCGCCCAGACCACACCAGCGCGCAGCTTGTTGCCCATATTGAAAATCACCTTGTCCGTCCACACGCCCGCGCTCCAGCCGTAGGGGATGTTATTCGCGCGCTCGAACGCCTCCTCCGGCGTGCGGAACGTCATCACGCTCAACACCGGCCCGAAAATTTCCTCCGATGCCCCGCGATGCGCAGAAACAAATTATTTTTGTTCGCCCTGACTAATTTCAACGACTGACGAACCCAAGCCGCACTCATTCAATGACTGCAACCAATTTTTAATCTTTAGTGCGTTCTGGTCGGTCAATTCATCCAACGAATGAATGTGCAGGTGAATAGAAAGCGACGAAGCAGCTTGTGCATTTCGAGCAACCTGCGGTGCTGACGCCTTTAACGCATCAAACGGATCAAAGGCCGCATTTAGCAACGGTTTCGAGGCTGGTGCTGGCACTGACTCAATGTCATCAGTATTGCCACGCGCTAAAAGCCCCTGCTCGGTTTCAGTAACTAAACCGGTGTAAATAATAAAGCCGAGTAGTCTTTCAAGGTATGCGGCGTCACCGTCAGTCGCGCCACATTTGATAGCCAATGACCGCATCAAATCTTCCCGCGTCAAGGTGGATCGCAGTGCGAAATTTTGAACTGTAATCGTTCCATACCATGTATTGCCGACTATTTTTCTGAGATGAGCCTTAGCTTGTTCTTCACCCCATGCCGATTCGCGAGAAAACCTGACAGCCCCTTCGCTTGGCAGATAGAAACCATATTTTGGTGAAGTGATAAACTGCGATTCAGATAAAAACCCATTGTTGCCACTCACAAGACTTGGACTTAAGCCGGTCACTCCAGCAACGTCTCGGTAATTCACCTGGGCTTCCCCGCCGTTTGAGGCGACAGCGTAGCCCTTGATGATTTTTATCAATGTGTCATACGCCGACTGCGGCAGTGCCTTTTCAGACGCCAGCTTTGCAGTTTTCGTCTTAACCACAACCAACTCTTTTTCTGTGATGGATTCATTCATGGATACCTCCTAGTTCAAGCGCCAAGGCATATAAATACGGAATTTCAAAACTATTGGAAAGATTCACCACGCGCTTATCCTTGATTGCTATTGCGCCTACGCGCACCAAATCCGAAATCATTAAGTCAGCATCGAGTTTTTCTGACTGACCCAATGCAGCGGCTAGCTCTTGACGGGTGAAGTACCTTGAGGAGTGACCTTTTAGTTGCTCAAAATGTTTCCGATAATTTTCAAAGACTTGAATGAAGTCATCCATCTTAGAGTGGGCGGTTTCTTTGAGTCCCTGCGCGATGGCGGGCTGGGAAATTATATTTTTTGCTCCTGGCGGATTGATGCCCTGCAAGTCAAAAGCCTGCTGGGCTCTTTTTGAAGCCGAACAGAAATTGATGACCTCTCGAGGCAGAACATCACCATTGCCATCCATAAGTTTAGAATAGAGATGTTCAAAATCTTCGACTGATTTATTGCCCCATTCAAAAACGTCATCAATCCACTTCATGGCTGGTTGAAATTTGATTGGCTGGTCGTCACGACCAAACACAGGACGTAGCCGGTATCCAAGCATGATGGCGATGTCCTCCTTGGACCATTTTAATTCCAGCTTGGCGGAGCTAAAATGATCCTTGTTGACATATGTCAGGGCGTTATAAACATCTGTTCGAAAGAAAAGCTTGAAGCGTATTGGGCGATAGCGAACCAACTCACTGACTGCCTTCATCAAATTGCTCAAAAGCTCTTCAAGATGCGTGACGCTTCCTCCGTTCAATGAAACTTCATCCAGCTTATCAAGGCAGATCCAAAGGGTGCGGCGGTTTTGCTCCAACCAACTTGCGGCTGAAAGCAACGCCTGATCAATTTCGGTTATTGCCAGCGGAATCTTGATCGGCAATTCCGCCGAAAAAATGCCCTCAAAGCCAAATTTGAACTGGCCAAACCGTAACGACTGCCAAATTGTGGGCGATGGAGCAACGACTTCCCAGCGGACAAGAAACCGCTGGAAAGATTTGCGCAACGCGTCAGGCAAACTTTCTTCCTGTGAGAGCCTTTGTGCAACAAGAGTGGCTACATAAAATCGCCACAACACGACCTGCGATGAAGGTAGTGATTTTGAAACGAGGATGTGAAGATGCTCTCGGAGAGAAGGCTGTTCAGCGAGCCAAAGGTTTGGAGGTTGAAAGATTGGGACTTCGGCTTGCAAGTCGCCAAACATTCTAAAAATAGCGCTTTTGCCCGCACCCTTTGAACCAACTATGACAAATGTTTTTTCGGAAATCGCCTGCGAAAAAGAGATAGAGCGATAGAAAAAATCCTTCAGGTTGTCTTCAAATTCAGAAGCACCTGATCCGAAATCTAATTTTTGCAGAACGCTCACACCATCAGATTAAACAATTACAAACGCTTTCAAAGCTCATTTTAAGAGCCGTATTCCTCATTCAATCCGGCAATACGCCGCCAGCCCGTGTAATCCACCTTCACGGCCAAACCCGCTTTCTTTGTATCCGCCGAACGGACTCGTCGGGTCGAACTTGTTGTAAGTGTTCGCCCAGACGACGCCCGCGCGCAGCTTGTTGACCATCTTGAAAATCTTGCTGCCCTTGTCCGTCCATACGCCCGCGCTCAAGCCGTAGGGGATGTTGTTCGCGCGCTCAAACGCCTCCTCCGGCGTGCGGAACGTCATCACGCTCAACACCGGCCCAAAAATTTCTTCCGACGCGACCCGGTGTGCGTGTGTCACGCCGGTCAGGAACGTGGGCGGAAACCAGTATCCCTTTGATGGGAGGACGCACTGCGTCTGCGTCAGTTCCGCGCCTTCGTCCACGCCGCTTTGCACCAGCTCGCGGATTTTTTCGAGCTGCGGTTTGGAATTGATCGCGCCGATGTCGGTGTTTTTGTCGAGCGGATTGCCGACGCGCAACGTCTGGATGCGGTCGCGCAGTTTCTTGATGACCTTGGAATAAATTCCTTCCTGCACGAACAGCCGCGAGCCGGCGCAACAGACGTGGCCCTGGTTGGAATAAATTCCGTTGATGACGCCTTCGATGGCCTGATCAATCGGCGCGTCCTCGAACAAAATATTCGCCGCCTTGCCGCCGAGTTCGAGCGTGAGCTTCTTCTTCGTGCCCGCGACCGCCTGCGCGATGCGCTTGCCGACCTCGGTGCTGCCAGTGAACGCGATTTTGTTCACGTCAGGATGATTGACGAGCGCCGCGCCGGTCTCGCCCGCGCCGGTGACGATGTTCACCACGCCCTCGGGCAATTCCGCCTCTTGAAAAATCTGCGCCAGCCGCATCGCCGTGAGTGAAGTCGTCTCCGCCGGTTTCAAAACCACGGTGTTGCCGCACGCGAGCGCAGGCGCGATTTTCCACGCGGCCATGAGCAGCGGAAAATTCCACGGAATGATCTGCCCCGCGACACCGAGTGGCTGCGGCGTCTTGCCCGGAAACGCGTATTTCAACTTGTCCGCCCAGCCCGCGTAATAAAAAAAGTGCGCGGCCACGAGCGGCAAATCCACGTCGCGGCTTTCCTTGATGGTCTTGCCGCCGTCCATCGTTTCGAGCACGGCCAGTTCGCGCGACTTTTCCTGAATGATGCGCGCGATGCGATACAGATATTTGCCGCGCTCGCGTCCCGGCATCTTGCTCCAGACTTTGTCGTAAGCCTTGCGCGCGGCTTTCACCGCCGAATCAACGTCCGCTTCGTTCGCCGCCGCAATCATGGTGAGCGTCTGCTCAGTGGCGGGATTGACGGACGCAAAATATTTCCCCGACGTCGGCGCAACGAACTTGCCATTGATGAATAACTCATGCTGCGGCGCGATGACGTAATTCTTGGAATCCTCCGGCGCAGGCGCAAAGTCCCACTTGTTGCCGAAATTCAGACGACGTTCGCGCAACGGCACTGTCGCGCGTGTCGAAGCCACGAGTCGTTTAGGCTTGTTGCGCAGAGCAGTGGCGGGCTTCGCTGAACCTTTCATGGATAGTGGTGCGACCGTGTTGTTGAACGGAGACTGCCGTGGACGGTGCGGGGCGTCAAACCTGTTCAGCGTTCAGGGGAGTAGTTCGGCGAGCCGGTTGAGCGTTAGATAAAGCGGACTGCTCGCCGTGCCGCCGCCGGCGAAGGGAAGATTATATTTCAGTTCCATCTGCATCACGGGGCGCAGGCCGGGCAATTCGAGGAACACGGTGCGTCCGTCGGCCAGCAATTTTGCCGAACGCACTTCCACCTCGTCGCGGCCTTCCTTCTCCGGGTTCGCGACGGAGTAATCCTTCGAGCCGTAGTTCGCGGAATAAAGATAATTCCACTGGTGCGCTGCGTAACGGCCCGCGTCTTCGGCAGCGGCACGATCCAAAGGTTGAGCGAACGTCAGCGCGATGCCGTTCTTGTGTGCGCGCCACGCCACCGGCGTCCGCAACGATTTTCCGGTGTAACGCACGCGCTGCAAAGCTCCGTCTCGCGCCGCGCTCGTTTGCCAGCCCGTGCTGCCAGCGACGTAGAGATGTCCGTCCTGCGGATGAAACGTGCCGCGCATCGGACCGGAAAGAAACTTCACGGGCAACGCCACCGCCGCACCTTGCGCCGGGCCGTCGGTCGCGTCGCGCAAAATCAGCATCATCGTACAGCGTCCCCATGCAAAGTGCAGCATCTGTCCACCCAGCGCGCCCCAGTGATGCGCCGGCACCCACGTCTGACTGCTGCTGGAATTGTCGAACGCGTGCGGCAGCCAGCACAGCGGCGCGTCGTAGCCGAGCGGACGTTCGGGCGTCACCTTCGGCCCGCCGTAGCCGTAGTAACCGCCGCGCTTCGTTTCGTGAATGACGGAGGAGGGCGTCCAAGTTCCCTGCTGCGGCGTCACGGTGATGACGCCGTCACGACTCACGCCGAGACCGTTCGGATTGCGAAAGCCGGTGGCTAGTGTTTCCTTCACGCGTCCGTCGGCGGAGATGCGATGCACGCCAATGGGGTCAACGTAATAAAAATTCCCTGCCGCATCTTGTTCCAGACATGTCACAAAATCGTGCCCGCCCGTCGAAGTTTCAATGAGGTTGCAGAAATTCTCGTAGCGGTCGGCCTCGCCATCGCCATTTTCATCGTGCAGCACGGTGATTTGATCGCGGCCCAAGACGTGAACCTTGTCGTTCACCACGCGCAGACCGAGCGGTTGAAAGAGACCGGTGGCGTAACGCTTCCAGATCACCGCGCGCAGCTTGTCATCCAGTCCGCTCACGCGCCAGACATCGCCATGAATTGTGCAGACCGCTGCCGAGCCGTCGCGAAAAAAATCCACGCCCGAGCAAAACAACAGCGCTTTCCACGGATTCGTGTACGGCGCGGTGAGTGTATCGACGGCGAAGCCGTCCGTCGGGAAACCCACTTGTCCAGCGTTCGTCAGTGCCGGCAACCAGCGCGCGGGGCCGGGGTTTGAAAGCGTCGCGAGGTCTTCCGGTGGGGTCGCTGCCACCGCGTATTTTTCAAACTCAGCCAGACGCGCACGCAGGCCGGACCAGATCAGCAACTTCACGCGTTGCGTCGCGACACGCGGAGGGAAAGTGATTTCCACCTGTCCATTGTTCAACGAGAGGGTGGCGTTCATCCCGCTTGGGCGGATGATCGCTGTGACGTGATCGTTGTTTTCAACCGTCGCCAGCGCAAAGCCTTTGTCGTCGCGCACTGCGGCCGTGGATTTGTTTTGCGCGAGAAGCCGATGCGTGAGCGCAGTCTGGCCGGAGCCGACTTCGAACGTGCGAGTGAACACATTTAACTCACCGGCCCGCTCAAACCACGGGGTCTCGCGTACCAGCGTGTCGCCGACGCGCGTATCGATCACCACACGCTGGCCGTGGACGTGCAGCGCTTCGTGCCGGGCCTTCGTGCCACTCCAGCCCGCGCCGGATGGCACGGAGAACGCCCATTCGCCTGCCGCTGCCGGGGGACTACCCAGGCCGAAACGACTGGAGGAAAATTTCAAAAACCCTCCGGTCCACGCCGCGCGCAGCATGGGCGAACCGGTATCGTAGCACACAGACGCCTCGCCCTTTTCACCCACGCGAACCGAAAGCCCTTTGGCCACCCAGCCTGCGGGTGTTTGTAGGTTCGACGCCAGAAACGCGCCCACATCCATCTGCTGCCAGCGCGAGTCCACCCAATCACTTTCCATCTGGGTGGCCGTTTCCTTGACGATAACGGCAGGTTCGTTCGCGGCGGCGGCGGCATTCAATGTAAAAATAATTGGGAGAAGAAGGAGCGTGGTTTGCCAGCGTAGTTTCATGTGGGTGCGGTTTAGCGATTCATCAACTCTTCGATCTCGTCGGTCTCCACCGGAATGCCGGCCATCAAGTCCAACGGGCCGCTTTCGGTGACGACGACATCGTTTTCCAAACGCACGGCGAAACCTTCATCGGGAAGATAAATCCCCGGCTCGACCGTCAGCACCCAGCCCGGTGCGAATGGCTCGTTCGTGAATCCGACATCATGCACATCAAGACCGAGTGGATGGCCAAGACCATGCATGAAATATTTTCGGCACGCGGGTTCATCGGGCATTTGTTTCTTGAGGTCGGACTTCTTCAACAAACCAAGTTGCAACAATTCCTCGTTCATCATTGCTTGCGCCTCCTTTTGCCAGTCGCGATGCAGCTTGCCCACGACCGCGCCCGCGATGCCCGCCCGCATCACGCGCAGCACGGCGTTGTAAACCTGCTTCTGCCGGCGCGTGAAACGGCCGCTCACCGGAATCGTGCGGGTGAGATCCGCGTTGTAATTGGCGTAACTCGCCGCCACGTCGAGGAGAAGCAATTCACCTTTTCTACACGGTCGGTCGTTCTCGTTGTAGTGCAGCACGCAGGCATTCGCGCCGCTGGCGATGATGGGATTATAGGCAAACGTGGCGCGGCGGCGGATGAACTCACGCGCAAACTCCGCCTCCACCTGGCATTCGTTCACGCCGGGCTTGACGCACCTCAACACGCGCCGAAAACCTTTGTCCGTGATCGTGATCGCCTGCTGAAGCAGCGCCAGCTCCGGTTCGGATTTCACCACGCGCAACCGGTGCATCAGCCGCGCAAGGCGGTGATACTGATGCAGCGGATAGCGCGCTTGGCATTCGCGAATGAAGCGAGCGTCGCGGGTTTCCACTTCGATCACCGCGCGCTTGTGTTCGTTGCTGTTGAGGAAAACGTGCTCCGCCTCGCACATGAGCTGGTGAAACGCGGAGCGAAACTCGGACAACCACTTCACCGTTTTGATTCCGGAAATCTTCGTGGCTTCTGCCTTCCAGAGCTTGTGGCCCTCCCACGTTTTCAAATGCTCGCTCGGCTCGCGGAGAAACAGCACCGCGCGCAGTTTCTCATCGAAGGCATCGGGTGCGAGCAAGAGGATGCTCTCCTCCTGCTCGATGCCGGCGAGGTAAAACAAGTCGGCATTCGCGTGCATCGGCAGCGAACCATCGGCATTGGTCGGCAGCACGTCGTTGGCGTTCACGACCGCGAGCGAGTTTTTCGGGAGCAGCTTCGTGAGCCGCTCGCGATTCGTTTCAAACAACTGGACGGGAATGGGCGCGTGTTTCACAGGTGGATGGACGGATGGAAGTTGGGTTGCATTCGGATTTCGTTCGCGCGATTGAACCGGTTTCACGCGGTTGAAGCAACGCGGAATTACGCCGCTTCACCTTTCACAACGGCCAGCAAAGTTTTGACGGGCGCGCTGTTTGTGCAATGCTGAGGCCGTGAACGACCGTTTCTCTTTCCTGCTGATGCGGGCGGCCCTGGGCTGCCTGTTCGCTTTCGGCACCGTGCAACCCAGCTTTTCGGCCGACGCTCCGCTGCGGGTGGTCGCGCCATCGGATGAGTTGCGCCGCTCCTTGAACCTCGCGCCCTTCTACACCAAGGCCGTGTTGGCAAATGATTTTCCGGTGGTCGGCTCGGAGAAGGTCGCGGACGAGGCGCTGCTGGAAGCGGGCTTTCTCATCCGGAAAATGCTCGGCGGTCGCGACGACATTCTCGCGGCCCTGGCGAAAAGCAAAACCCGCTTCGCGGTTATGGCGCACAATGAATTCACCACCGACCTGCCGGAGCACGCCGACCTGAAGCCGAAAATGTATTGGGACAAACGCGCGCGTGGGCTCGGCGCTTCGACCGCGCGACTAGCCGTGAGTTGCGGCGCGGAAAACCTGTTGTGTTACCCCGGTGATCCCTATGCGGCGGAAAATATTTTAATACACGAGTTCGGCCACGCCATTCATGAGATGGGTTTGCGCACAGTGGATCCGACGTTCGACCGGCGGCTCAAGGAAACCTACGAGCGCGCGATGCTGGCCGGTTTGTGGAAAGGGAAATACGCCGCGTCAAACCGCATGGAATACTGGGCCGAAGGCGTGCAATCGTGGTTCGACACGAATCGCTTCAATGATTTTGACCACAACCATGTTCACACGCGCGTTCAATTGAAGGAATACGATCCCGCCCTGGCCAAGTTGCTCGCGGAGATTTTCGGCGATAGCCCGTGGCGTTATCAGCGGCCCGCCGAACGCAAACCGCCGTCGCCGCATCTGGCCACTTACGATCCGGCGAAAGCACCCAAATTCGCGTGGCCGGAAAAACTCACCGCCTGGTATGAGCGTTTCCGGCGCGGCGAGGAATCCATGGCCCCGTCCGACGCCGTCGCGCTTGCGTCGCTCGCACCCGGCGCGCAATCCGACTGGCGCTCCGCGAAGAACAGCGCCCAGACGATGCTCTATTTTCTCAATGCCTCCAAGCAAACGCTGCGGCTCGAATGGATCGACTTCGATGGCAAACCGCAACCGTACGGCCAGATGCGTCCGGGCGACCACTCGGAACACCAGACGTTTGTCGGCCATGTCTGGCGCGTGACCGATGCAGCGACGAATGCGCTCGCCATCTACGTTGCCGGCCAGACACCCGGCAACGTGGTGCTGACGAATGCGCCGGCCCGGTAGCAAGCGCGATGTGCACACGGGCAAAATAAGAAGCAGTGTGGCCGCTGGGATGATTTGCCCGGCGGCGGACGCCGCTACCAATTAGCCCCATCGGGGCGAAAGTTAATAACCCAGGGCAAGTGAGTCAGCGAACGCCGCCCTTGGGTTCACATCCCACAAAATATTCCAAGCCCTGAAAGGGCGGCAGAAAGCTCGCCAAAAATCTTTCGCTTGCTTAGTTTTCACGCATGGCAACTACCGAACACACAATTAATGATGCGATTGCTGCTATTCTTAAAGAAACACGCCACGCATGGAAAGATTCGGATGCAGTCAGTTCCGAGAACACCGGGATGCTCAAAGGCAACAACCGTCGCCCTGATATTTTGGTCATTGAGCAAAACGTCTCACCTGTTGTAATTGAAACCGAAATTTTGCCAGCAGTCACCGTAGAGCCTGAAGCCACGTCCCGCCTTGGCGAACAATTGCGCAAAACAGGTCGCACAGTTTTATCTTCGATTGCAGTGCGTCTCCCAGAAAGGCTGGCGACGAAAAGCGGGAACGCGCTCAAATCCGAACTTGAAAAAGCCGACGACCTTGAAATCGCAATTTTCACCGGTAGCGAACCCACAAAATTTAATCGGTGGCCGCAGTCGGGTTGGATTAAAGGCAGCATTACTGACCTTTCCATTTTTACGCAATCGGCTTCCGTTCCTCCTGACGTAATTGAAAAAGCGGCAGATCAGCTTGTCGCGGGTGTCAGCGAAGCAGCGGCATTATTGGGCGAGATGGCCAAATCTCATCCCGGCGCACTCGATAGTATTAGTGAATCGCTCAAACAGGAAAAACACGAGCAGACTTGGCGCATGGCCGCCACAATTCTGGCAAACGCCTTTATCTTTCAGGAAAGTTTGGCGGGCGGGCCGGGAGATTTGAAAGATGTCGTCTCGATTGAGCAACTCCGCACGAAAGGGGATAATTTCAGCAAGTCAGGCGTGATCGCCGAATGGAAAAAGATTCTCCAAGTAAATTACTGGCCGATTTTTGATATTGCCCGCCGCATCCTTGAAGTTGTCCCTGCCGGAAATTCCAAAGCACTGCTTGATTGTCTGGCTTCAACGGCTGAAAAACTTTTGGAAACCCGGCTGATGCGCTCGCACGATTTAACCGGCGCGGTTTTTCAAAAGCTGATTGCCGACCGTAAATTTCTCGCCGCTTACTACACCACGCCAGCGTCAGCCGCGTTATTGATTGGCTTGGCTATCACGCCCGATAAAACACCGGCGAATGGTTTATGGAAAAGCGCTAAGGAAATTAAAGAACTGAAAATTGCCGATTTCGCCTGCGGCACTGGCACGCTGATCTCGACAGCTTATCAGCGCATCGGTCAATTACACGAGATGGCAGGCGGAAATTCAGAAGCATTGCATCCTGAAATGATGGCATCGGCATTGATTGGTTGCGACGTGCTGCCGGCCGCTGCGCACTTGACCGCCTCCATGCTCTCCAGTGCGCATCCGACTATAAAATACAAGCAGAGTTCAATTCTCACCGTTGCTTACGGCAAGCAACCAAGAGGCGTTGCGCTCGGCTCACTCGATCTGCTCAATGATCAAAAAGAAATGGACATTATTGCCACCGCCGCAAAAGCGGTTGAAGGAATGGGCGAGCGGGAAAAAGATACTTGGCGGGAACTTCCTCACGCCGCGTTTGACTTGGTGACAATGAATCCACCATTCACCCGCGCCACGGGTCAGGAAGGTAAAAAGATTGGGGTTCACAACCCGATGTTCGCCGCGTTTAGTGCCACGCCTAAAGAACAAAAGTTAATGGGGAACAGAATCAAAGAACTCACCAAAGGGACGAGCTATCACGGGAATGCAGGTGAGGCTTCCGCCTTTTTGGTTTTGGCACAACGCAAATTGAAACTGGATGGTGTGCTGGCTTTGGTGATGCCGTTGAGTCTCATGTCGGGTGAAGCTTGGGAAGATTCCCGTAAATTATTGACTTCGCAATACAGCGACCTTGTCCTCATTTCAATCGCGGGAAAAAACGACGATGACATGGCATTTTCAGCGGACACTGGTATGGGCGAGTGTCTTGTCGTGGGTCGTAAAAAGTATCAGATGAGAAACCGGGCGACTTTTGTTGTGCTAAAAGAGCGCCCCGCCTATCCGATGCTCGGAGCAGTTGCCGCCAGACAAATCCATCAAATTCGCGCCGGGAAAAAACTGAATCGAATTGAGGACGGCCCGGTCGGCGGCACGCCGGTTTATTTTGGCAGCGAAAAAATCGGGCAGATGCTTGACGCACCATTACCAAAATCAGGCGTTTGGAACTTGGCGAGAATATCAGACCTTTCTCTGGCGCAAACGGCTTACCAACTCACCATAGAAAAACGGTGTTGGTTGCCAACCATGAAAAAGAAGGAGGCTTTTGAAATTGAAATAATCACCGTCGCCGGATTGAAAGCCAAAATCGGCCCGTATCACGCGGATATAAATTACAGCAATGCAGACGGCAGCGTCCGAGGCCCGTTTGAAATAAAATCCATGACGGCAGGTGAAATTCCCACATACCCCGTGCTGTGGGCGCATGAAGCAGAAAGCGAAAAAACTATTTCTTTTGATGGCGATAGTGAGGGGCTTCCAAAAAGCGACACCGATCCAGAGATTCAAAAAGGCATAGACAAAAAGGTCGGGACAGTTTGGGACACGGCTTCGCATTGTCATTTCAACCAGAATTTTCGTTTCACCAGCCAGCCCACAGGGATGCAGTTCACCGCTCGCAAGACGATTGGCGGCAGAGCATGGACATCCATTGGTTTGTCCACGGTTGAACGCGAAAAGGCGCTTGTGCTTTGGGGCAATACTTCAATTGGATTGCTGCTGCACTGGTGGCACGCCAACAAACAGCAATCCGGTCGCGGCAACATCGGCGTCACGGCATTGGAGTCTCTGCCGGTCTTGGACATAAATTCCCTGTCCAAAAAACAGTTGAAAAAAGCCGCCGAGATTTTTGATGACTTCTCAAAACGCGAACTGCTGCCATTTTTTGAAATAGACAAAGACCAAGTCCGGCAAGAGCTGGATGAAAAGTTGTTCGGTGAAGTTCTTGGATTCGACGATTCCATCCTCAAGCCAGGTGGCCCGCTTGAATTACTACGAAGGAAACTCGCCCAAGAACCTTCAATCCGTGGCGGAAAATAATTCCAGAACTTCTGCCGCCCTTTCAGGGCTTCGAAATCTTTTTAACGATTAACCCAGAGCAGCGTTCTCCGCGAACTTGCCCTGGGCTATTTTCTTTCGCTCCGTTGGAGCTTCGGTTAGGGCAGCGAGAAGTAATCCGCGCTTTGATAATTTCCATCCACCTGCTTGGCGATCTGCATGAGCACGTCGTTGACGAGCGTGCTCGCGCCGAAACGGAACATCTGCGGATTCAGCCAGTCGTCGCCGAGCGTTTCCTTGACCATCACAAGGTAGGCCAGCGCCTGCTTGGACGTGCGGATGCCGCCGGCGGGCTTCATGCCGATGCGGATGCCGGTGGCAAAAAAATAATCACGAATGGCTCCGAGCATCACGAGCGTGACGGGAATCGTCGCGGCGGGATTCACCTTGCCGGTGCTGGTCTTGATGAAATCGCCGCCGGCTTGCATGGCGATTTCGCTGGCGAGGCGGACGTTGTCGTAGGTGACGAGTTCGCCGGTTTCAAGAATCACTTTCAAATGCGCCGGGCCGCAGGCTTCTTTCGTCGCGGCGATTTCGTCGAAGACTTTTGCGTGGTCGCCGGCGAGGAAGGCGCAGCGGTTAATGACCATGTCAATTTCATCCGCGCCATCGGCCACAGTGCGGCGGACTTCTTCGAGCTTGGTGCGGAGTGGATATTGTCCGCTGGGAAATCCGGTCGCGACGGCGGCGATGTTCACGGGCGAATTGTCGCCGAGAAATTTCCGAGCGTAGCGGACCATGTTCGGATAAACGCAGACGGCGGCGCAGTTCGGCACATCGTATTTCGCCTCGATGGGCTGGAGCGCCTTGCGGCAGAGATACGCGACTTTGCCCGGCGTGTCCTTGCCTTCGAGCGTGGTGAGGTCGCACATGCTCACGACCATTTTCAAGCCGGCGAGTTTCGCGGAAGTTTTGATGCTGCGCTTGGTGAATGACGCAGCGCGCTCCTCGACCATCACGGCGTCCACGGTCGGGATCGTGCCCAAGGTTGGAAATGATGTCGTCACGCGTTGCAGAGTTGGAGCGCAGCGTACGAAATCCAAGGTGAAGATACAACTGTCAATGGCACAAAATGGTTGTGACAGGACGTGACAGGCGGGGCCGCATCGGTTAATGTTCACCCACGTAAGTTCACTGATGTTTGCCTGCCGCCACAACAAACTGGTTTTCCACTGATATGCCGGAAAGAAAATTCATCACGCTCACGGATGCTGATGGCACGACGGCGGTGATCGCGCCGGAACTGGGCGGCTGGCTGCTGCGCTACGCCCGGCCCACCACCCGGCATGGACTTGTGGAGGCGCTGCATTGCACGCAAGCGGTCATCGACCGTTACCCGCGCGGGATTTACGCGGGCAATCCGATTTTGTTTCCACTGGTGAGCAGCAACCGCGTCGGCGAGCAGGAGCATCATTACGAATGGAACGGCCGGGTGTTTGAAATGGCGCAGCACGGTTTCGCGCGCCGGGTCAAATGGAATGTCATCGAACAAACCGCCACGTCCGTCACGATGGAGTTGACCGACAGCGAGATCACGCGGGCGAATTACCCGTTCGCCTTCCGCCAGCGCCTGAAATATTATCTGACCCAGGGTCGCATCGGTTGGGAGCAGGTGATCGAAAACCGTTCGACCGAAACGCTTCCGTTCAGCACCGGCTTTCACCCGTATTTCCAAATTCCGCTGACAGCGAAAAGCGAGCGCAAAGTGTGCTTCGTCGAAATACCCGAAGCCAAACGGCTGACGCCCGTAGGCCGCAACGAGCGGTTCACGAGCCGGCCGTTCCCCGCGCAGAACTGGAGCGTGCAGGAGGAAGTAGTGGATACGATCTTTCTCACCGACTTGAAAAAGCGGGAGTTGATTTTGATCGACCCAGTCAGCGAGCTGGAAGTGGTGTTGAATTTTGAGGATGCGCCGCAACACCGGTTCGTCGCGCTCTGGTCGCAATCCACCGAGACGCCGTTTTATTGCGTGGAGCCGTGGACGGCGCTGCCCAACGCGTTCACGCGACGCAAGGATCGGGAGTTGATTTTGTTGGAGCCGCAGAAGACATTTCGCGCGGCGATGTGGCTGGAGTTGCGTCCGATGGCGTGAGCGCGCGCCTTCCACTTTGACTTTTCAAGGAGAACGCCGATCATCTCTTTCGTGATGCAGAAGCCCGCGAGCAAATCCGCCAAGCCGAAAACGCCCCCGCCCGCCGCCCCGGCGCAGGTGTGCGATTTGTGCGGCAGTGCCGCGCACCTGGTGTTTGCCCGCCGGGGCCGGCACGGTTCGCCGCTGACGACCGTGATTTGCGAAGGCTGCGGTCTCGTTTATACGAACCCGCGTGTCTCGGAAAAGGAGAACGCCGAGTATTATCACACAAGTTATTGGGGTGAATACAAAGACCAGTCGGTTCCCGATGAAAAGTTTTTCCGTCGACGGTTGCCGAAGATCAAGCCGATGCTGGCGCAGTTGAAACCCTTTCTCCGGCCCGGCGTGAAGGTGTTGGAAGTGGGATGCAGCGTCGGTGCCTTGCTCTGGAGCATGAAGAATTTCGTCGGTGCCACCGGGCAGTTCATTGGCATCGAAGCCCACCACGGTCATGCCCAGTTTGCCCGCGAACAAAAGGAACTCGAGGTGCGGGTCGGCCTGTTGCACGAGGTCGAACACAAGCTCCCCTCCGCGAGTTTTGATCTCGTGGTGATGAACCATGTGCTCGAACACACCACCAGTCCAACGGATGTGTTCCTGAAGCTCAAGAAATTGCTCAAGCCGCGGGGCGTGTTTGTCGTCGAAGTGCCGAACATCGAGGCACCCGGTTCACGACTGTCGCATTTCTTTCACCGGGCGCATCCCTTTTCGTTTTCGCCCCGGACGCTACAGCGACTGGCCCAGAAAACCGGCTTCAAAGTGCGGAAGATCGAAGCGCTCGACGGCGACCTGCCGAAGACGCGGTTGTTTGCTGTCTTTGAAAAACCGCTGACGCTGGAGGCCACGCTGCCTGCGAAGTTCGTCCGGGACGATGCCCAGGAGCGCGCCGCCGCGCTGCGCCAGTATGAGACGTGGTATTGGCTGACCGCCGCGAGCCTTCGCAAAAAAGTCACACACTGGAAACGGCAGCGGGTGTGAACAACGCCTTCTCAAAATCGGCGACGAAATAGCGCTGTCTTTTCTTCAAACCCCGGTGCCTTCGTCCGCCAGTCGCCCTGCTCGCCAAGAAGACCGTTACTGCTCCGCCACGCTGCGGATTTCTCCGGATTTGAGCCGCGTTTTCAGACGCTGCCCAGGCTTCACTTCGGCGGTGTTGCGAATCACCGTGCCCGTCGCAGCGTCGGTGGTGATGGAATAACCGCGCGCCAGCACGTTGTCCGGCGCGAGCAGACGCAGGCGGGCGGCGGCGTGTGTCTGGCGGTTTTGCCACGTTTGAAACTGGCGCTGGGTCTGTTCCAGCAAACGCCGCTCCAGCTCGCGCAATGTCTGTTGCCGTCGCGCCAGCCATTGCGCCGGCTTCACGCGCAGCAGCCGCTGGGAATGCGTGTGCCAGTCGAGCTGGCATGCGCGCCAGCGAGAGTTCGCGCTGCGTGCCAGGGCTGTTTGCAAATCATCGAGCCGTTGCAGCGATTCATTCAACCGGCGGCGCGGATGCGCGAGGTGCAGCCGTGCGCTCCATTGTTCCCAGTCTTCCCGCGCGCGTGCCAATCGTTGGGCCGCGCGCTGGCGCAGACGGCTGGTGGCTTCGGCCACAAACTCCCGGCTGGCGAACATGCCCTCGGTGATCATTTCGGCGGCAACACTTGGCGTCGCCGCGCGCAAGTCGGCCACAAAATCTGCGATGGTGAAATCAATCTCGTGTCCAACGGCGGAAATGACCGGCACGGCGGAATCAAAGATCGCGCACGCAACCACTTCCTCGTTGAACGCCCATAAGTCTTCCAGACTCCCGCCGCCGCGCGTGACGAGGATGAGATCAAGACCGCCCCGTTGGAGCTTCAGCTTGCTTCGCGTTTCCTCGCCGTCTGGACAAGCTGAAGCTTGGACTCCAGCGGAGAATTCGTTCAACAGCCGAATCGCCGCCGCGATCTCGGGCGCGGCTCCCTGCCCTTGCACGCGGCACGGCGCAAGGATGATTTCCAAACCGGGCTGCCGACGCTCGATGACATGCAACACGTCGCGGATCGCCGCGCCGGTTGGCGAAGTAACCAAGCCAATCCGTTGCGGGTAGCGCGGAATGGGGCGCTTGCGCTCTGCGGCAAACAGTCCTTCCGCCGACAATTTCTGCTTCAGCTTCTCGAAGGCGATTTGCAGCGCGCCGACGCCCTGCAACTCCACGCTGTGCACGAGCAGTTGATATTGTCCGCGCGCCTCATAGACCGTGAGATCGCCCTGGAGCACGACCTTCTGGCCGTCCTGCAACAGCTCGCGTTGCGCCGACGCCTCGCCACGGAAGAGGACGCAGGCGAGCTGTGTGCTGGCGTCTTTGAGCGTGAAATAAATGTAGCCGGAACTCTGCGCGCGGAGGTTGGTGATTTCACCCGTGACCCAGACCTGGCCAACCTGCTTTTCCAGCAGCCGCTTCACTTGCGTCGTCAACTCGGAAACCGTCAAGACACGGCGCGGGGCTTCGGTGGGAAAGAGTTCACCGAAGTTCCACTGGGTTTTGGATTGGCGCGGCATCAGGGACGAACGACCTAGCTCATCAGATGGGACACGGCCGTTCAATTACGGTTTGACCAACGCTTTGATGGGCTCCGGCAGGTCAAACTCGGAATCGGCGACCTTGTTGTTCTCCACCGAGGTGATGGTCATCATCTGTTCCGCCGGGCCAATCTTCTGGCTGATCTTTGTTGGCATTTTCACGCCGCCGAATTCCTTGTATTCGCCGACAATGCTGGTCACGGGAAGCGCACCCAAGGCCGAGTCTTGCGTGGACATGGTGCCGTTGAGCAGCGCGGTTTTCACGTCATAAAATTCAATGGTTTCATGCCCGTTCTTCCGCACCAGCTTGAGCTTGTAACAATCCTTGCCTTCGAACTTGGTCGCCTCAACAGTTTCCATCGACGTGTAGTTTTTTTCGTCGTGCAACGTGCCGTAAAAGTCGGCTTCGGTGCTGACCTGTTCGAGCATTTTGTCCTTGAGCACCATTGGTCCCTGCGCCGGATCAATGGTCCAGCCGACTTTGCCGTCGAAGCCCTGCGACACTTTGCCAAAACCGGTGATGTCGATTTTCACGAGCAGCTTGTTCGGCTTGGAAGCGAAGACCTCCAGCGTGCCGCTAACGCCTTGGGCTGGCATGGCAAATGTACCAGTGGCGTGCATGGACGTTTGCTTGAGGATCGCCTCGCGGCCGCCGATGGCCTTGATGAATTTGGCAATGACCTCTTTTGCCGGCGGCAATTTCTTGGTCGACTCATCCGCCGCGCGCACAGCGGGCGTGAGCAGCAGGACGGTCAAGGCAAGCGCGCCCAGCAAGCGGGCGAAGGAAATGATGGATGAAGGAATGTTTTTCATGAGTCGATGAGTTTGGGTTGATTACGGGATTTGCGAAGCGGAGCGGCTCGGCCCGGGCGCGGAGGGTGAAGCCGAAACTTTATTATTTTGGCCGGTGATCCATTTCATGGCCGCCATTAGAGCCGCATCGCGTCCGGCAAGCAAGTCCGCGCGCGTCAGCGGAACCACTTCATCCGGGATCACGCCACGGCCTTCCACGCGCGCGCCGTTGGGCGTCAGGAAATCGCCCATCGCGTGTTCCAGCACGTCGCCGTTGGGCAGCGCGTCGAACATGGCGGGCAGCGCCTGTCCGGTCGTGGCCTGGCCGAAAATCCGCGCGCGGCCAATCGCCTGCAGGCCGCTGGCGAATATTTCGGAGGCGCTGATGGAAACGGCGTCGGTTAAAATCGCCACCGGGCCGGCGAAGGGTTGCACGCGTTGGCCGGCGCTATTGACGAGGCGCGGGTTGGCAACGAAGCGCATCGTGACCGTGCGCGTTTTCAACGTGCCCAAGGTGATGCGGTCATTCAAAAAATGGCCGGAGAAGCCCATGATCATGCCCGCCACGCCGCCGATGTTGCCACGCACATCGATCACGATGCCTCGCGTGTCGCGCAGTTCGTCGATCGCCGTGTTGAACGGCTCGGCGATGGGCAGCATCCAGACGTTGAAGCGAATCACCCCGATGCTGGTGTCGCCGGGCGCGGGCAGACGTTCGCTTTGCAACCGGGCAAAGAACGTGGGCAAGTGGCCGAGCTTGGCCGGCTCACCGGCCACGCGACGGCGTTTGATTTCCAGAGAAACGGGCTGGTCGGCATTATCCAAAAATTCCAGATTCGCGGTCGAGTCGGGCCGGCCGTTCAATTGCGCCGCGACCATCGACCACGCCATGAGGCTCGCGTGGCGCGGATCGCTCACGGTGGACGCCAGTTCAAGCAGCTCGCTCGTGCGGCGTCCGCCCACCGCTTGCACCACCCAGCCAGAGCGGACGCCTGCGTCGTAAGCCGGGCCGCCTGCTTCGACGCGAGTGACCACGATCTGCTGATCTACGCGCCGCACTTCAAAGCCCAAATCGCCCGCGCGCAGTTCCGACGGATTTTCCAGTGCCGGTACCGGTTGGCTGCTCACGGCGGACTTGGATTTCTTGCCGGCCTTCGCGGTGCTTTTCGTCGCGCTGGGTTTCGTGGCCACCAGAGTGCTGGCGGGCTGCATCGCGTCCACTGATTCGCGCGGGATCAGAATCATGTGTGACTGGCCCAGCCGGCCCAGCATCTCCATGATCACGGTGCGCAATTGCTTGATGTCGGTGGCCACCTCGGCTTTGGGCCGCAACTCCACGCGCACCGCCTCCCAATTCACACCGTTGAAATTGGTGTCAAAGTGCGATTCGTTGATGATGCGCCACGCGGCGTCGAACGATTCCACGCCGTTCTTGAGCTTAGGGGCTGCCGCCGCAGATGGCGCAGCGGACTGGGTGTTTACCGCCGGTTTGGTGGCGCAACCCGACCCGACCGCCAGCGCGCAAAGAGAAGCTAGAGCGAAGCAGCCGGAAATAATATTTTGAAGCGTGAGCATGGCGTTGGCTAACGGCCAGACCCTATCCGCAGTTGTTCCACAAAGCAACCCTCACACGCGATCGCGTGTTTCAGCTCGGAAGCATGTTCGGATGTGTGGTGATCAGCCAGTGGAGCATCATGAACGAAGTGGCGTCGAAGCAGCCGTGCGCCAGCACCGCTTCCCAAATCGAACGGTGCCCCAGCATGATCGCACCCAGACCGAAACCCAACACCAGGGTGACTCCCACGCCTCCCGCGCCTTGCGGCAGGTGTCCGAGACCGAAAATCAGGGCCACAATCGCGATGGCCGCCACTTTGCCGGGCCAGCGTTCAAAACCCTTCGGATAAAGCGCGGCCAAGGCAGCGAACATGCCCGCGCGCCACATTTCCTCGCGCAAGCCCGCCATGACAAAACTGACCAGCGTCAACATCAACCAGTAATAGACGGGATCGTTCATCAACGATTTGGGATCGAAGAGCATCTCACTCTTCGGGCGAATGCTGCCGGCAATGCCCTCCGGCGTTCCGCCCGCCAACATCAGCAGGATGAAAAGGAAAAACATTCCCACCGCAATCGCGATCCTCAATCCGACGGAATAGGCCAGACCCAACGCGATCGGACGCCAGCCGCCACGCCAGGCGAACAGCAGAGCTTGCGGACTGGCGCGGGACAGCCGCACGGCGAGTGCGAAGACGAGGGAAAAGATGGCGAGTTCAAGACACACACCGTAAAGCAGGCCGATGGAATTACCCGGCATCAGCCTGACCTTGTGGTTGCGGGAAGCGAGCCATCCCATGATCCCAATCAGCAGCGGATAACCGGTGAGCAACAGCAAGTGAAACCACCAACACCACCGGGAGACAGGCGGTATCGCCGGGACGGACTCGGTAACGGATTCCGGTTCCATAAGTCAGAATCCAGCCAGCCGTTGGAATTGTTCGAACACTTGTTTTTGCAGTTCGGGCGAGAAGTGGTTGTAGTCGTCGATTTCCAGCACCCGCAGGTTTTCCTTCCCGTTCAGGAGCGAAAAGACTTTGCCCGCCTCGGTTAAGCAAAGATCTACATCTTTGCGCGTGCTGTGATAATCGAGGCGCGGCAACGCCACGAGCGCGGGCCGAGGCGCGATCATCGCCAGCACTTCGTGATAATCGTACGGGACGCGAGTTTCCTGACCGATAAACGCGCCGAGCCGCGGTTGCCACGGCAGCCATTGCGACCAGCGGGCGAGGCCGCCCGTACCTTTGTCCGCCGTGTCCAAGCGCATCGGCGTGAAACCCGCGACCGACACCACGCCCGCGACGCGTTCGTCCAACGCGGCGGCGTGCAGCGCGGCCATCGCGCCCGTGGCGTAACCCAGAACGTAAATTCGTTTCGTGTCGATGAAGGCAATTTTTTGCAGTGCCTCAACCGCCGCGAGCGTGTCTTCCACATTTTTGCCGAGCAACGACCATTGCGGATAACGCTGGTAAAAGTTTTTGACCTCCTCCAAGCGGGTGCCGTTGCCGATCTGGTCGAAGGCGAACACGGCGCAACCCAGACGCGCCAGCACCAGATGGGGCTGTTCGCCGCGCCGATAACCCGCCGTGTAACCGTTGGCATTGGAGCAGGGATGCAGCCAGATCACCACTGGTAGTTTCTTTTCCGCCCGGTCGGCGTTCGTCGGAAAGTAGAGATCACCCGCGATGTAATTGCCGAAGTTGAGACTCTGCTTTTGCAATCCATTCGGGACGGTGGCGCGGCCGAGCAGCGTGGCGAGGTGCGTCGATTCCGCGCCATATTTGCCCGGCGCGCTTTCGGCAAACGGCGGCGCTTCGCCCAAGCCCCACAAGATGCGGGCGCGGATGTCCGGCTTCTTGAGCTGCCATTCGGCGGCGTTGTCGATGGATAAGTTTTGCTCGCCGCGCAGGAGATCCTCGATCCCTTTGGGAGGAAAATGGTCGGTTTCAATTTTCTTTGGATTGAGTTTTTGCCACTCGGTGTAGGTGGGATAAATCACCACGTTTGGGAAGGTGAATTCCTTGCGGCCAAACACGGTGTCGAGCCAGTCCACATACGCCTCGATGTCCTCGGCGCGCGTCTCGTGGCCGCCGGAGCGGTAACGCAAATTCAGCTCGTCGCCTTTGCCCAGCAGTTGATACACGCGGCGCGCGGAATAGAACGACTGCTCAATCGCCCAGATGCTCTCTACGGAATCATTGAGCGCCGTGGAAATCAGGCACGGTCGCGGCGCGATGCAGGCGATGAGTTCGTGCTGGTCGATGGGCAGTTTGTTTTCGCGCCCGGCGAAAAAGCGCAGTCGCGGATGCAGCCAGTCGGGAAAAGCGCGCGTGATGTTTTCGATCCCTTCGCCAAATTGCATTTCCGAAAACAGGCGGTAGCTGCACGGCCCGCCTGCGCCGGCGCTGCTGGAAATGACGGCGGTGATGCGCTCATCCAACGCGGCGGCGATGAGGGAAAGTTTGCCGTTCCGCGAATGGCCGGCGAGCGCGATCTTTTCGCGATCCACGATGTCCAGCGTGTGGAGGTAATCGACGCACCGGCTCGCCGCCCACGCGCGACGCGCGAGTTTGGTCCAGTCAAATTGCGGGTAAAGCGGTACGAAGGCATCCGTGTCGTCGCGCGAATCCGCCCCGGCATAGACGCAGCCGATGTAGCCTCGGCTCACCGCCACAAGCGCCCAGGCACGGTGATTGTCCTGCGTGAGGAACACCGGGAACGGCCCGGAACCACGCGGAATGATCAACTCCACATGCAGCTTCGCCCGGTTTTGCGGGCCGAATTCCAGCACCATTTCTTGCACGGTCGCGCCGCCCTCTTCCCGCGTCTTCACGCCCGCCGCGCGCACGTTGCCCGGCGCGGCGGGAACGGTGCCGAACACGTAATGAAAAAACATCCGCAACAGTTCGATCCGTCGTTCGGGCCATTGCTGCGACTTGCTCACGACCTTGCCGTTGTTGAAACGAAGCGGGTCGGGCAGGAACGGAATGCTCGGAAGTTTGTCGAAGTCGGGCGGCAGTTCCCCGGAGGTTTGCAGCCATTTTTCCCACGGTTCGCTGGCGGGGAGAAGCCGCCGCAGTTGTTCGCGATCCGCCCTTTGCTGGGGTGAGGGCTCGGCGGCATCGCTCCGCGCCGCCAGGGCCAGCATGGCGGCCAGCAGCAGGGTTGAAATCCGATTCCGTCGACGACGCAGATGGACTTGAAACACCACGGTGCGCCAAGCCTTAACTGCGGGTGGGAGACGCGGCAATGGAATTGTGATCACGGCGCTGGTTTCCGCGCCGGCGGAACCGCCTTCACCACGCGCGGCTCCCAGCCTTGCTCGATGGGCATGAGCGAGACGACATAACCCGCTGCGCCCGCTTCCTGCGTGCGGGCGATCTGCGCCTGGACTTGCGCGGGGGTCACGTCCCAGCCTTGAAGCACGGCGATCAATCGTCCCGGCACCACCGGCCTGGCCTGGTAGCGCGCCGGCATGGTGGAAAAAGAATTGAGCGCCGGCTTGATCCAGCCGGCCACCGGGCCGTAGTGCGCCAAGTCGCGTTGCAACGCGCGGTACGGCAGCAGCGCGGCCAGCGTCTCCGCCTCCTCCGCGACCGGCATGAGTTGCGCCGTGAATTCGCGCCAGCACGCGCCATTGAAACAACCGACGCCGTTGCACACGCTGTCTTTGTCCGGCTCCTCGCATTCCGTGGCCCAGACGGGAATGACTTTCGCTTGCGGCACCAACCGTTTCACCGCCGCCACAAATTTTGCCGCGCCATCAGCCGGCAGTTTTGTGGCGGTGAGCACTTTCCCGTAATCGGTCGTCCAGCGGCAGAGCTGATGGCCGCAGCCGCATGCCGAGGGCGCAGCCTGCAAGTCGTTCAAAAAAATGCCGCGCGGCACAGGCTTGTCCGCGAGCAGTTCTTTCACGCGCTGCAAATGCACCGGGAACGTTTCCTGATAGAGCACGGGAACCCACGGATAGGTTTTCACGACCTCGCCCTCCTGCAGCGGCGGCAGACGGGGGAACAACTTCCGGAATTCCTGGTGCGTTTGGATGCTGGCCATCCATTCGGGATGTGCGTCGGCCAGCGCGGGGCTGCGGCCGATTTCGATCCAATAATAAAGCGCCAGCCCGGCCTGCTGGATGCGCGCCGCCGCCGCCTTTTCCGGAGCCGCATCCCGCGTGGAGAGATTCAGCACGACGGCATTATTTCCTTCCGTGTGCAGCGCCCGAAGCCGGTCGGCGGTCACTTGGGGGGCCGCGAGCAGGACCGCTTTCAAGCCTGATTCGGCGGCCAGGATTTTATGAACGTCCGCGGCACCCGCCAGCAGCGCCAGCAGCGCGAACACGGGGGCCAGTCGGCGATCACTTCGGCGGCGCATAAAGACTTGTGGCGGGATATTCCGCGACCCAGGCGTACCAATGGCATTGAATGCTCCGGACCCATTGCAGTTCCTTCCCCTTCAATGGACCATCCACGGCCCGGCCGGCCAGCGTCCAACGCGTGCCGGTTTCCCGGTCCTTGAAGGGCGCGGTCTCCGGCGAAATCGGATCGGCAAAAAAGGTGAGCGTCCGGCCCTCGACGCTGCGGTTGAACGCGACCGCGCTGCGCGTGGGCTGGTACCAAAATACGGCGATGGCCTCGTCGCCCACCTGGTCGCCAATGCAATCGCGTTCGACGCTTTCGTTCAGCGGATACGCCCTCGTTTGTCCGTTGAATTCCACGCCGAGCACGGGCGATTGCGGCGCCAGCCGCGCGTCCACCTTGCCCATTGATGACTGGCCCTCCGGGCTCAACTGGCCGGGCAGCTCGGCGGTTGGATATTTCTTCCCGTCGAACAAATCATACACCGTCGATTCCGGGTGCAACATCAGCCAATGGCCCCACTGGGTGGTCAGGCTGGGGAGGCGTTCCAGCCGTTTGCCTTTTTGCGGTCCGTCAAAGGCGAGGCCGGTCAAGGCCGACCAGAGCGTGCCGTCGCGGCCTTTCACCACCATCACGCCACCGCGCCAGCCATAAAATTCGTAGCCGTAATCCTTCTTGAAGGCGCTGACATAACCACCATCAGGGTCATAAAAAAAGAGGCCGTAAGTGTCGTTGATCACCCGCGGCGCCGCCAGGAAATGGCGGATCGGAATCGCGCCGCCGTTGTGCGCGCCGCGAATCCAGGCGAGGACGCGGTCGTTGCTTTGCACAAATCCTTTGCGGTTCTGCGTCGAGGCGTAGGAGCAGGGCGGCTCGGTCAGGGATTTGAACCGGCCGGGCAGCGGGACCAATTTGGGAGCTTCGTCCGCCGACTGCGCCTCCAACCCAGCCAGCGCGAGCCAGGCAAGACAGAACAGCCGGAGAGGGCACGGAAGTTTCATGGGGAGAAACTGCTGCAATTCGATGGAAAGATCAAGGCGGAGATTGGCGGCGCGACACGATCGGTTTTATTGCCCGCTGGCATTCCTACGCGGCGCGTTTTTTAGGTATTTGTCAAACCACGCCACCATTTCGTAAAGCGTGTGCTCCACGGATTCGCGCGCCTCGTAGGCGTGCGCTTCATGCGGCAACAACACCAGCCGCGCCGTGCCGCCGTTGCCTTTGATGGCCTGGAAGAGGCGTTCGCTTTGCAGCGTGGACGTGCCGGGATTGTTGTCCGCGTCGCCATGGAGAAGCAGCAGCGGCTCTTTGATCTTGTCGGCGTACATCAGCGGGGAAACCTTGAGATACATTTCCGGTGCTTCCCACAACGTGCGGCGCTCGTTTTGAAAACCAAACGGCGTGAGCGTGCGGTTGTAAGCGCCGCTGCGCGCGATGCCCGCGCGAAACAATTCCGAGTGCGCCAGCAAGTTCACGGTCATGAACGCGCCATAGCTGTGCCCGCCCACGCCGACCCGTTGCGGATCCGTGACGCCCATTTCCACCGCCTTGTCGATGGCGGCCCGCGCGCTGGCGACGATCTGTTCGAGGTAGGTGTCGTTCATCTTTTTTACATCGCCGACGACCGGCATCGTCGCTCCGTCGAGAATGGCGTAACCTTGCGTGAGCAGGAACAGATGACTGATGCCGGTGATGGCCGTGAACCGGTGCGGCGATCCGGACACCTGCCCGGCGGTGTCGGCGTCATTAAACTCGCGCGGGTAGGCCCACAGCACGGTGGGCAGCCGCGTGCCCGGCTTGTAATCGGCGGGCAGGTAAAGCGTGAAGGAAAGTTGCACGCCGTCATTCCGCTCGTAGGTGACGAGCTGTTTCTTGATGCCGCGCAGTTGCGGCGCGGGGTCGGGAAAACTCGTCAAGGCCTTGCGCGCGGATTCCTGGGTTGAGCGGAGAAAATAATTGGGCGGTCGGGAGGCGGATTCGCGGCGCGTGATAAATTGCGAAGCGTCCTCCTTGACCAGCACGACGACGCTTTCGTAGCTCACGTCATCGCATTGGAACAATCGCTCCGTCTTCAACGTGGTGAGATCAAGGCGGTCCAGAAATGGACGGTCGCCTTCGGGCGAAGCACCGGTGCCGTTGAGATAAATGCTGTTCTCGTGGACGCGCATGGCCCGTTGGCCGGCGGAGAGCGTGCGGGTCATCGGCGTTCCGGGGTCGTTGTACCGGTCTTGCGCGGACAAATCCCAGATCAGGCGGGGCGGTTCGGCCGGCAAGTCGGGATTCAAGAGATAGGTGCGATTCCAGCGTTTGCTGCTTTGATATTCTTTCAACAAGGCGACCGAACTTTTTTCGCCCCAGGTCAGCGAAGAAAAGCGATGCTCCGTCTTCACCAGTTCCTCCGGCATTCCTTGGAACGGCGCGCGCAACATCAGGACGCGGTCGCGATGCGTCGCCTTTTGTTTGGGATCGCCTCCGTCGAGAGCTTCCACCCAGACGAGCGTCGCCAGCGCCGAGGGCCGCCAGTGGTAATTGCGTGGGCCGGGTGGCACGCCGCCGATGGGCACTTCTTCTTGCAACGGCAGGCTCGCCAGTTTGAAAATCATCTTGCCGGCGCGATTCCAAATTTCTACATCGCGCGGAAAGGCGGGCGAAGGCAACTGGTACGAATAGGGCCGGTGGAGGCGCACCACGAGCAGATGCAGGCCGTCGGGCGAGGGTTCAAACTCGCTGAAAATCCCGGGCTGGCCCAGCGGCGTCGCCTGTCCCGTGGCGCTGTTGACCAACTGGAGTTGCGCGGTGGCGTAATAGTCGAACAACGCTTCATCGTGCGCGTTCTCCAGCAAATCTTGAAACGTCCGCGCCGGCGCGGGCCTGCCGTTGCTTTCCTGAATCAGCGGCCCGGTGGGAACTTTCGGCGCGGCGGGCGCTGGGCCGCGCTGGGACACCACCGTCTGGCAGAGGATCGTCTGGCTGTCCGGCAGCCACTGGAAGGTTTCGCCGTGAGCGGCGTTGAGTGTCACGCCATTGAGGCGGCGGACAGCACAGGTGACGGCGTTGCCTACCCATAACTGGACATTCGTGGCGGCGAACATCGCAAAGGCAAATTGTTTTCCGTCGGGCGACCAGATGGGTAGGCCAAATTGCGCGTCCGGCGGCAGGGCGATTTTTAGCTCCACGTCGTTCGTGAGGGTCTTCATGGCGAGGCCGACATACCCGGGCGCGCGCTGCGGGCCGTTGTTCAGCGGGTTTATGCGCTGCCCGGCCAGGCGCAAATCTGGCTCGGCCAGTTTGGCAATGGACGGATAACGCACGCCCTGCACCAGCAGAAATCGATCACGCGTCGGACTGAACGAAACCACCGGCGCGGGCGGCGCGTTGAGGATTTCCGTAATATTGGTCGGCGGCTTCTGGTAAGTCTCTTGCGCTGGCAGCGCCGCCACCGTGGCCAACCAGCATACCCAAAGCAAAGTCGCCGGAATTCCCTTGCGGGATCCAGAACGACGCGACCAGTGATGTTGCGGCCAGGACATGAAGGGCAAATGGGCGTTGATCGACGGCAACTTCCCAGAGAACTCGGGCGGCGGCAAGTTGAAGAATGAAAAGTTTGCGCAGCGCGGGCTTGCCCTCAACGGTTCCGTTCCCTAAAACAAGCGCCAATTCTTATGCACAAAACTGCGCGCTGGTTGTCGCTCCCGCTTGGCTTGGCACTGTTGCTCTCCGCCTGCCACACGCCGGCTCCAACACGCGTCAGCCCGCTTCACGCCGCGCCGCGCGCCGCCTTCCGCGCGGACAAACTGGCCGAGATGGACGCCGCGATCCAGGAAGCCATCGCGGGGAAAAAACTGCCCGGTAGCGTGTTGTGGTTGGAGCGCGATGGCACCGCGTACCACAAAGCCTACGGACACCGCGCGCTTATTCCCGCCGAAGAGCTGATGACGGAGGACACGATCTTCGACGCCGCCTCGCTCACGAAAGTCGTTGCGACCACGCCCGCCATTCTGCTGCTGATCGAGCGTGGTCAAATCAGAGTGGACGCATCGGTGCAGACGTACATTCCTGAATTCGCGGGCGACGGCAAGGAAGCTATCACCGTTCGCCATTTGCTGACGCACACCTCCGGCCTGCGACCTGGACTGGGTGCGCAGCCGGCGTGGTCGGGTGCGGAGAAGGCGATTCAACTGGCCTGCGCGGAAAAGGTGCGTTCATCGCCCGGCACAAATTTTGTTTATAGCGACATCAATTTCATCCTGCTGGGCGAGGTCGTGCGCCGCGTGGGCGGAATGCCGTTGAATGAATTCGTCGCGCGGGAAATTTACCGGCCGCTCAAGATGAATAACAGCGGTTTTCTGCCGCCCATCACCCGACTCGCGCGCATCGCGCCGACCACCACCAACGAAGGCGAAGGCGTTTTGCGCGGTAAGGTGCATGATCCCACTTCGCGCCGGATGGGCGGCGTGGCCGGACACGCCGGACTTTTTTTTACCGCCGCCGATCTCGCCCGTTTCGCCCGGATGATGCTCAACGGTGGCACGCTCGACGGCGTCCGCATTTTCAAACCGGAAACCGTTCGCCTGATGACCAGCGTGCAATCGCCGGCCGCAGTTCCGACGCGGCGCGGGCTGGGGTGGGACATTGACAGCGCTTACAGCGGCCCGCGCGGCAAGCTATTTCCCCTCGGCTCGTACGGTCACACCGGCTGGACGGGCACCTCGCTCTGGATTGATCCGTTCTCGAAAACTTTTTTGATCTTTCTGTCCAACCGCAATCATCCCACCGAGGCCGGCAACGTAATTTCCCTGCGCGCCAAGTTGGGCACGCTGGCCGCCGAAGCGGTGGTGGGCTTCGATTTCGAAAATGTTCCCGGTGCCTTGCTCGCCCGCCGTCTCAGCGAAATCGCGTCCGCCGAAGTGCTCAACGGCATCGATGTGCTGGTGAAGCAGAACTTTGCGCCGCTGAAAAATCTGAAGATCGGACTCATCACCAACCACACCGGCCACGACCGCCAGCGCAACCCGACCATTGACCTGTTGAAGAACGCACCGGGCGTGCAACTCAAGGCATTGTTCAGCCCGGAGCATGGCATTCGCGGTACGCTGGACGAAAAAGTCTCGGACGGCGTGGATGCGAAGACGGGGCTGCCGGTGTTTAGTCTCTACGGCGAGCGGCGCAGTCCGGCACCGGAGCAGTTGAAGGATTTGGATGCGCTCGTGTTCGACGTTCAGGACATCGGCTGCCGCTTCTACACGTTCGTCTCCACGATGGGCAACTGTCTCGAAGCTGCCAGCAAGGCGAAGCTGAAATTCTTCGTGCTGGATCGCGTGAATCCCATCAACGGCGTCGCCGTGGAAGGGCCGGTGCATTCTGGCGCGCCCAGTTTCGTCGCGTATCACCGCACGCCGTTGCGCCACGGCATGACGGTGGGCGAACTGGCCCGGATGTTCAACGTCGAGCGCGGTTGGAACGCCGACCTCACCGTGATTCCCCTCGCTGGGTGGTCGCGCAATCTTTGGTTTGATCAGACCGGTTTGCCGTGGACCAATCCCTCGCCGAACATGCGCAGCCTCACCGAGGCCACACTCTATCCCGGCGTGGGCCTGCTCGAATCCGCCGTCTCGGTCGGGCGTGGGACGACCACGCCGTTTGAAGTGGTGGGCGCGCCGTACATCGATGAAGCAAAGCTGGCGGCGGAAATGAATCATGCGAATTTGCCCGGCGTGCGCTTCGTGCCGATTCGCTTTACGCCGACCGCCAGTGTGTTCAAGGAGAAAAACTGCGGCGGTGTTTCGATCCTCCTGACCGACCGCGACCATTGCCCGGTCGTGGATATTGGCCTCACGCTGGCGCTGACGTTGCAGCGGCTGCATCCGAACGAGTTTGCGATTGAGAAAATGCAAACGCTGCTGCAAAGCCGCGTCACCCTCGAAGCGATCAAGGCCGGGAAATCACTGGCGGAAATCAAGCAAGACTGGGCGGCGGATTTGGCGGCGTTTCAAAAACGTCGCGAACCGTTTTTGCTCTACAAATGACCGGGTCAAAAAAAATCTGCGAAGCGGGCCTGGCCTGCTTCGCAGAGTGAGAACGTGCCGGGATTTAGTCGTTTGGCTTAATGGTCCACATCCCGGTTTGCTTGGTGAGGATGATGGCGGGGTCGACCTTCCCCAAGGTTGCTATCGGATCCAAGAACTCAACGTGGCCGTCCGCCATCAGGTAGTTGTACCAACTGCTATGGAGTGCCTCGGTAGTGAAATTCTGCGTATTGCTGAAGTGCGTGTTGGCATTGTCGATTTCTGACCGGGTGACTGTGCCGTAAATATTGTCCACAATGATTCTTTCGGTGATTTGGATAGTCCCCGAAGGATCCAGGAGCATGGATTCGCGGATGGATGTCTGAAATCGCATGCTGCCGGGAGTAATGACAGGCGGATTGCCATCGGCGTTGTTCCAACCCGCGATGTTGTAGTTGGGGCCTGCGACCCAGCCCCACTTGAGGCCGATGCCGGTCGCGTTGCCGGAATTCGGCGGCCAATCATTCGCAGTGGGTGCCACGCCGCCGATGGTGATCGCGCCCATGTTGTGCTTGGGCATGGAGTAACTGCGCCGGTAGCCGAGGGGGACGGCAGTGCTCACGATTTTGTCGGCCGGGCAACGGTAATTTTTGACATTCTTGCCGGTAGGATCGGTCGGGCGCCAATCGCGTTCACCGTTGGTGAACGTTCCGCCCATGTAATTGTCGAGCAAGTCGTCCCAGGACCAATGCTGGCCGCCGGGGCCGCCGGTGTTGGGGGCTTGAATGCCGCAGTACGGGATTTTTTCCTTGTTGTCGTCGGAATACATGGTTCGCGCGGTGCCGATTTGCTTGAGGTTGTTCAAGCAGGCGCTGGCACCAGCCTTCATTCGGGCTTTGGCCAGGGCGGGCAGCAGCATCGCCGCGAGAATCGCGATGATGGCGATAACCACCAGTAGTTCGATGAGCGTGAAGCCGGACAGACTGCGCCGCCGCAGGGGTGCCGGGAGGTTTGGGTTTTTCATGAGATCGTGGGTTTGTTTTGTTTGCGGTTGGTAAATGTTTAAAGGACGGGGTTGCTTATTTTTTGGCCGTCGGATCGTCCACCAAGGTCACTTTGCGTTGCGGGTAATTGAGTAGAAATTTCTTCCCCGGTGGCGGCTTGGGCACGCTCTTGATCAATCCGGCAGTAACCAAACCGGACAAGTCTTTAAGCGGAGGACGGACAATTCCCACTGTATCGTCGCTATACCCGGCCAGTGCGTAATTCAGCGCCTCCAGATCAGAATACGCCTTGCCATCACTATGCATGAGCGTCGCGCCCGCGACGACCGGGGCGTTAGGATCAATGCTTCCGGGAGGAGGCGGAGGATCACCAGCGGTAGGGGTTACAGGTTCTGCTGGCGTGGCCGAATCCGGTGTCGCTTCCGGAGTCGAAGCGTTCGCTGCCGGCCTTGTGCCGGAGCTGGGTGGCTTGGACGAAGGTGCCGGGTCTTTTTTCTCGCAGCCCGACAACACTCCCACCGCCATCGAAATCAATATCAGCCGTTTGATCATATTTGTACGAGTTTTACCGCCGATTCCTCAGCAGGCTATGACGGAAACTACGGCGGTCATCTGCAACTGCGCCATAGCCCTTTTGGGTGATACGACAGGTTTCTAATGAGCGGAGGAAACGACCGGAACCGAGACGCAATGCGCGGTCAAAAGCCCGAATGAATTCCAGCGGGACACACGGCATCGTTATGAGCCACGGATTGAACACGGATGAAACACAGACTTGGTCGGGGTCCAATCCGAATTCCGAAATAGAGTAATTGAGAAAAAATAGTTTCCGGACAGAAGCGCCGATCCCCAAGTCAGATTTGATAAAATTCAGCACGCTCCGGTCGTGGCGCAGAATCTCCGCGAAGAACGCCTCCGACTCGCCGACAATCGAGAGTTCCAGATGCCGGTCGTATTGCGGATACAAATCCGGCGCGGGCGGATTCGCACCACCTCCCGCAAACCCAGCCACTGGCTGGCGAAGTTGCGGACGAATTGGTCGGACTTGGGATCGTTCAACAGGCGCCTGAGTTCCTTTTGCAAGGACGCCGGCTGATGCAGTGTGCCCGCATCGGCGCTGCGTGAAAGTTCTTCATCGGGCATGGTGGACCAGAGAAAATAAGACAGGCGGGCGGCGATTTCATGGTCGGTCAACGCGCGCGGTTGAGCGGACGTCCTCGGGGCTTGATCCGGTTCGGCGAGATAGAGAAAGTGCGGCGACGCCAGCACGGCGGTGAGGGGAGTCTTGATCGCCTGCACAAACGTCGGCTTTTCTTTTCGGGCCCGGTCAAAGAGCGCCAGCTTGCCGTCGATTTCCGCGGCCTTGACGAGTCGCCGGTACGCCTGACGCATGAACCGGGCCAGCACCTCACGGGCGTAGGCGCGTTCATAGGACTTGGCCAGGGGCGAGGCGGGGAGCAGTTTCTGGTGACTGGGCGGCGGCCAGGAGGCGAAGGCGGGACCTTCGATTTCAAACCAGTCCAGGTACACTTCCGGGCGAGCGAACCCGTCGTGGCCTTGGAACCAAAAGTTCTCCAGCACGCTGGGGATGTTGTAGGCGTATTCCAGGCGCAGGCCGGCCTTCTCCGTCGTGAATCGCGTGCGAAATTCATAAACCTTCGGCCCGGTCACCGGCGCGTCCACGTCCCATTCGGCGATGACCTTCGGCTGGCCGCCCAAGTCCTGAATCAATCGCAGCCGCGGCGGGCCGTAGTCATACATGCGGTCGGTTTCAAAATGCTGCCAGTCGTTTTCGAAGGCCTGCTTGTGCCAGCGCTCCACGCAAAGTGCAGGAAACCTGATCGGGGTGTACCACGCGTCGTATTAAAGGTGGGTTGTTTGCAGCGGCTCAGGCGGTGCATGCAGGGAGCAGGGGTTCAGGCCAGGATCTCGCGAATCACGCCGCCGTAATCGATCTCCAGCCGTTTGCGGCCGGGAATCTCCAGCCGCCGCGCGTCAAGGCCGAGCAATCGGAAGATGGTGGCGTGAATGTCGGTGACGTAATGACCGTCGCCGAGCGCGTGATAACCCAGCTCATCCGTCGCGCCGTGGATGGTGCCGGGCTTGATGCCCGCGCCCGCGAACCAGACGGTAAATCCGTGCGGATGATGGTCGCGGCCGTCCTTGCCGCCGCCGCGTTGCTCCAATCCCGGCGTGCGTCCAAATTCGGTGCAAAAGACCACGGTTACCTGGTCCATCAAACCGCGTTGTTTCAAATCCTTCAACAGGCCTGCCACCGGCAAATCCACGCTGGCGCACAGTTTGGTGTGGTTGTCCTTGAGCTTTTGATGCGAATCCCAAGTTCCATAGCCGCTCGGATAAACTTGGACGAAACGCACGCCGCGTTCCACCAGTCGCCGCGCAGCGAGCAGCCGTTGGCCGGCCATTTTGGTGGCGTCCTGGTCGAGGCCGTAAAGTTTTTGCGTGGCTTCATTCTCCGGCTTGAAATCAAGCGCCTCGGGCACTGCGGCCTGCATGCGAAACGCCAGTTCGTAGGCCTTGATGCGCGCGCGCAACGCGGCGTCCTCCGGATATTCCACCGCAGACAGACCGTTCAATTTGCCGATGAGTTCGTATTCGTTGCGCTGCTCCGCTTCGGACTGGCGCGGATTACGCTGGCCGAATGGCAACGGGTTTTTCGGATCAATATTCAGCGGCACGCCCGCATGCTGCGGGCCGAGGTAAAGCGAGTCGATGGACCAGCGGGTCGTCGAATTCGTCGGCCCGCCGAGCGCGACAAACTTCGGCAGATTTTCGTTCAGCGTCCCTAACCCGTAATGCACCCATGCGCCCAGGCTGGGATGTTGTTCGTCGAGCCGGTGCCGGCCCGTGTGGATCTGGTTTTCGGCGAAATGGTCGTTGTCCGTCGTCCACATGTTGCGGACGAACGCGATGTCGTCCACGCAGGTCGACAGATGCGGCCACCAATCGGTGACTTCAACGCCGCTTTTTCCTTGGGGCTTGAAGCCGACCTGCATCGGATAGATGGCCGGATAAACATCGCGGACGTTGACCTCCTGCGCGGGCACGGAGCGGAAGCGTTTGTGATGCTTCTCGGATTTGAGCGGATTTTCGAGCGGGGTTTTGTCAAAGGTCATCCCGGCGTACTTGTTCAGCGCCGGCTTGGGATCAAAGGTCTCGACATGGCTGTAGCCGCCCGAAAGAAAAATCCAGATGACCGCCTTGGTTTTCGGTGCGAAGTGCGGCTGGCCATCCGGCGGAGTGCCCAGAGGTGGGGCTGTGGCGGGGGAAACGGCCTTGGCCACGCCGTCCTCAAACAACATGGCTCCGAGCGACAGGCCCGTGAATCCCAGTCCGAGATCGGACAGGAAATCGCGGCGGGAAACGGGGCCGTTGAGCGGGGTCGGGGTTTCGAAAGGGTGTTTCATGACCGGTGTTATCGGACTGTAACAAAATCATTATGGCTTAGCAATGCGCGAACCAGCGATTCCCGCGCGCGCCCGGCGGCCTGGCTCGCTGCGGTCTGGTCTTTGCCCGCCTGGGTTTGCAGCAATGACGTTTGCCGTTGCAGAAACGCCGCGCACTCCGTCAGCTCGGCGCGGCTGGGCGGGCGCGTGAGGATCTGCTCGTAGGCTGCGGTGATGAAGGCCGTGTGATCCCGATTGGCCGGATCAGCGTCCGGTGTTTCACCAAGGCGTTTTGCCAGGGTGGCGCTGGCGTCGTGGGTGAACTTGCTGTTGGTGAGCGCCAATGCTTGCTGCGGCACGATGCTGCGGGTGCGTCGATAACATTCGTTGGCATCGGGCGCATCAAACAATCCAGTGAACTCGCCTTTGCCGCCGTCTTCGGGATAACAAGCGAAGTAAAGACTGCGCCGCCGCGAGGCGGGCATTTCCGTGTTCTCCAATTCCTGGCCACCCATGCGTCCGTCAAGTTCGCCGGCGAGGCGGAGCACGCTGTCGCGAATGACCTCCGCCTCCATGCGTCCGGGGTTCATGCGCCAGAGAAATTTGTTTTCGGGATCGCTGCGCTGCGCGGGCGAGTAATCAGTAGTCAGTAGTCCAGTAGTCAGTGTTCCGCTCTTGCGCGGCCCACCATTACCAGAGTTACTGGTGACTGAATACTGATTACTGATTACTGAACTTGAGCGCCGATACGCCTCGCTGGTCACGAGGAGCCGGTGCAAATGTTTCATGCTCCAGCCGGATTCCATGAACTCCACCGCCAGCCAGTCGAGCAACTCGGGATGCGTCGGTTTGGCGCCGCTGCGGCCAAAATCATACACCGTGCGGACCAACGGTTCCTGAAAATGCCAGGCCCAAATATGGTTCACTGCCACGCGCGCGGTGAGCGGATTCGCACGGTTCCCAAGCCACTGCGCCAGCGCGCGCCGACGGCCCGTGCTCTCGCTCGGATACACAGTGCTGAAGGCCGTGTACGTCTCGCCAAGCTTCGGATCGGCGAGGGCGGACTCGGCCTGGCGCAAGGCGGCTTGGGCGTCGGTGAGTTGCTGCCCGGAGGTTTGGAGGGCGGTGCTGCGGGATTTGTCGGCGGACGGTTTGGCTTCGGCCTGGGCAATGGCAAGTTGGGCGTCGTCGACTTTGGACTTTGCGCTGGTCAGTGCGGCTGTGCGTTCGGCGGTACTGGCGGCGCGGGCCGGGTCGGAGACCGGCGCTCCGGCCTTACCATATTTTGCAGTGTCGGCGGCGAGGCGGGCTTCGACGCTGCGGAGTTCGGCGCGGGCGGCGGCGTGGCGTGACTCGGCGGCGGTGCGGGCGAGCGTCGGAAGCTCGATCGCACGGTGCGCGGCGATGACCGCCAGCCGCTTTTCTGACAGCGAGCGATTTAGCGCGATGGAGGAAACGGTCGAGGTCGCGGGCGCGGCGCTGAAGCGGGAAACCTCCCAGCCTTCGATGCCGCCAATGTCCTTGCCGTCGGTGAATCGTGGCGATTCGAAATCAAAGTGAAACAATTTCGCGTCACCGGCCGTGACGGACAGTTCATCCCACACGACAATGGTGCTCGCTTGGGCGTCGAGGAGAATGCCCTGATTTTTGTTTTTGGCGGGATTCCAGCCGTTGATGGCGATGGGCAATTGGTCCACAAGTGTTTTGCTGTCGCTCGTGCTGCGCACTGTGAGCAACGCGCGATCGGTCTTCGGCTCCAGTGCGAGCGTCACCTCGAAGGTGTGCTGGCCATTGGTGAATGCGTAATGTCCGGCCTCGAATTCGGTGGTCGTGCCGGGTTTGTACGAGTGAATCTTTCCGCCGACAAAGCCGATATATGCGGCGGTGAGTCCGGCAGCGGTGTCCTTGGAGAGCTGGAAACCCGCGTATTTGTCGGCAAGCAGATGGAGTTGGTAACGGACGGTGGCACCTTCGGGCAACTCCTTGAGTCCGGCGAGTGGGTGGGTCAGCACACGCCGGCCCGCCGTGGCATCGAATACGAGGGACTGTTTGCCCGCGAGCGCGGCGGGTTGTCTGGACTTGGCGGCCTCGGCCAGTGCGGTGTTGAAGTCGGCTTCCGCCTTTGCGAGCGCGTCACGTTGCGCGGTGGTGGAGGTTGAATTGGCTTTCTGCAACGCGGCGAGTCCGGTCTCCGCCTGGGTAATGGCGTTGCGGCGTTCGTTGAGTTCCGCTTCCTGAATGGCCGTTCGCAGCCCGGGATAATAACCTGCGGGCGGCAGGGAAACCGGGGTGACCTGAAGCGACTTGCCGCCGAGGAATTCCGGCATCGCGGGCGACACGGGCGGGCGGTTGGTTTGCCGGTTGCGCTCGTCGCCACCGGTGTAGAACCACGTTTTCGCATCCGCAGTTTTGTCAAACACGCGCACCGCGCCGAGGCGTTGCACCTTGCGCAGCACGCTGTAGTCATAGTCCTGAAACTTGCCGGGTTCGGCCTCGCCGGGCCAGCGGTCCTGCCGGACGTAGATGGGCTCGAAGAACGCGCGAAAACTAAAATAATCCTGC
Source organism: Limisphaerales bacterium (assembly GCA_046593035.1). Classification (GTDB taxonomy): domain Bacteria; phylum Verrucomicrobiota; class Verrucomicrobiia; order Limisphaerales; family JAYTXL01; genus JAYTXL01. The sequence continues at coordinate 7,868 of JBKJSC010000285.1, read as the reverse complement.
TGGGTGATCGGGTCGTATTTATGATCGTGGCAATGCGCACAGTTGAAGGTCAGGCCGAGGAATGACTTGCCAGTGTGCTCCACGTTTTCGCGCATCCATTGATTGGGATTGAGCGCGTACCAATTGCGCACGAGGTAACCGGTGGCAACGGCGGTTTCGTCCTCCGTGGGCGCAAGTTCGTCGGCGGCCAGCATCTCCGCCACCATGCGGTCATAGCCCTTGTCCGTGTTCAAAGATTTGACGATCCAATCGCGCCAGCGCCAGATTTGCGCCGCGCTGTTCCACACGTCCGGAACCTGCCGGCGGCCAAACCAGTCCGCGTAACGCCACACATCCATCCAATGCCGCGCCCAACGCTCGCCGTATTGCGGACTGCCCAACAACCGGTCCACCACCCGTAAATACGCATCCGAAGAAGTGTCCGCGAGAAAGGCGTGTAGTTCCTCGCGCGTCGGCGGCAGACCGACGAGATCGAGATAAACGCGGCGCAGCAACACGGTCCGGTCGGCGGGCGGGAGCGGTTTCAAGCCGTGCAGTTGCTGTTCGGCCGTGATGAAGGCGTCGATGGGATTGCGGATTGAGTCCGCGCCCTTCACGCGGGGCACCACGGCACGCACGGGCGGCAGGAAGGCCCAGTGTTGGCGCGGATCAGGCTCCGGCTTTTCGTCCTTCGGGGCGATCGCGCCTTGTTTGATCCAGGTTTTGAGCAACTGAATTTGCTCCGGCTTCAATGGCTCGCCTTCCGGCGGCATGCGCTCCTCCTTGTCGGCCGCGGTCACGCGCGCGATCAGGGGACTCTTGTCCGCATTACGGGCGTGGATCGCTGCGCCGCCCTTGCCGCCCTTGCGAATCGAGGCTGTCGTGTCCAGGCGCAGTCCTGATTTTTGTTTCAATGCGCCGTGGCATTCGTAACAGCGGCTCGCGAGCAACGGCTTGATCTGGCGCAAATAATCCACCCGCTCCTCGGCGCGCGCCGACGCAGCCAGGCAAATCCAAAATGCGAGCAAGGTGCAAAGGTTCTTCACGCCGTGATGTGGTTTGGGCTTCAGTTAACGGGAATTTGTAACAGAGAGTGGACTCGCCGGGCAACGCAGGAATTCAACGCGGGGTGAGCAAGATTAGGCAACGGATGAAACACAGATTCAGGAAGCCGACGGGGATGGGGTTAATAAGGAAGGCAGGAAGGCAGGAAAAATGAGGAGAAAAAAACGGCGTCCCGTTGTCGGGACGCCGTTTGCAGATATTCTTCGACGCTCACCGAGCGCCGCTACCAGCTTACAGCCCTTTTGAAATCATGTATTTCAACAGGTCGCCGACGCGGTTGCTATAGCCCCACTCGTTGTCGTACCAACTCACCAGCTTGAAGAACCGCTTGTTCAACTCGATGCCGGAGCCGGCGTCGTAGATCGAAGACGAGGTGCAGTGGATGAAATCGCTGCTGACCACTTCGTCGGCGGTGTATTCGAGGATGCCTTTGAGGTACGTCTCGCTCGCTTTTTTCATCGCGGCGGAGATTTCGGCGTAGCTGGTGTCCTTCGTGGTCCGGAAGGTCAGATCCACCACCGAGACGGTGGGGACGGGCACACGGAACGCCATGCCAGTGAGCTTGCCCTTCACCTCCGGACACACGAGGCCGACGGCGCGGGCCGCGCCGGTGGTGCTGGGGATGACGTTCTGCGCCGCCGTGCGGCCGCCCTTCCAGTCTTTTTTGCTGGGGCCGTCCACGGTTTTCTGCGTGGCGGTGTAAGCGTGGACGGTGGTCATGAGACCTTCCTCGATCCCGAATCCCTCCTTGAGCAGCACATGCACGAGCGGCGCGAGGCAGTTCGTGGTGCAGCTCGCGTTGGAAATGATGTGATGTGTTGCCGGATCGTATTTCTCGTGGTTGACGCCCTTCACGATCGTGATGTCCTCGTTTTTGCCGGGAGCGGAGATGATTACTTTTTTGGCACCGGCCGTGAGGTGGCCCTTGGCCTTCTCGGCCTCGGTGAACAGGCCGGTGGATTCAATGACCACGTCCACGCCCAGCGCTTTCCACGGCAGTTCGGCGGGCGACTTGGCGCTGACCACGGCGATTTCCGCGCCGTTCACGATCAAAACATCGTCCTCGGCTTTGTCGGCGCTGGACTTTTTCGATCCGACGGTGCCGTTGAAGCGGCCCTGGATCGAATCGTATTTCAGGAGATAGGCGAGGTTATCGGCGGGGACGATATCACCGACGGCGACGACCTGCACGTCCTTGCCGACCAAGCCCTGTTCCACCATCGCGCGGAAGACGAGCCGGCCGATGCGCCCGAAGCCATTGATTGCCACTTTCACTGCCATAATTTTTGCTTTCTCGATTTCAGGTTAAACCAATCACAAGCGGCGCATGGTAGCGGCGACGCACCGACCGTCAACGAAGAATTGGAGCAGCGCGATATGGCAATACTTGTTACGTGGATTGACTTGAAGGACGGGAAGAACGAAGGCCGCGATTACGCCAGCACCTGTTTCACCACTTCACCATGCACGTCGGTCAGGCGCATGTTGCGGCCGCCGGTAAAGTAGGTTAGCAGCGTGTGATCCAGCCCCAGCAGATGCAGCATCGTGGCGTGCAAATCATGGACGTGTACCTTGTTTTCGACGGCGGCAAAGCCTAGTTCGTCCGTCGCGCCGATGGCCTGCCCGCCCTTGACGCCGCCGCCGGCGAGCCAGGTGCTGAAACCGCGCGGGCTGTGGTCGCGGCCTTTGCCGCCTTGATTGGTGGGCGTGCGGCCAAATTCACCGGCCCAGACGATGAGGGTGGAATCCAGCAAGCCGCGCTGTTTCAAATCGGTGAGCAGCGCGGCGATGGGCTGGTCGGTTTCGGCGCAGTGCAATGAGTGATTTTTGTCCACGTCGCCGTGGGCGTCCCAATTGTCATCGTTGTTGCCGCCGCCGGAATAGACCTGCACGAAGCGCACGCCGCGTTCGACGAGCCGCCGTGCCATCAGACAGCGTTGCCCGAATTTTTCCGTCACCGGCTTGTCCAGTCCGTAAAGTTTTTTTGTCGCCTCGGTTTCCTTCGATAAATCGACCGCCTCCGGCGCGTGCGCCTGCATGCGAAAGGCCAGTTCGTAGCTGGCGATGCGCGCCTGCATCTCGGCGCTGTCCGGGCCGTGAAGCTGGTTGAAGCGCGCGAGCAAATCAAGTTGCTGCCGTTGTTGCGCGGGCGTCACGCCGTCGCCGGGCTTGAGGTTGAGCACGGGTTCGCCGGTGACGCGGAACTGCGTGCCTTGAAACGTCGCGGGCATGAACCCGGAACTCCAGTTCGGCGGCCCGGTGATCGGCCCGCCGCGCTGATCGAGCAGGACGACGAAGCCGGGAAGATTCTGGTTCACGCTGCCCAAACCATACGTGAGCCACGAGCCGAGGCTCGGATAGCCCTGGCGAATAAAGCCGGTGTTCATCTGCAACAACCCGGAGCCGTGCGCAAAACTGTCGGCCCAGGTGCTGCGAATCACCGCGACGTCGTCGATGCGTTTCGCGAGGTGCGGGAAGAGTTCGGAAATCTCGACGCCGGACTGGCCGGATTTTTGAAAGACCCGCTGGGAGCCGAGCAGCGTGCCGAAGTTGCGCGCCTTGAGCACGGGATCATTTTCATTGAACGGCATCGGCTGGCCGTGGCGCTTGACCAGTTCGGGTTTGGGATCAAACAAATCGACCTGACTCGGCCCGCCATACATGAACAGGAAAATAACGTTCTTCGCTTTCGCAGGAAAATGCGGCGGCTTGGGCGTGAGCGGCGAGGGTGGGGTCGCCGTTTTGTCCGCCGCGCGGGCGACGGTGTTGAAAAAACCATCCTGCGCCAGCAAGGCCGTCAACGCCGTGCCCACGAATCCACCACCGGCCTGCCAGAGAAATTCGCGGCGCGTCCGCCCGCACGGCGTACGGGCGCAATCCGAAAATCGGTTTGGCAAAATTGGACTCATCGACACAGACATTTTTTCATTTGTTGCGCGGAGCAACGCGTGCATTCCACTCAACCGGGCAGTTCGAAAAGATAGCCACGAACCGTCGGAAGTAAAACAGCAAATCGGTTTAGCGCGCCTCTTTTTCCCGCTGCTCGATGATGTGCAGATAGGAAGTAGCGAGCTGGTTGTCCCCGTATTTCAAGCGGAGCGACCGTTGAAACCAAGGCTTGGCGGCGGCGAAATCCCCGGTCTGGGCGAGATGCCAGCCTTGCACGGAGACTTGATAATAGCCGTTGGGATCGAGTTCGTTGGCTCGTTTGAAAAATGGGCCGGCCTCCTTCGCGCGTTCGAGCCAGTCGAGACACATGCCGTAGCGCAGGTAATTGTAGGCTTCGTGCGGATTCAATTCCATGCCCCGCTTGAACCACTCCATCGCCTCCTGGGCCGGCTTTTCGTAACCGGGATCGCCCGCCCAGCTTTGCGCCCGCAACGCCTCGCCGAGCTGGTAGGTGGTGTCGAAGTTTTTCGGTTCGAGAGCGTGCGCTTGTTTGAGCAAATTGATTTGTTCCGTCAGTGTGATTTTCAAATCAGCCGCGCGTTGCAGGAGAATATATTCTTCGAAGCGGCGCGTGCCTTGCTGGCCGAGATAATAAGCGGCCGCCAAGCCGACGGCAGTGGCCGCGATTTTTCCCGGCAGGGCGAGGTTGAACCAGCAGCGTTCGCTCGCAAAACGCCAGTGCGCGGTGAGCAAAGCCATGAGCGTGACAGCCACGATGGCATTGGCCGGGATATGGAAATTAAAATCCACCACGCCGTGCAACAGCAGAGCGAGCAGTCCGACCGCCGCACCGAGCACGAACGACGCGCGATTGCTCTGGCGGTTCGACTGGTCGTTGCTGGTTCGCTGCACGTATTTCCAGCAGCGCCAGACGCCGTGAAAGAGCAGCAGCCAGACGGCCACGACGAGCACCGTGCCCACCATGCCCCAATCGGCCAGGGTGTTGAGGTAATCGTTGTGCACCCGATTCGGACGCGCCTGCACTTCAACGGGACGATACGCGGGAAACCGTTGATCAAAATGGGCCGGGCCGACACCTGTCCAGAAGTGGTCCTGCCACATTTGGATGGCGGGTTGCCAGAGTTGAAAACGAATATCCTCCAGCTTCCCGGAGGCGTAGGCCTGTTCGAACCGCTGCTTGGAAGATTGCGCCGAACCGACGAACCAGATGCCGAAAGCAAGCAACACCGCCAGAAATAAAAATGCCGGAATGCGAAAACCCGGTTTGCGGATCAGCACCGCAAAAAAAACGAGCACCGCCGCCCCGGTGGCAATCCAGCCGCCGCGCGAAATCGTGACGCCAATGCCCGCCAGAATGACGAGCGAAGCGTAGCCGATGACCACTTTGGCCGTGGCGTTGAGCCGCCCGGAGAGTGTGTACGCCAGCCCCAACGGCAGGATCATTTCCAGCAGGCCGGCCAGATGATTCGGACAGATGTAAGTGCCCGAGCCGCGCCGGGCATATTGCGCCGGGCGGATGAAGTGCCACACTTGATCAGACTTCGTGAGGTATTGGAAAACGGCGTAAATGGAGATCGCCATCGCCAGAAAGATCAGCGTGACGGCAATGTTCCGGGCGGATTCCGACCGGTTCAAGTTGTTGACGATGGCGAAGAAGAGGACGGCATAGACGAGAATCTTGATCAACTCCTCGCGCGCCACGTATTCAATGTCCGCCTGCCGGTAGCGCACAAGGGCGTAACCCACAAACAAAACAACCGCCCAGCAAACGGGCGGCCAGAGCAACCGCGGCGCGCGGCTGGCCCACAGTCGGATGAGCCAGAGAAAGACCACGCCCAGTGTCAGTGCTTGGATGATCAGGAAATCCTGCGGTCGCACCGCGCCCGTGGCCAGCGGTCCAAAAATCAGCGCCGCCAGCACCAGGCCGAGGATGCCCCGTTCACACCACTCATCCAATTGCTCGCGGCTCATTTAACTTACGACCAATATTCGCGTGGATCGGTGATCCTGCCCGTGATCGCGCTGGCCGCGACGGTCGCGGGCGAGGCAAGGAACACTTGCGATTCCTTGTGGCCCATGCGACCGGGGAAATTGCGGTTCGTGGCGCTGATGCATTTCATTCCGGGCTGGTTCATCCGGCCGAACGTGTCCAACGGGCCACCGAGACACGCGGCACAGCCGGCGTTCTCCGTCATTTGCACACCGGCATCCAGGAGGATTTGCCAGATGGTCTTGTCACCCCACTTCGCGGTTTGCAAATCGTGGACGATCTCCGGCGTCGCGGGCACGCCGAAGGTGTCGATCACCACTCGCCGCCCGCGCAGAACGTGGGCGAATTCCAGGAAGTCGCTGGTCTTGCCGCCCGTGCAGGAGCCGATGTAGGCGCGGTCGAGCTTCACGTCCATGTCCTTCGCCTTCTTGCGCTGGCCGGGATCGGGATGGCACGCGACGGTCGGTTCGAGCCGGCTCAAGTCCACCGTCATTTCGAAAATAAACTTCTCGTCCGCGTCGCGCTCGACCGGTTCGTAACTCTGCTTCGTGCCGTTGAGCTTGGTGCGCTGCTCCACGAACGCCTCGGTCTTGGCGTCGAACTCGAAGATGGCGTTCTTACCCCCGGCCTCGATGGCCATGTTCGCGACGGTCATGCGGTCGTCCATCGAGAGACCCGCGACGCCGGGACCGTCGAACTGCATTGCGCGATAGGTCGCACCGTCGAAACCGATTTCGCCGATGCAATGGAGGATGATGTCCTTCGCCATCACGCCCGGCGGTAGCTTGCCTTCGAGACGGAAATGCATCGTCTCGGGAACCTTCAAAAGTAATTTGCCCGTGCCCAGCACGAAGCCCGCGTCCGTGTTGCCGATGCCGGTGGCAAACTCGTTGAACGCGCCGGCCATGCAGGTGTGCGAATCCGTGCCGAACAAAATTTCTCCGGGACGCGTATGGCCTTTCTGCGGCAGCGCGGTGTGGCAGACGCCGGCGTAATTCGAGCCGTATTGACGGGCGCGATTGCCCTTCGCGGCATCGAAAACCCAGTGGCCATTCGGGTCGTCAATCACGTCATAGAAATAGGGCAGGCCCTGCTCCTTCACGAAGGCGCGCAGGATATCGACGTTGCGGTTGGACTTGGAGTCGGCGGTGAAAATGTAGTGGTCGGGGATGATGACGACCTTCTGCTTGTCCCAGACCTTGGCCGTCGGGCCGAACTCGCGCTTGAACACGCCGATGGTGCCCGGCCCGCAGACGTCGTGCGTCATGAGCACGTCGGCGTTCACCCACACATTGTCGCCGGCCTGCACGGAGGTTTTCCCCGCCGCGCGCGCCAGAATCTTCTCAGTCAACGTCATAAAGGGGGACAAACTAACTGACCCCCGGCGGGGCTGCAACAGGAGAAAAACGCGCAAACAAAGGAAGTTGTTAACGCACTTAAGCAGATAGAAGTGTTTTGGCGGTTCCGGCTGGGCTACTTGACCAACATACCCTTCATGTCTTTTTGAGAGGCTTTCGCTAGAAATACTTTCTGTTTATCTGTCCAATTGAGGTTTCGGATAGAAATGACATTTTTAATTTTATCGCGCTGAAGGACGCATGGAAAAGAATCTCTTTTAGGCCCCTGTTCCAAGACTGGTTTATCAGTCTTCCTATGAGAAGCGGTTTCATAGGGTCAAAACTCAAAAATTATGCCTTGTGATTCAATGGCTTGCGAAGGCGGCATGGACTTATGAAACCAGTTCTAGAGTGTTACTTTTTGCCATCTACATGTAGAAACACACTGTGTTTGGGGTCGAGTAAAGTTTATTAGAGAATATCTGTGATTGCAAAAGCGGTCAGGAATGCGAATCTGGCCGGCATGGATGTGGAACGAATACTGAATAACGCGGTCGCCATGCGTGCGCTGACGGGCCTGGACCGGG
>JBKJSC010000104.1:0-4146 GCA_046593035.1 Limisphaerales bacterium | reverse complement strand
ACCTCCTCTGTCTCGACGCGGAAAAGGGAACCGTGCTGTGGTCGAAGGATTTCAAAAAAGATTACGGCGCGAAGACGCCGTTGTGGGGCTTCTCGGCGCATCCGCTGATCGACGGTCAGAAGCTCATCTGCCTTGTCGGCGGCGAGGGCAGCGTCGCCGTGGCCTTCGACAAGGACAGCGGCAAAGAGTTGTGGCGCGCGCTGTCCGCGAAAGAGCAGGGCTATTGTCCGCCCGTGATTATCGAAGCTGGCGGCCATCGTCAGCTCATCATCTGGCATCCTGAATCGATCAACTCTCTCGATCCGAAAACCGGCAAGCCCTATTGGTCGCAGCCGTTCGTCGTGCGGCAGAACCTCACCATTCCCACGCCGCGCAAGATGGGCGACTACCTCTTCGTCACCTGTTTCTACGACGGCCCGATGATGCTCAAGTTGAACGCGTCCGTTCCCGCCGCGACGGTGCTCTGGCGTGGCAAAGGCAAAAACGAAAACAACACCGACGGCGTTCATAGCATCATGACCACGCCGTTCCTGCAGGACGACTACATCTATGGCGTGTGCAGCTACGGCGAACTCCGCTGCCTCAAGGCCGACACCGGTGAGCGAGTCTGGGAAACTTACGCCGCCACCGGCGGCAAGAAGGATCGCTGGGCAAACACCTTCATCATCAAGAACGGCGACCGCTTCTTTCTCCCGAACGAAAAGGGCGATCTCATCATCGCGCGGCTCACGCCGAAGGGCTACGAGGAGATCAGCCGCGCGCATTTGATTGAGCCGACCAACAAGGCAATGGCCCGCGATGTCGTCTGGAGCCATCCGGCCTTTGCGAACCGCAACATTTACCTCCGCAACGACAAGGAAATCCTCTGCTACTCGCTGGCGGCGGGGAAATAATCTTGAGGAACTGTGGTGGCGGTCTATGACCGCCGCATTGGTCGGCCCGCTACTGGAGCAGCTCCATGATGTTCACGCGCGCCAACGCGAGATTTTTGTAGGCGGCGATTTCCTCGGGCATGGTGCGCAGGGCACGAAGCAATCCGCGCGTGGCCCCGGAATGTTGTTTCACTTCCGTCAACGAAATCATTTCCAGGCGGATGCCGAAAAGGACGCCGCCGGTTTCCGGCAGGGCGACGAGTGCCTGGTGTTCAATCCGCAGCCAGACTTCGTCCAGCCTGAGCGGTGGCGTCAGGCGGGGCAGGTTGCGGTCGGGATGCTTGTTGAGTTCGGGCGAGCGGCTCAGGCCCCAATTGGCCCGCAGCCAGGCGGGGCCGGGCCGCAGCTTCGCGAGAAATTGGTGGATTGATTTGCCCAAGGTGGGGTTCAACGAGGGAACCGGCGCGTGAATGGCCGCCAACGACTGGCCGATTTTCTCCGACAACCGCCACGAGGAGGGAAAGCAGACACACGCCGCGACCAAACGGAACTCTCCAACGGCATCTGGTTTGAGCAATAAAAAATCCGGCTCCCACATCCGGCCAAGGGCGAGGCAGCGTTGCACCGGATCGGTAAAATCGAAACTGTGGGCGTCGGGCAACGATTGCCATTGCCGGGCCAGGGCGAGGGTTTCCTGCAACAGTGGAGCGCCTTCCGGGAGGACGGCAGAGTAAGTTTGCGGCGCTTGTTCCAGCCAATGCTGGCGCTGGTGGGTCAGGCTCGCGTGTTCGCGGGTGGGCGTGAAAAATGCCGCAGCATCCCCCGGCTGGAGGCCGAAGTGAAAACGAAAATCTTCATCGGGCAGCAGTTCGGCCCACGCTGGATTGGTCACGTTCATCGGCTGAAGGTTCAAGCGGCAGTGTAAGTCGGCGGGCGGTTCTTTTCCAGAGAAACCACGGATGGACACGGATGAACACGGATGGAATTACGGGTAAGGCGAAGGGAGCTTTTTCCCGCACGGCGAAGGCTGGTGGAACGGCGCGCTGTTCTGCTGCTCGGCGGCTATCTGTGTCCATCCGTGTCCATCCGTGGTTCAATCTCGATCGCCGGGCTTAATGAGAATCGGCAGCAAGGCGGTGTATTCATCGGTCCAGAGCGGGACGCGGATGGAATTTGTCTTGGGCAGGTCAAGGGCGTCCTGAATGGATTTGTCGGCGAGCGCGGCCGGGTTCTTCGCCAGCAACACCCAGGTGGACGGGTAGAGCCACCAGTCGTCTTCGTCCGGGTAGTTGGAGATGACCGCCGTCTTGAGTGCGAAGTGCTTGGCCAATCCGTCCACAACCGGCTCCAGGTTGAGATAGCGGTTGGAAATATGCACGGCGAGGATGCCGTCCGGTTTGAGATGACGGAGATAAATTTCAATCGCCTCCCTGGTGAGCAAATGCACGGGAATGGCGTCGCTGCTGAACGCGTCGAGGGCGAGGACATCGAACTGTTGCGGCGGCTCGCTTTCCATCGAGAGGCGGGCGTCGCCGAGGACGATGTCCACCCTGGCCTTGCAGTTCTTGAGATAGGTGAAGCGATTTTCGGCGAGTTGTTTGACGGCGGGATTGATTTCGTAGATGCGCAGATAGTCGCCCTTGCGGCCGTAACTCGTCAGCGTGCCGGTGCCCAGACCGACGAGGCCGATGCGTCTTCCGGAGAATTGCGGCAGGGATTGGATGGCCAGGCCCACGCCGCTGTTCTCGCCGTAATAGGTCGTGGCCCAGGTGGCCGCGAGGGGATCCGCGAACTGCAAACCGTGGGTGATGCGGCCGTGCTGCAACAGGTAGTAATGCCAGTCCGGCTTTTCCTTGTCGTGTTCGAAGACGGTGAGCGTGCCGTAAAAATTGCGCGAGACGGCCACTGCTACTTCGCCGCCCTTGGCGGCTTGCGACCAGAGGGCGGCGCCCAGCGCGAACAGGCCGACAAACAAATATGCGCAGGCAATCTGCCGCCAGTGGTGAACGCGCCGCCAGCGCTGCGTCCCGACCCAGAACGCGATGATCGTCACCAGGCACAACCACATACCCCAGCGCACGGCCGCGAGCGGAGCCATGAGCTTGGGTTTGTGCGCGTAATGCCCCTTCAACCAGCCCAGCGCGGAATCGAGGTAATAGAACAAGCCCAGCGTCAACACGCCGGCGAGCAGGAGCCATTGGAGTTCGCTCAACGATTCTTTTTCCCGCAGACAAATGAGACAGAGCAACAGCCAGCAACCCCACAGGCTCAAGTGATATTCGTAGTAGCCGTGAAACAGCGAGGGGGCGATCACCGCGACGCTGAATCCCCCCAGCGCGCCGCCGGCGGCGATCATGAGAAAGTAGGAAGTCAGAAAACGCGGCGCGGGCTTCAACCGGTACAGCTCGCCGTGGCAGATCATGCAGCAGATAAACAGCGCGGCGTTGTAGGTGATCAGCTGCCGCATGAGCGAGGCATCGGTGCCTTTGAAAAGCACCGAGCACGCCTCGGCCAGCACGGGAATCGCCAGGGCCGCAAATACCACGCGCGAATACCAGCGGGGATTGTCAAAGCAGATGATGAACGTCAGCAGGTAAATCGCCAGCGGCAGCACCCAGAGAAATGGGATCACCGCCACGTCCTGGCAGAGCTTGTTGGTCGTGGCCAGCAACAGCGCCGAGGCGCACGCGGGCAGGGCGAGCCAGAAGAGTTTTCGGCGAGCGGTGGGCGGCGGGCCGGTTTCCTCTTCCACGAGATCGGTTTTGGCCGGGGCGAATTTATGCAGTCGTACCGCGCAGAAGCCGCAGCAGAGCGCGTAAAATCCCAAACCCCACGACCACAGGCTGGCCTGTTCCTGCCGCGTGAAATGGGTTTCAAAATAGAACGGATAGCTGACGAGCGCGAGCAGCGAGCCGACGTTGGAGAGCGCGTACAGACGGTACGGGGAAACGCCGGGATTCATCCGGCGAAACCACTCTTGCATCAAGGGGCCGGTGGCGGAGAGGACGAAGTACGGCAAGCCGAGGCAAACCGTGAGCAACAGCAAAATGCGCCCGATCGGCTCGCCGTCGGCAGACGGTTTCCAATCCGCGCCGGGGGTGATGGGCAGCAGCGCGAGGGCGGCGAGTAACAAAATCAGATGCACCACCGCCTGCGTGCGCGGTTTCAACCAGCGCGAACTGTAATGCGCGTAGGCATACCCGGCGAGCAGCGCGACTTGGAAGAAGAGCATGCAGGTCGTCCACACGCCGGGGCTGCCGCCGAACCACGGCAG
>JBKJSC010000250.1:0-4914 GCA_046593035.1 Limisphaerales bacterium | reverse complement strand
CATCATCACCGAAGGTGGTCATAACGACACCCAGGAATTGCAGGTGCCCGTGATGCGCTGGTTCAACAAGTGGCTGAAGCACGATGAATCTCCCGTGACGAACTTCGCGGAGGCATTTTTTACCGGGCAACAACTCAAAGTGTTCGACCAACTCCCCACCCCGGAGATCACCAGCAAGTGCTACGAGAATTTCACCAAGCTGGCGACCGATGCGCAACCGCTTGACGCAAAAAAAGCACTGGCCGATTTGAAGCAAAAGACTTTCAGCGGCTGGCCCGCAATCGATTCGGCCCCCGGCGTGCGCCAGCTCGCCAGCGTGGATTACGATGGCGTGCGGCTCACTGTGCATGAATTCGAGAGTCAGCCGGGCGTGAAGCTGCGTTTCTATCTCGCGCGTCCCATTGATGGTGCACCCAAGTCACTGCATCTCGAGACCGTGGACGCGGAGAATTGGAAACAACAACTCGCGCTCGCGCAGGCCGGGTTTGCGTCGGCCTTCACCGAGGAATTCTCTGTCGCGGGAGTGAAAGCAGACCAGCCGGTATCGCCCGATGTGACAAAGCAATTCTCCGGCTGGATTCAGTACATCAAGAAGAACGGCGCGGCCTACGTCACGTTTGCGCCGCGTGGCGTCGGCTACTCGGCGCTGACCGACGATAAAAAACATCTCACGCAGACGCGCCGTCGTTTCATGTTGCTGGGTCAAACGCAGGCCGGGATGCAGGTCTGGGATGTGCGTCGCGCCACGCAAGCCGCGCGACAGGTCGAAGGTCTTGGTTCCGTCCCAGTCCATTTCCATGCGAGTCCGGCGATGACCGAGGTTGCCACGTTCGCGGCGGTGTTCGAGCCGGGTGTGAGTTCGCTCACGCTGGCAAGCGCACCGCGCGGCGACAGGGACGCGCCCGACTTTCTCAACTGGTCGCGCATCCTCACGCCCCGGCAACTCCTGCAACTCGCCCAGGCCCGTTGCCAGGTCGTCTTGCCGCTGGCGAAATAATTCGCCGCGCTCGGCGGCACCGCTTTCTGCACTGCTTCGGCTCTGGTTTCACGGAGCAACTATTTTCAACAATGCGCTTTTCATCCGCGCCGCAAACGCTTACTTAATGGCCCAACCATGACCCGGATGAAAACCGTTTTCGCCACCTCGCTCGTCTTGCTGGCGGGCGCTTGTCCACCGTTGCGCGCGCAACTCGCCGCCCCCACGCCCACGCCGATTCTGGGCGCGCGAATGCCGGCGCTCAGTCCCGACGGCAAGCGGATCGCCTTTGTTTATCGCGGCGATGTCTGGGTCGCATCCATCGAGGGCGGGCACGCCACGGCGCTCACGCAAAATGTGGAGACGGACGCCTATCCGCTCTTTTCCCCGGACGGAAAATGGGTCGCCTTCTCCAGCAAACGCAACGGGAGTTGGGACGTTTTTGTGGTGCCCGCCGAGGGTGGCGCACCGCAGCAATTGACCTGGCACTCCGGCGCGGACATTCCCTACGGCTGGAGTCCGGACGGAAAAAACCTGCTCTTTTCCTCCAAGCGCGACACGCCGAACTACGCCCTGTTCACCGTCGATGTGAAAACATTGCGGACGCAAAAGCTTTGCGAAGATCACGCGCCGATGAATTTTCCAGCGTACTCTCCGGACGGCAAATCGGTGGTCTATGGCCGGTATGGGTTCCACTGGACGCGCCCGCGCTACATCGGTTCCGCCGCCGCGCAGCCGTGGCTGCTGAATCTCACCGACGGCACGCGCCGTCCGCTGCTCAACAACGACCGCCAGCATCTTTGGACGAAATTCCTGCCCGACAGCAAACACCTCCTCACCGTCACCGTTGGCGAGCCGACACCGTCGGTGGGCAAGGTCAATGAAACTATTCCAAAGATTGTCGATTCTCCGGCGCGCACGCCGAATCTCTGGATTTTCGATCTGGAAGGCAAGGGGCAGCAATTGACCTTGTTTACAGGCGGCGCGGTGCGGTGCCCGACCGTCGCGCTGAAATCGGGGGACATGGCGTTTGAATATGGGCCGGACTTGTGGTTCCTGAAACCAGGAAAAAAGGAGGCGGTGAAAATTAAGCTCTTCGTTGCCACCGACGAGAAGCAAAACTCCCGCCGCCGCGAGAAACTGACTTCCGGCGTGACGGAAGCCGAACCGTCGCCCGACGGCAAAACCATGGCCTTCGCCTTGCGCGGCGACTTGTGGACGGTCGCCATCGATAAACCCAAGGGTGTGGCGGGCCGCAGCGCGGAGTTTGCGCGGCGGCTCACGGACTGGGCGGGCGAGGACGCCGACTTCTTCTGGTCGGAGGATGGCAAGCGGCTTTATTTCACTTCCGACCGCGAGTTCAACATCCGCCTCTACGAGATGGAGCTGGAATCGCTCAAAGTAAAACCACTGTGGAACCGCAATGAAGATGTCACGCGTCTCACGCCTTCGCCCGACGGCAAGCAAGTCGCCTTTTGGGTGGCGGGCGGCGAAGGCGGTTTGTATCTACTGACACTGGCCAGTGGCGAGATGCGGCGGCTCGTGAAGGATCCCGGTACGCAATGGCACGGCTTCGGTGGCGGCGATTTCGCGTGGTCGCCCGACACGCAATGGATCGTCCTCGCGCGTCGCGGCGAGGAACGCGCGTCGAACCTCTGGATCGTGCCGGTGGCCGGCGGCGAACCGGTGAACGTCACCCGCTTGAACGCCTTTCACTCACAGCCCGCGTGGTCGCCGGACGGAAAAAATCTTTTCTTCCAAAGCAACCGCGATGGCGACGGGCTTTACATTCTGCCGTTGCATCCCGAAGCGGTGCGCAGCGAGGACACCGACATTAAATATGAAAAGCCCAAGGACGGCCTGGAGGTGGAAATCAATTTCACCGACATCCACCGCCGCATTCGCAAATTTGTCTCCCAAAACCCGCAAGCCGACCTGACCGTTTCCAGCGAAGGCCTGGCGCTGTTTCTTTCGGACGGCGATATCTGGTCCGTCTCCTATGACGGCAAGGAAACCAAGCGCCTGACGAACGGCGGCGGCAAATCCCAACTGCGCGTGGCCAAGGATGGCCGGAAAGTTTCCTTCGTTCAAAACGGCGAGCTGTACACGATGAAGATGACCGATCCCAAAACGCCGGAGAAGGTCGCGTTCATCGCCGACTGGGAACGCGACGTGCGCGCAGAACGACAGGCGGCTTTCACGCAGTTCTGGCGTTCTTACAACCGCGGCTTTTACGACCCCAACTTCCACGGGCGTGACTGGGCGGCGATCCGCCAGCGCTACGAGCCGTTGCTCGCCGCCGTGGAGACGAATGACGAGTTCGCGTCGCTGTTGCACATGATGGTCGGCGAACTGGAATCCTCGCATTCGGAAGTCACCGCGGCGGGCGGCGGCGTGCCGGAGCCGGTGACGCCGCACCTGGGTTTCACCTTTGATTATCAGCACGCCGGGCCAGGCATCAAGGTGGCCACGGTGCCGGCGGGTTCACCGGCGGCGTATTCGCAAACGCAGATCAAGCCGGGCGAATTTGTGCTCGCGATCAACGGGCGGACGGTGACGCTGGATGAAAATCTTTACCACTTGATCAATGACAAGCAGGACCGGGAGTTTGAATTTCTGGTGAACCGCGAACCCAAAACGGAGGGCGCGCGCAAAGTGAAATACAAGGTCCTCAGCCAGGGCGACTGGGACGACTTGAACTACCGCAACCGCACCGAGCGCCTGCGCAAATACGTGGAGGGAAAGAGCGGCGGCAAGATCGGTTACCTGCACATTTCGGCCATGGGCACGGCCAACCAGACGCAATTCGAGCGCGAAGCCTACGAATACATCCTCGGCAAGGAAGCCATGGTCATCGATGTGCGTTTCAATCGCGGCGGCAATATTTCCGACACGCTGATCGATTGGCTGGCGCGCAAACAACATGGTTACCGGCGGCCCCGCGACGGCGCGCCCGAACCTGCGCCCGCCCGTACGTGGGACAAGCCGGTGATCGTCCTCATGAACGAGCACAGCTATTCCAACGGCGAGATGTTTCCCAGCGCCATGCGCCAGCGCGGACTCGCCAAACTCGTCGGCATGCCCACGCCCGGCTATGTGATCTGGACCTTTGCCATGCGCCTTGTTGATGGCACCAATGCGCGGATGCCGGAGAATGGCGTCTTCCGGCTCGACGGCACGAACATGGAAAATCTCGGCGAAAAACCCGACGTGCAAGTCCCGCTCTCTCCCGAAGACTGGCTGGCCGACCGCGACCCGCAACTCGACAAGGCCATTGAAATGCTGAAGCGCTAACTCTGAAACCCGAAACCGAGCACTACGGATGACAAGAATGGAGAGGCTTGGGCTAAATCTCTCACTTCAGTTTTTACCATCCGGCTTCTTTTTCTTTATCGCTTCAATCTTCCGCCGATTTTTTTCAAGCAAATCTGCTATCTCTTGTTCGGTCATATCCGGATTTTGCAGCAGCGTTCTTAGGGACTCATCAGCCACCGCCGTCTGTTTTTTGATCGTGTCGAGGGTCTGTGTGCTCACGGGCTTCAGACTGCCGTTCGTCTCCCGCGTAAACATTTCAAAGTCGTTCGTGTCCAGATTCCAGATGATAACTGACTCAAACACACCGTCGCCATCCTCGTCGCTCTCAGTCATCACCAACTTGCCACCGGCAAGATAGCTCCGTGTGATAATAGCCAGCACTCCCTTCTGGTTTCGGCGACTCACAATCATCATGACTTTCGTCTTACCGCGATAAACCGTCTCGATGCGTACATCTGGCCTGCCTTCCTCGGCTGTGCGTTCAAAGACTATCGTGGTAATGTCACCGACAACATTCGTGGAATTGGTGACAGCGCCATGCACCGAAGCGCAGAGCAGAAACAAAATGGCGAGTGTTTTGTAAGCGTCACCCCGAGCACCTCTATTCAACAGAGTCGTAGACG
>JBKJSC010000177.1:0-4140 GCA_046593035.1 Limisphaerales bacterium | reverse complement strand
ACCTGGAACCAGCCGAGGTTCTTGATGGTTTTGTGGGCGCGCTTAATGGCCTTGTCCACGGCATCCTCAATGGAATCCGTCGAGGTGCCGGTGAGTTCAATGAGTTTATAGACGGGGGTTTTCATGTTTGTTGGTTCAATGGAGTCGCGCGGCATTGGCCAGATCAAACGGGTGCGCCGGGATCGTGGGCGTTCAAATTCTATGCTGCAAAAGAAGGATGATCAGGATGACTGCCAGCAAACCCAGTCCGCCGCTCGGATAATAACCCCATTTCCGGCTGTGGGGCCAGGTGGGGAATGCGCCGACCAACATCAGAATGAGCACAATTAGTAAAATGTTTCCCAGGGGATATCTTCCTTTCGCGGGGTTTGATTATCTTTTGTTTTGCCGTGGAACTGCTGCCGGTTGGCACGCCTCCGTGCCAACCGGCAGCAAACGGCAGGTTTAGTTGGTGGCCACCGGCACAGCGATGGTCATGTTGTTGATCACGCTGTTCACTCCGTTGATGTCGGTGGCGAGCTTGGTGACGAGGCTTTTCTCGGCGGCGTTTTTGGCGACGCCGCTGATCGTAACCACCCCATCCGTGGTGTGTACTTTGGTCTTGATGGCGCTCGTCGAGCGGTGCGACAACAACGACGCTTTGACCTGGGCGGTGATGGAGGCGTCATCAATCTTCTCGCCGATGGTTTCGGTCGGCGGAACCGGGGCGGTGGCTACTACCGTCATCTGGTTCTTGACCTCTTTGACGCCTTGGACGTCTTGGGCGTATTCCGTGGTCAATTCCTTTTGGGCCAGGCTCAAGGCTTCGCCCGTCAACGTAACGACGCCGTCATGCACCGTCACCACCGTCTTGGTGGCCCGCACGTTGCGATGGAACAAGAGCGTGGATCTGACTTTCGTTCCGAGCCAGCCGTCCGAGTGCTCGGCTTGGCTTTCGCCTTTGACTCTCAGGCGATTATCCACGCTGGTGACTCCAGGAAGACACTCGACGGTGTCTTGCGCCAGGGACTTATGGGACGATTCGGCAACGGTGCCGGTCAGGGTAACCGCGCCATTCTTGGAGTTGATCTTGATCGAATCCTCCATGAGGTAGGTTTTGAACACGTGCGACTTCTTGGCCGAAGCCTCAATGCGGTCGTCGGTTTCGGAAGCGCGCAGCGGGGCGGCGGTGATTATCAGGAAGCCCGCAGCCACCGTGAGCGCGAGCGAATACGAGTAGGTTGATTTCATTTGTCTATTTTCTGTCGATTGTTTGGTTTTGTGAAAGCAGACCACTTCATTCCACAATGCCACACGCGAGCGGATTAATTACGGTCGAATTCATCTGGAGACACAGTTCCCGTTAAGGCTGAACCGGCCAATACCTTGTTGGCATCGCGCCCATACCTGCTGACTATGGAGTGGTTGAGACGGACTCATGGTCACCACCGGACGAACCTGGCCGGACAACCGCAGTCCTGATATAGCCCCAAGTGCATCGAGGTAGGCCGGTGGCAGAGCTCGCGAACTTCCACAGGCAGGAGCAGGCCGCTGGACACCACGCCCAGCCACGTCGCCCAACGACGATCATGCCATAGGCTCGCGCTTCTCCAAGCTGTAGCGCTGCGTAGCTGACCGCCCCGGAGGCGAGCCACCACAATTGCACCTCGTTCACTTCTTTCCTGCCTGCAAATCCGACTGGAGTTGGCGGAGATCCGCCGTCTGGTCCGTGTATTGGCCTTGCAACTCCACCAAGGCCCCGCGCAATGTCGCCTCCGCCTGCTGGTGCTCGGTGATGTCCGCCAGCACGGCGCGACATTCCGACCCGTCAGGGGAGAGCGTGGCTTTGATCTGCACGGTCCGTGCCGGTTGGCACTTCAGCTTCAGCTCCAAATTGTAAGTTTGATGGGGCTGGGCCGCGAAGATTTGCTGGAGGAAGGCGGTGAAGGTGGTCAGATCGACCGCGGCCACGAATTCTCCGAAGCGCCGGCCACAGAGCCGGGCGCGCTCGAGGCCGAGCAGGCGGGCGCCGGTCAGGTTCGTTTGGGCAATCGCTCCATTGCGTTCCAGTGTGAGGTAGCCCACCGGGGCAAAGTCATAGAGGTCAGTGTAGCGTGCCAGGCCCGCTTCCACCGCCGCTTGCGAGGTCCGCAGTTCCTCGTTTTGCATCTCCAACTCGATTTGATGTACCTGTAATTCGTGGAGCAGCCGCGGCATTCCATCCTCAGATCGCCGAACCTTGGCCGCTGGCATCCGGCTTTGCACCAGCGCTTCCGCGCGGCGACGCAGTTCGGCGACATGAGAACTGAATCCACCCTTGGGTGGAATTCCTTGAGCGGTTTTGGCCGGCTTCACCACGCCGCTCCGGGCAGTCGCTGCACATGTGCCAGCTTTGGCTCCAACATTCCCACGGGCAGAAGCCTTTCGAGTAACCAAGTTCACGCCAGCATGGTCTGACCAGAGTCGAACAATGACTAATACCTTGTTTCTTGGGCTTCGATACCTTTCAGCTATAAGGCTCAACGGACGCACGAGGTACCAGTTCCGATTTCCAACATCTGCGCGTCAGTTCTCTTGTTGCCACCTACCCACGGGGCTTGGTTGAATCCATCGGTAGGAAGGTGGAAGTCCCTCGAACTTTCATCAGACCAAACCGGGGCTGAATTGTAGGAGGGGACTGGCGAAATAACTTTGAACCGGGGGATTTGCTGATCCCCCTGAACCATAGGCGTTGGCTATGGGCGCGATGCCAACGAGGTATTAGCCGGCCTCCGCTCTGTGAAGGAGGGTGTCGGCAATGAAGCGAACGATGCCCGCCGTGGTAGCCCGACCCTGGCTGCGCCCCGCACTCGCCGGACCAATCACGGGCGTGGTCAAAACAGTGGCTGCTCAAGGACAGCAGCACAAAGCTGCCGGGAAAAGTTAAAACCACTTTCGGCGTTCGTAAACGCCGGGAAACAAAAGAACCAAAACAAAGCAAAACAACAAATAGCACTATGAACAAACTAGAAATCAAAGGGGATTGGAACATTGCCAAGGGCAAGCTCAAACAGAAGTGGGCAAAACTCACCGATAACGACCTTCAATTCGTCGCCGGCAAAGAGGACGAATTGATCGGACGCATTCAGAAGTGCACCGGTGAGGCTCGGGAGAATGTGGAACGCGCTATCCATGAATCTTGCTGCTGTTCCCCGGAGAAAAAGCAGACGGCGGAAAAGTCCATGGCCGGCACCGCTCGGGGCCACTGAGAAAGAGCATCAAAGAAAACCGCAGTGGGGAAGCAATGATGTTGCGGGGCGGTAACGGCGTTGGTTGTGATAAAATACCGCCCCGCAATCCAATCATGAAGCCAACCGGCACCCACCCTAAACACGAAGGAACCAAATGAACAAACCAACAGAAGACCATCATGACATTGCGGGATCCGGGCTGGACAAAGGCGGGGTGTTGCCCTTCACGGATCCGGAGGCTGACGGCGAGTTGACGCCGAAAGAGGAGGCCGTAGTCGCAACCCAGTTGCCCCGGGATGAACAGTTGGTGAAGATTAATCAAAAACTGGAGCACGATGCGGCGATCGCAAACCGGTTGCCCGAGACTGAACAGTTGAGGAAGTATGAAACAAAACTGGAGCACGATGACAGTGGCAACCAGCCGAGTTGAAGGCGGCGATTGCAACGGCCGCCGGTCGTCGGGGACGCGCACCGATCCAAGCCATTCCAGCGTGAAACCTTAAAATGATCTGATTCGGGTGGCCGCGCGTTTCTTCCGCCTCCATCCCCGGAGCACCTCTCTGGTGCCCGCTGCCCGAAGTTTCAAGTTCCGGGCGTCCATTTTATTGTTGTTTTCCCGAGAGGTAAAACGCTAATTTTGCGGGGTATGGAACTCCGACATTTGCGATATTTCGTGGCTGTGGCTGAAGAATTAAACTTCACCAAGGCGGCGGAGAAGCTGCATCTGGCGCAGCCGTCGCTCACCCGTCAGATTCACAATCTGGAGGAGGAGTTGGGCGTCCGGCTGCTGGATCGGACGAAGAACCAGGTTTCGTTGACCGAGGACGGGAGAAGTTTTCTGGTCGATGCGCGGCGGCTGGTGGCGTTGAGCTTGGAAAGCGTGAAGGCCGTCCAGCGATTCAGCCGGGGTGAGTCTGGCCAATTGAACCTG
>JBKJSC010000028.1:0-8689 GCA_046593035.1 Limisphaerales bacterium | reverse complement strand
CCCGACGGACTCACCAGCAGGATGTCCAAATCCGCAGCGAAGGCGTGAGTGAGGTTGCTCAATGTCAGCGTCACTTTGCCGACGATGCCGGTTAATCCGGCGACATTGATTTGCGCGGGATACTGGCCGGCGGGACCCTGGGTGCCCGTGTCCGGAACCTTGATCGCGCCCGAGTCAGTAAATGTTCCGCCGCTGCCAATGCGGAACGTATTCGTCACGAAACCCAGGTCCAGCCCGCCATCCATTAACTGGAGGACTGCCGTGATGGTTCCACCTGCGACACCACTGGCCGTGAACGTGAATGACTTTGAAACCGCAGTGCCGCCGTACGCCACCGCACCGTAGTTCTGCGCGGCGCTGGGCGAACTCACGCCGCCGGTTGCCTGCAGGGTGGCGGTCAAATTGGTGGTGTTCTTGTTGCCCGTGTTCCGCAAGGCGAAGGTCATCGTGACCGTTTCATTCGGGTCAATGGCACCGTTGGGCGGCTGAACGCTTTCTGACGTCACCACCGAACCAGCGGTGATGATCCTGATGACGGGTGTGACCACCGTGGTTGATACCAAGGATGTATTGTTTCCGAAATTAGGATCAGGTTCGTTCGCCGTCACCACCGCAGAGTTGGTGATCAAGCCCGGTGCCGTCGGAGAAACCAGAATGGTGATCGTTGCGGAGCCACCGTTGGTCAGCACACCCAGATTGCAAGTGACCACTCCCGATAAATTCGTGCAGCCTCCCTGGTTGGCCCTGGCCGAAACAAAGGTGACGCCAGTCGGCAAAGTATCGGTCACCACCACATTGGTGGCACCGTACGGGCCGCGGTTCGTCACCGTGAGCGTGTAAGTCAAATCACCACCAACATAGACTGGCTGCGCCGAGTCCGCGACGGTCACGGCGACATCCGCCAGCGTGTCGTCATCTGTGATCGTCGCGGTTCCCGTATCGCGGGAGATTGTCGCCGAAGTCGGATTACTCAACACCACGCTAAAGGTCTCCGTGGATTCCGGGGTCAAATCGCCGACGACCTTGTTCGTGATGGTTCGCGAGGTGATGCCCACGGGGAACGTCAACGTGCCGGAATTGGTCAGATAATCGTTGTTGGCCAAGGTTGCCGTGCCGTCCAGCGTACGGAAATCCACCGTCACGATGTTTGCGTTAGGATGCACCAAAGTCACCGTGAGGATGGCGTTGGTCGTGCCCGCGTTGCCTTCCGCCACCGCAACGTCAGTGATGCTAAGAACCGGGCCATCGTCGTTGATGATGGTGCCGGTGGCCTGGGCGCGGGCCAATGTCGCGCCCGAGATGTTGGAGAGATTTACGAAGAACGTTTCATTTTGCTCATCCACGGTGTCACCGTTGACCAGGACTGTGATGGTCTGGCTGGTGACGCCGGGGGGGAAATTCAGCGTGCCCGAGTTGGTCTGATAGTCATTGTTGACGAGGGTCGCAGTGCCGTCCTGGGTGGCAAATTTTACGGATGCCGCCAACCCACTCACTTGGGACAAGGTGACCGTGAAGACGGCGTTAGTGGTGCCGGAATCACCTTCCAAGAGGCTCACATCGCTGATGGTCAGCACCGGCAGGGGGTCGTCGTTAAGAATCGTGCACACCCCCTGGCTAATAGAGATGAACGCATTGATGGGTTCGGCTAAATTGACGTAGAACGTCTTGTCCGGCTCCGGTCTGGTGTTGCCGATCACTTTGACCGTAATCGTCCGGCTGGTGGTTCCCGGCGGAAACACCAGCTTCCCTGACGCAGGATAATAGTCCACGTTTGGAACGGCGGTGCCGATGGCCGTGGCGTAGTTAACGGTCGCCGGCACCGCACTGGCCTGGCTGAGGGTCACGGTGAAGACAGCGTTGGTGGTTCCGGAGTTGCCTTCTATCAACGAAACATTGTTAATGCTCAATCCCGGTGCCGGATCGTCATTGAGGATCGTACCTACGCCTCGGATTTTATTCACGCCGGCGTTGGTCGGGAAACTGAGATTTACATAAAAGGTTTTGTCCGATTCGAAGACAGTGTTGCCAATGACTGAAACGGTGATGGTTTGATTGGTGGCACCCGGTTGAAATGTCAACGTGCCAGACGTGGCCACGTAATCACTCCCGGCCTTGGCGTCGCCGCCGGCAGTAGCGTAATTGACGGTCACAGTGCTGGTGCTGGGAGGGGAGAGCACGACGTTAAACACAAAGGGGGTGAAACCAGCATTTCCCTCCAGCATGGCCACGTCGGTAATTGAGAGCGCGTTGGTGATGTTCGCGTTCGGGTTGCTTAGAATGGTGCCGGTGCCGGTGCCTCGACCGGGCGTTATGCTGGTGCCATTGGCGCCGAATAGGTTCACAAAGAAAGTCTCTGTCGGCTCAACGACCAAGTTATTGCGAACGGGCACCGTAATGGTCAGTGAATTGGTGCCGGGGGGGAAAATCAACGTGCCCGTGGTCGCCACATAATCAATGTCGGCCTTGGCCGAGCCATCCACCGTTGAGTATTTCACCGTTACGGTTTGACTGTTCGTGGGAGTAAGGGTGACGGTAAAGACGGCGTTGGTCAGGCCGTTGTCGCCTTTCTGCACCGTCACATCATTAATCGACAGACCGGGCGGCACCGGACCCCGCACGAGAATGTTATCCAAACCCCAGCTCTCGTTCTCGATCGGTTGCGTCTCTAATCCAGAAAACCGCAACACCAGCGTGTTGGAGGCATGAGGAAACGCAAAACCGAGATGGTAGACCGAATCCGCCGCCAGGGTGGTATTGCCATTCTTGAAGAAATATCCCAGCGTGTTGTCTTCCGTAGCACCATTGCGTGCCGGATGATCTCCGCCCGGATAAGAATCAGGGTAGGCCTGCCTGAGTGCTCCACCCCAGCCCGGCGTGCCGTCCACGACGGTGAACGTGGTGTGCAAGAGTGAATTGGTAATCCCATCCACGCTCAAATCCCAGATATCCGGTCCATTGCGCGTGTCATTCCCATCCCACGACCGGATGATGAACAAATCAAACGAGACAGTGAGGTTCGTATGCACCGGCAAATTGGTAAGCGTCAACGTGACCACCTGATTACTGAACTGACCCAGAAAAATTCTTCCGCCAACCGGAGTAATGTCCCGATTGGCGCTCGACCACTCAGGGCCAACGAGGTTCTGAAAATCGTTGCTGTAATACGTGATCAGCTGGTCGGTTGGCAGCAGGGCATTGATCAGGTTGGTCCCGGGGGTGCCCAACCCCGTGCAGAGGTCAAAACCGGGGACGGCAAAGAAAAGGTTCGGGCTTTTGGACGAGGTGTTGTTGCCGGTGGTGGTGTCGTGGAAAGCAGCGGCATAATTCAAACCCTTGCTGATGGCATAGATGGCCGGGTTAATAAAACCAACCGGTGGTCGAGCGTTGGCTGCGGCCTGTTGATTGACAAGTGCGGTGAATCCCGCCCACAAGGGTGCCGCGACACTGGTGCCGCCCACCCCCCGATACCCCGTGCCATTGTCCGCGATGACGTAAACGTTGTCCGCAGTCAAGGCGACGTCAGGAACGTTGCGCATGGTCGTCGAACCTTTGTTGGTGACCATGTTGATGCCTTGTTGGTAGAACGGAATGGGGAAGAAGGTGCTGATCCCGCCGCTGCTGCCGATACCCGGACTGCCCAGTTTATCCCAATTCCAAACCGTCTCTGATGCCCAAGCTCCGCCCGGACCTGTAGTCGTCAAGGTCGTGCCGCCAACCTGGGTGATATTGGGGCTTTCTGACGGGAACTCGATCGGCGTGGTGAAAGCGTCGAAGTCGCCCGTCGCGTTAAAGAAAGACTGCCCCTGCGCCGCCATCTGCTGAAAAATCCCTTCGGCCGTCGCGTCAGGACCACCACCGCCCCACGAGCAACTGAGTTGTTTGGACAGGTTGTCATTGGCCATGCGACTGAGCAGGTCAACCCAAGGGCTCGGGTTGGGTGCCATATAAACGTAAACCCGGGCTAGTCCTGGTGCCATTGAGATGACCATCTCAATGTCTAATGAAACCTCGACTTCTCCGCCTTTGCCACTGGGTGCCCCGGTGGCTCCATCAATCAAAACATTCGTCAAGGGGACGTTGGGCAGTCCGGCGAGGGTTTCGTAAGCCGTAATATCGCTGGCAAGATATCCGTCAAACTGAACCAATCCGATGGTCTGCCCCGCACCGGTGAGCGTTGTGCCTGGCACATATGCCGCCCGAAAATCATTCCCGATATAGTTACCGCCGGGCCCAGAGCCAGCGTTGGGCGTGACATTTGGCAAGAGAATGGCTGGTGCATGTTTATAATTGGGATGTGGCAGGCTGTAGGTGTCGAGGCCGCTAATGTGCAAAATGGGCACCGCCAGGTCGAGCGAAGGTTCGACATCCGGCGCATAAAACGTGCGGGCTTCGCTCGGATGCTGGTACACCCGCATCGTCAACTGGAAAGCGTTCTCAATGTTGGCAACCGTACCCTCCACGCTCAAAACCGCGCGATTGGGATGCTGCACAGTCACGGTCAGTCCTTTGGACTTCGCGAATTCGACGAGCGCCTGATAATCCTGCACGGTCGGACCGAATTGCTCGGTAAATTGCTCGGTCGTCAGATATTGCCGAAAGTTAGGGCTGGAGGGGTCATAGACCTGCTGTAGGAAGTTGGTGAGGGATTCCCGGTTGCGCCACGGCAGACCGATTGCGAGGCGCAGAATATTCGTATTTGGCAAGGGATCTACTGGCGCCAGGCGTGCCAAGACGGCCGGCACGTGACCCCGCACCACTTGTCTTTCCGCCGCCCGGGCAGAGCTGATAAATAGAAAAAAAAGAATTGCGCACGACACTGCAAAGAGTGAAGCCGTCGATCCGGTCGCGCGGTACGGACGGAATTTCATACAAATACCTTGTTTCATCGGTTCCCTGAACAACAATTGTTCTCCATCAAAACTCGCTTGCGTGATTAAAAAGTTGTTTTTTGGTTTGATCAGGTTTGAATTTAACCGGAATTTCAAGCTTCCAACCGCATTGCCGATCCGAAGAGTCGCCCGTTAGACGCCTTCCGTTGCCAGTCAAGATAGCAATTTTCCGGGCTAAAGTGCTTAACATAAAAATCAAAATATCCGACTCGGCAGCCAAACGAAACAATAAAACCACCGCTTCCGATCGCATCAATACTCAAAGGCCTTCAAGCGGCTGCATTACCCCAGACCAAACCAACACCTGGGTCGGTCACTGGCGAATGGCACGATAGAAGCGGTAATTCACCCCCAAAGATCCGTTGTCCGTGAAGCTCCACGTCGTACTCGTCATGAAGTGGGTGGCGATGGTTGTCCAGTTCGTCAGATCGCTGGAGAATTGGAGGATGTAGGTTGCGCCCACCTCCCCCGTCAGGGTCAGACTGAACTTGCCCGCCGTCACCGTGCCACTGCCCAGCGAGGCGGCGCCCGGTGCATTTACCGCCACCACGACGCTGGCGACGTTATTGGCGGCGTCCAGTTCGATTTCCGCCGCCGTCACACCCGCGTTGTTGATAATGGAGCCAGCGGTGTTCGGCGAAACAACGATGGACACGTTCGCGTTGGCGGTGCTCAACAGCGTGCCCAGTGCAAAGGTCAAGGTGCTGCCGTTAGTGGTGACGCTTCCCTGGCTGGCAGTGACAGAAACGATGGTGACCGTACTCGGCAGCAAGTTGGTGAGGGTCACACTCGTGGCCGTGTTGGGCCCGTTGTTGGTAACGGCCAGCGTGTAAGTCAGATTGCTTGTAGTGGTGATCGAGTTGGTGGAAGCGGTCAGGCCCAGCGCCAGTTCAACCGAGGGATTAACCGTCGAGATGGTCGTGAGCTTCAAACTCCAGCCGCCGAAAATGACACCGATGTCCCCGGCCTCGTCGTCCATCACGTAGAGCGACCAAACGCCGTTCGGGTTGGTACCATTGAAGGCGGACAACGTGCTGCCATACGGTCCGGCGGGTGCGGGCGCGGCAAACACATCATTCGTGGTGCTGGGATAATTGGCCGGCCGGTAGGTGCCGGTTTTGATTGCTTCACTGGGTAACGTAGGGTTGTCCGGCAATGGAGTAGCCGCCGAATCATCCAACGTCACGGTCACGTTGTTTAACACCAAACCTCCGCCAGCGTCGGACCACAAGATCACCTTTTGACCGGACGGCCCGACGAGCAGGATATCGATGTCATCGGGGAAACTGTGCGACAAATTGCTGAGAGTCACCGACACGTTCATGAGGGTGCCGGCCAGACCGGAAACCGTGATCGGAGACGGATACGGCGTGGCCGCCGCATTGTCATTGATGGTGATGGCGTTGGTGTTCGCGTAAGTCGTGAAGAGACCCAAGTTGAAGATGAACGTCACCGTGCCGTGGTTCGTTCCATTATCGTCCAACTGGAGAGTGGCCGCGACGACACCGCCGTTGGTGCCGCTGGCCGTGAAGGTGAACGACCGCGCCACCGAAGCGCCACCCGCACCGAGAACGCCGTAATTCTGCGGGCCGCTCGGTGCCGTCACGCCCGTGACCGCCTGCAAGGTGGCCACCAAATTGGCCGTCGGCACATCGCCCTTGTTACGCAAGGCCAGACTCACGGTGACTGTTTCGCCCGGATCCACCGCGCCGTTCCGCGGGCTGAAGCTTTCCGCAGTCACCGTGGCGAGGACCGCGACGATATCGATCGAACGATTCTTGACGACAGTCACCGCCTGAGCCGTGTTGTTCGCCGGATTCGGATCAGGAATGCCCGTCGAAGTAACGCTCGCGATATTGGTGATCGATCCGGCCGTCGTTGGCGCACTGACTGTGATTGTCACCGTCGCATTCGCGCCACTGGCAATGCTGCCGAGGCTGGCACTGATGACACCGCCCGCGTTGGCCGCCGTGCCCTGCGAGGTGCTGACGGAAAGGAAGGTCGTTCCCGCCGGCAACGTGTTCGTCACATTCACGCTAGTCGCCGTGGAAGGCCCGATGTTGGTGACCGCAACGGTGTAAACCAGATTGCTTCTGACTATGACCGGGTCGGGCGCGTCTGCAATCGAAATGGCAAGGTCAGCCGACGGGTTCACTGTGGTGGTGACCGCCACAGCAGTATTGTTGGTCAGGTTCGGATCGAACACGGTTGTGGACACCGTGGCCAAGTTCGTGATGGTGCCGATGACGGTCGGCGTCACCACGATCGTCACAGTAGCGGTGGCGTTACTGGCCAAGCTGCCCAAATTGGCCGTCACCGTTGAACCCGACCGGGTGGCAGTGCCTTGTGAGGCAACTGCTGAAACAAAGTTCACGCTGCCCGGCAACGTGTCCAGCACAGTAACGCTGATGGCAGTGGAGGGGCCGCTGTTGGTGACGCTAACGGTGTAGGTCAAGTTGTTGCCGAGGGCAACCGGATCCGGGCTGTCCACTAAGTTGACCGACAGGTCGGCATTCGGATTGACCGTGGTAATCACAACGGCGGTGTTGTTGGCCAGGCTTAAGTCATTTTCGTTGCCAAAAGCGCTGGCGATATTGGTGATGCTCCCGGCAAGGTTGGGAACCACGGTGATGTTCAGTGCGGCCACCGCGTAGATGGGCAATGACGCGACGGTACACGTAACCTTGTTGCCTGACACCGCAACGGCACCGTTGGTGGACGTGGCGGAAATAAAGGTGACGCCACTCGGCAGCAGATTCGTAATCAACACACCCGTGGCCGTATCTGGCCCGATGTTGGTAACCGTAACCGTATAGACCAGATTGCTGCCCACGAATACCGGGTTGGGCGCGCTGCTGAGGCCCACTGCCAGACCGGCGGTGGGGTTCGCTGGAACGACGGTGGCGATCGTCAGGCTCCACCCGCCAGCAATACTACCGGTATCGAGAATGGCATCATCCATGACATACAAAGCCCACGTCCCATTCGGGTTCACGCCGTTGAGGGCCGCCAAATTTGTCCCGTAAGGCCCGGCTGGCCCATTGGTGAAGTTGACCGGGTTGCGGTCGCGAATAAAATAAGCCGAGGGACGGTACGTATTATTTGTTAACCCGGTAAATTCGGGCAATGCAAACAGAGATGTGTCGTCAAAGGTCAGCGTCAGATTCGTGACGCCCACCCCGGTGCCCGCGTGGGACATCACCATTGCATTTTCGCCGGTCGGGCTGACCAGGAGAACATCAATGTCACTTGGGTAAGCATGATGAAGATTGATCAACGTCAGCGTGACTTTGTTCACAATGCCGACCCGATTTGAAACCACCATGGTGGACGGATAGGGCGAGGCTGGCCCGGCGGTTACTCCATTGGTGAGCAGACCGGGAACCAAAATTTCGTTCGTGCTCGCCAGCGTCGTCACCCCACCCAAACCGAACGCAAAGGTGACCGTTCCATGATTGGTAACCCCGTCCTGGAGTTGCAGCGTCGCGAGAACGGTGCCGCCATTCGTCCCGGTGGCCGTGAACGTGAAGGATCGCGCCAGTGCCGGACCATTAGTGGCCAGCACACCGTAACTTTGCGCGCCACTCGGTGCCGTGACGCCGTTTGTCACCAGCAACGTGGCGATCAGATTCGCCGTATTGCCATTGCCAATGTTGGTCAACGACAACGAAACCGTCACGGTTTCTCCGGGATCAATCGCGCCATTCGCGGGGGCAATGCTTTCCGAGATCAGGCGGGAACCCGCCGGGACGGGATATGCTTGGTTCACCAACACGGGCGTCACCACCGACGCGAGGTTG